>JAAKFE010000029.1 GCA_011065175.1 Candidatus Anoxychlamydiales bacterium
TCATCTATACAAACTATAACTTTGAGAGATGTAAATAAATCAAGAATTAAAAAACTCTCAAAAGAAAAAGATAGAAAACTAGACTCTAATAAAGAGGTTGATAAAGAAGAAGCTCTGATTCTTATCAATAACGATAAAGATAAAAAAGATGACCAAAGAGCTGAGATATCAAAAGATGAGATTGATTTAAAATCTATAGATTTATTTAGTGAATCTCAAAATATTGTGTCAGACCAAAGTGATGACTATTTATCTAAACAAACTATTATTTTAGGAGAAGATAGTAAATCAAAAACTAAAGATAGTGAAAATCAAGAAAATCAAAAATTAATAATAAATAATGAAGATTTATATGATAGAGTAGAGAAAATAATTCGTGAACTTAATGGAAAAGATAAAAAAGATGAGGTTGATCAAAACCCTGTTATATCGAAAGACGAAGATGATTATCAACAATTGATTAATCTATCTCTTAATCACATAGAAGGACAAGGTATAGGCTATAATACGGGATATACAACTTTAGAAGCATTAATATTCCCTAAATTATTTATAACTGATTGGTCTACATATGCAGATTTGAGAGTGCATTATATGAATACAGATGAGTATGCAGCAAATGCTGGATTTGGATTTAGATATTACTCTTCATCTAGTGAAAATGTTTATGGTTTAAATCTTTATTATGATTATAGAAACTCTAAACATGATTTCCATGTCAACCAAATTGGAGTTGGAGCTGAGCTATTAAAAGAAAGATTTGATTTAAGATTAAATTTATATTTCCCTCTTGATAAAAATGAGTTTGTATCAAGAGAATTTAAGAATTTCGATGGTGGTTTTGTCTTAACAACAATAAACTTAGAATCAGCTCTAAGAAGTATTTATTTCGATCTAGGATACTTATTCGAAGACATCAAAAATTTCTCAGTTTATGGAGGATTTAGTCAATATTACTTACACAAAGATAGATGCACAAATGGATTTGGAGGAAGATTGCGTTTAGAATTAAATATTATGAAATATCTATCTTTAGAAGGAAGGGCGTCTTATGACACACTTTTCCATATTAGATATGAAGGAAAGGTTTCTTTAAGATTTCCACTTGGAGAGCCTCAAATTAATAAAATAAGAAAAATTCTTACGAAAAAAACTTGGCGTAATGAAATTATTCCAATTAGAAAAACACAAAGATTTGAATGGAACTGGTAAGGAGGTATAAGAAAAATAAAAAATAGGAAATAACTTAAGTTTTATAAAAAAACTTAGTTAAAAACTGTCTTTCCCCCTCAGGAAACGATGAAAAAACTAAGGTTTTTTTAAGAATATAGATATATAGATAATGTTTTTTATGTGCTAAGAGGTAAAAAAAATATTGGAATTTTTTAAAAAATTAATTATAACTTTTTGAAGAACTAGTAATTTTTTAACTCTAAGAGCAGGCAAAAAAATGTTATCATTTCTCATAAGATGTTTTGTAGGTGCTTTACTTACATTTAATCTATTCGCAGATACAGATATGTATCCTACAGAAGTTGCAATGGATTCAACAGGGCAGTATATATATAGTATATGGAATAAATTCGATACAGATATATCGACTGTTCAAACATCTTTATCAACCGATTCTGGCGAAACATGGCAAATTCCAACAACTACACCAGCAGATGGAGGAACTCCTAATCTATCTAAAAATGGCAAGGATGCTTTTGATCCTCAAATTACAGCAGATTCAACAGGACAATATGTTTATGCTATTTGGCGTTGTATAACTGGGAGTTCTTATTTTATAGTTCAAACAGCTTATTCTTTAGATTATGGTGTAACATGGCAATATCCAACTTCTACACCAGCAGATGGAGGAAGTCCTAATTTATCGGATGATGGAAATAATACTTATACTCCTGTTATAAGGACTAGTTCAACGGGACAGTATGTTTATGCTATTTGGTGTAGGGATAGTAATGCAATGATTGTAGTGCAAACAGCCTATTCATCAGATTATGGTGTAACATGGCAGAATCCAACTGCTACAACAGGAGATGGAGGAAGTCCTAATTTATCAGATAATAATGGAAGTGCTTATGAAAGTATGATAATAGCAGATTCAACTGGGCAGTATGTTTATGCTATTTGGACTAGATCAGATGGAGTAAATTGGGTTATACAAACTGTTAAATCTTCAGATTATGGAGTCTCTTGGCAAAAACCAACTTCTACAACAGGTGATGGAGGAAGTCCAGATTTATCAAATAATGGAAAAATGGCTATGTATCCTTGTGTTGTTAGCGATTCAACTGGACAATATCTAGTTGCCATATGGCAAAGAGCTGGGAGTTCTAATAATATGCTTATCCAGGTAGCTAGATCTGCAGATTATGGTGTAACTTGGATAAATCCAACAACTACAACAGGAGATGGGGGAGTTCCAAATCTATCAAACAACTCAGAACATGCTTGTTTTTCTCACCTATCATCGGACTCAACAGGACAAAATGTTTATGTTATATGGTGTATTATGCAAGGAATTAATAATAGAATAGTTGAGGCAGCTTCGTCTTCTGATTATGGCGTTACATGGATAAATCCCACAGCTTTAAATTATCAAGTAGATGATAATATTGAACTTCCCGCAGGTCCTACAATAAATACAACTTTATCTAAAAAATATGCTTATGTTGCGACTTTTAATCCTCTTGTAATATCACAAAAGGCTAATGCCATAGTCTTAGTAGATGGAATTTATCTTGAAAATAACTATACTTACTCTAATAAAGGCGATCTATTAAAAGGTCAATATGTGAATAGCATATATTGGGATTTAGTTGTGGGAGCTGTAAGCTATAAAGTTTATTTAGATTCAATGGGTACTCTAGTTTATGAGGGAACAGATCTTCAATATTTTGATCAACACATGTTTTTAAAAGATGAAAAAACATATTTAGTCACGTGGTTAGATAGTGAATCTGTTGAAAGCGATCCATCTCAAATAGTGATTCCATGATATAGTAAGGTTTACTATATATAATAGATAAGAGCAGTTGCAAAAGAAATGGTAAAAAAAAGGATATTTTTTTAAAGACTGGAAAAAGGGTTAGATGCTGTCTCAAAACTAGTTTTTTTCTTTCTAGCATTAATCGCTAGTCTAATTGAGAATAAAAGATCTTGATCAAAATCTTTGCCGGCCGCCCATTTTAAATATTCGATGGGGATTTCAGAAAAGGCTCTACCTTTATGCTTGCCAAGAGGCATTTTTTTTAATGATATTGGTTTTTCTAGCCTTTTTAACATCTGATTTGTAGTCGTAAAGGTGGTTGATAATTTTTTAAAAACTTCAATATTTGCTTTTACATCGTTTAAAGCTCTATGAGCGCCTTCTAATTCAATGTTAAAATGTTTAGATAACTCTTTTAATGAATTAGATGGACTTTCTCCGTATAGCCTTGCAAGTCTTAGAGTATCTATATAAGTTGCATTATATATTTTGCAGGGGATTTGCTCTCTTTTTGTAGCTGCATAGATAATATCGAGATCAAATTTTATGCCATGTCCCATAATAATGTGAGAATCTATAAATTTTAAGATTTCTGGCAAAACATCTTTTATTTTTGGTTTTCCTTTAACCATAGCTTCGGAAATATTATGAATATTTTGTGATGGTTTAGGAATTTCGACTTCTGGATCTATTAAAGTAGAAAAGGTATCTATGATTTCATCGAATCTAAATTTAACTATTGCAATTTCAATTATTCGATCGTTTGATGGATCTAAACCGGTTGCTTCTATATCTAAACAAACAAAAATATCTTTATTTAATAATGTCATAATTTAAATTAATATTAGTTTTTTTTTATTTTTTCTTAAAAACAATATCTCGTTGATTATTTTATATTGTAGTTTAACATTTTTCTATCATATTTAAAAAGCATTTGTAATTTCAATTTCTCTTGTCTGTTCTGTTATATGGGTCATTTTTATAAAAATTGTATCCTTTGGCAAAATATCTAAAATATTTTCGGACCACTCAATTAGACAGATCCCTGAGCTAGAAAAATACTCTTCAAAACCCATTTCATAAAAATGGTCTTTGTCTTTTATCCTATATAGATCAAAGTGATAAATTGGAATTTTGACGCCGTAAATGTTTAAATAAACAAAAGTCGGACTAGTTACATTTATATTTTTTGTCTCAGATAGAGCTTTTACAATTCCTTTAATAAATGTTGTTTTTCCAGATCCTAGATCTCCCAAAAAAGCAACGATAGATCCTTTTTTTAAATGTTTAGATAGATCTTTTGCAAATTGAATAGTTTCTTTAGTAGAGTTGCTAACAATTTTTTTTATTTTAGCCATTTTTCTAGATAAGATTCGAATTCTGTGAATTTAGAGATAGCTTCTACAAAAGCTTTGATTTTATCTTCAGTAAGTTGTTCTTGGATGAAATTTAAAAAATGCTGTTCAATCTCATACTTATTTTGATTTTGAACTTCAAACAAAGTAAAATATTTAATATTAGTTTTTTTGAAATCTTCTATAATCGCTTTTTTACTATTAAAAAGTTTTCCAGTAAGTCCTGATGAATAAACAAGCTTTGTAACAGGTTCTTTTCTTGGTTTTATATATTTTTTTATAATTTCCGGATCTTCAGATACATAAAACCTTTTAGCTCTAAGTCCTCCCACTCTTTCTTTATTCTCAGGGCATTTTGATATCCAATCATATATTGCATCTTGAGGATTTGGGTGAGTATTATCTCCAAAAACTTTGCCTGTAAAAGGGCATATATATATTTTTTTAGTATGCTCATTAACGTTTTGTTTGCCAAATTGAATTTTTATCTCGGTCTCTCTAAAGAGTTTACCCTCTTTTTCTAAAATTTCTAAAAGGGTGTCTACGCTTTGATAAATCGTTTTGTTTCTAATAAAGAGTACTGGTTTTAAATTAAATTTTTTCTCAACATAGAAAAGATATGTTAAAATAAGATCTGCTTTTCTTGTGCGTTTCAAGAATTTCAAAGTTTCTTTTTTAACTTTTTCACTGATTTGCATTTTTCCCTCTAAAGATTGCATATGCTATTTTTTGGTTGATATTCAAATTTAATATGTTAGCTATATTTTAGCAAGTTTAAAACAAAGTATATCAATTTTTATAATAAATAAAAACATAAGTTAATATTTGAGAAAACAATCATGTTTAATTTTAATTATAATAATTTAAATTAAATTAATGTTGCTTTTGTAATATAAAAAATGTTACTTTATTTAGTATGTAAATAAAGATGAACTTATTAGTTTAAGGAGAAAAAATGTCTATAGAGATCCAAGAAAATACTAAGAAAAAAAATAACATTAAAAAATATTTGGATTTTACGTTTGAGAATCTTCAAATTGAAGGTTACGAAACTGTCTATAAAATCACAAATGAGAAAACAAATCTTTTAGCAATTATCTCAATTCATGATTCTACTTTAGGAACTGCTCTCGGAGGAACGAGAATAGCCGCATATAAAAGTTTTGATGAAGCTCTAACAGATGTTCTTCGTTTGTCTAAAGGGATGACTTATAAATCTGCAATGGCTGAAGCCGGTTTTGGTGGGGGGAAAAGTGTTATTATTATTAAAGATAAAAAAGATGTAACAGAAGCGCTTTTAAAATCTTTTGGTGAAGCTGTAAATATTTTAGAAGGTAAATATATTTGTGCAGAAGATATGGGCTGTTCTACAAAAGAGGTTATGCAAATTCATAAAAAAACAAAATATGTCGTAGGGCTTCCTCATGAAAAAAGTTCTGGTAATCCCTCTAAATTTACAGCATGGGGAGTTTTTAAAGGTATTTTAGCAACTTTAAAAAAACTATATGGCTCAACATCAATAAAAGGTAAAAAAATAGCTATTCAAGGAATGGGTAGCGTTTCTCATTATTTAATTGAACATCTATTTTGGCACGGAGCAGAACTTATAATTAGTGATATTGATGAGACAAAATTAAAAAAATTTATGAATGTTGCAAAAATTGTCAAACCTGAAGATATCTACAAACAAGAGTGTGATATTTTTGTTCCATGTGCTATTGGAGGAATTTTAAATGCTGAAACAATAAAAGATCTAAAATGCAAAGCTATTTGCGGCGCTGCGAATAATCAACTTTTAGATGATTCTCACTGCCAAATTTTAAAAGATAAAAACATTTTATATTCTCCTGATTTTGTTGTTAATGCAGGGGGACTTATTAACGTATCTTTTGAATTAGAAAAGATGGGGTATTGTCCAATAAAATCTCGAGATAGAATCGATAATATATATACATCTTTATTAGAAATTTTTAAAATTGCTGACGAAAATAATATCACAACAAACGAAGCTGCAATAAAATTAGCGCAATTTAAAATAAAATCGGGTATAGGTAAAAGATTAGAAAAATTATATTTTAATCACTCTGAAAAATGATTAATGGACTTTTAATAGATTTTTTACAAAACAGATTAACCGAAGCTATTTTAAAAAGTTTTGAAGATAAACTCACTTCAAAAGAAGCATTAGCTGATATTGCTCACTGTCTAGATGAAAATTTCGGTCATTATCAATGTAATAGCGCACTCAAGCTTGCGAAAATTTTAAAAGAAAACCCTAAAAAAATTGCAGAAAAAATCATTTCAAATATAGATCTATTGGAAGGTGAAAAAGAGATTTTTTTAGAAATTGAGATAGCAGGACCTGGTTTTATAAATCTAAAACTGAGTAGTGATTTTCTATCCGCTATCTTAAATAAAAATCTATTTGATCCGAAACTTGGTATTAAAAAAGTCATTAAACCAAAAAAAGTTATCGTTGAATTTTCTTCTCCAAACATTGCAAAAGAGCTTCATGTTGGTCATTTAAGATCAACAATTATTGGAGATAGCATAGCTAGACTTTTTGAATTTCTAGGAGAAGATGTTTTAAGATTAAATCACGTAGGCGATTGGGGCACTCAATTTGGAATGCTCATTAATTATTTAAAAAAATTTCAATCTAAAATTATATCAAAAGAAGAAAAAGCAGATTTAACAACATTAACTATTTGGTACAAAGAGGCAAAAAAATTATTTGATGAAGATCCGGATTTTAAGAAAAAATCTCAACTAGAAGTTGTTAACCTTCAAGCAAAAGAAAAAGCAGCAATAGATGTCTGGGAGATAATTTACGATATTTCAAGAGAAGCATTTAATGAGATATATAATTTATTAGATATAAAACTAAACGAGAGGGGAGAATCTTTTTACAATGAAGAGCTGCCTTTAGTTGTAAAAGAGTTAGAAGAAAAAAAATTGATAAAAGTCTCTGATGGTGCGAAATGTGTTTTTATTGAAGGGTTTAAAAATAGAGAAGGAAATCCTCTACCCATTATAGTTCAAAAATCAGATGGAGGATATAACTATGATACAACAGATATCGCTGCATTTAAACACAGATGCATTGTTGAAAAAGCTGATAGAATTATAATTGTTACGGATTTAGGTCAATCTCTTCATTTTCAAATGATCTATCCTTTAGTAGTTAAAGCAAAATACTTAGATCCAAATAAAACAAAATTTGATCATGTAACCTTTGGTGTAGTTTTAGGAGAAGATAAAAAAAAGTTTAAAACAAGAGAAGGTGAGACTGAAAAACTAATAGATCTTTTATCTAAAGCTATAGATCATGCAAAAAAAATCTTAAAAAATAGATTAAAAGATTTAGATAAAAAAACATTAGATGAATATTCAATAAATTTAGGAATCAGCGCAATAAAATATGCTGATTTATCTAACCATAGAATAAAAGACTACACTTTTTCTTATGAAAAAATGCTATCACTCGAGGGCAATACTGCCGCATTTTTATTTTATTCGTATGTCAGAATCTTATCGATAAAAAGAAAAGTAAAAGAAGATATCGAAAAACTTTTAAAAACTACTCAAATCGAATTAAAACATCCTTCTGAAATTTCTTTGGGATTTCATTTAATTAGATTTGCTGAAGTTTTAGAGCTAATGGAAAGAGATCTTCTTCCAAATAGACTTTGTGATTATTTATATGATTTAGCAACCAAATTTAATATCTTTTTTAGAGATTGCAAAGTTATGGATTCTTTAGAGCAAAACTCTAGACTTCTATTATGTCATATGACTCAAAAAGTCTTAAAAGCAGGCTTTGATATATTGGGTCTCAAACCTTTAGATAGAATGTAAAATTTTAGTGGCTGTTTAATGGCAACTTAACAGCAGTTTAATTACATAAATCCGCTATGAAAAATACAAATTTCAAAAAGCTTTTAAGATTGAAAAAAGTATTTTATTTTAGGTTTTTAAAGGCCAAAAATATCTTAAAAATAACTTTATTTAAATAACTTAAAGCTAGAGGTTTGTGTGATATTTTTAATTTTTTTGCCTGAAAGGTTAAAAAATTTAGATAAAATTATTCAATAATTAAATAAAATTCTAAAAACTTAATTTTATGATAGGAAAATTATCATAAAATGACATCATAAAATAGAGAAAACACATTTTTATGATGTGAAATCTATTAAAAAAACACATCATAAAATCAAGAAAACTCATTTTTATGATATGAAAAATTGGAGTGCGATTTTCTTAAATACCTAATAATGAGAGCTTTATTAAAATAAGCCTTATAATGTTATTAAAAATTTATTTTTTCTAGCGAGCTTTATTTCGATAATATTTTTTTTAAAAAATTCATGCCAATAAAAGTGAAAAATTTCTTCTAAATCAAAGTTTTACTTTGCTTATTTGGAATTTCCCGGACATATTTAGGAACCATATAACCAGAGAGATTCTCATGCAGCTGTTTTATTAATTCTTTTCCTTTTTTTATTGGAACTTCAAAATGTTTGGAGCCTTCTATCTTATCTAGGTGATGTAAATAATAAGGTGCTATTCCTATTTCAATTAATTTTAGATTTAAATTTTTCAAAGTTTCAAAATCATCATTTACATCTTTTAGTAAAACGCTTTGATTAAAAAGCAAAATATTTTGCTTTTTTAGTTTTTGAATAGTTTTTATAAGGTTTGAATCGATCTCCTTTGGATGATTAATATGAAAAACAAAAATAATTTGTTTTTTTATGTTTTTTAAAATTTTTAAAAAATTTTGATCTATTCTTTTGGGATCTGCAATTATATATCTTGTATGAAATCTTAAAATTTTTAGGTGAGATATTTTATCTAACGTTTTTAAAAGATTTTCTAAATCATTGTTACTCAAAGTGAGGGGATCGCCGCCACTTAAGATGATTTCAGTTAAATTTTTGTCTTTTTTTATTAAATCGATTTCTTTATCGAAGTTTTTATTAAAAAAAAATTCAAAATGTTTTCTAAAACAGAATCTACAATGCCCCAAGCAAGCATTTGTAGTGATTAATAAAGCTCTAGAATTATATTTTTTTATAAGTTTTGATCTTCTGAATTTCTCTTCATTTAAGGGATCTTTTGTATATCCTGGGTTTTTATAAGTTTCGTCTATTAGAGGAACGAACTGTCTGAAAATTGGATCTGTTAGATCATTTTTTTTAATTTTTTTAGCAAGTGTGTAGGGTAAAAGAAGAGGAAAGTTAGAATTTAATAAAATTTTTTTTTGATTTTTTTTATCTACTTTTAAAAATTTTATTAATTTATTTATGTTTGTAAAGGATTTGGGCATATTTAATTTAAATGTTTAATAAAAGTTATAAAGATTATAAAAATAAAACAAATAAATATCAAATATTAATTTTTATTTAAACAAGCTCTTTATTTAGAATTTTCTTGAAATAATTTAAATTTTTAGGATTTTCACTTGTTTCAATATTCGCTCCAAGAGATTGAAGTTTTTGAACAATATTTTCATAGCCTCTATCTAAAAAACTTTTTTGCTCAATTGTAGTAGTGCCATCTGTGAGCAGAGCTGCCATTACATATGCAAAACCAGCTCTAAGATCTGGAATTTTTATATCTTTAGCGACTAGGTTACTAGGGCCCTTAACAACTAAAGAGTGTTTATGATTTAAGGAGTTAAATCTACATTTATTAGATCCTAGACATTTTGTGAAAAGTTCGATGTCAGCTCCCATTTCTTTTAGAGTTTTAATATAGCCAAATCTATTTTCATAAACTGTTTCATGTAAAACGCTAGATCCTTTTACTTGAGTAAGTAATACCACAAAAGGTTGCTGCCAATCTGTCATAAAACCTGGATGAACATCCGTTTCTATATGAAGATTACCCCTTAATTCTTTATCATAGAAAAACTCAATACCATCTTTTTTTATGTTAAAGGCGGCTTTTACTTCTCTAATTTTATTTAAAAAAGTAATTAAATGTAGATGCTCAGCTCCTTCAATAAAAATTCTGCCTTTCGTTGCAATAGCAGCTAATGCATAAGAGATAATTTCATTTCTATCTGGAATTACATAGTGTTCAACTTCATAAAATTTATGAGATTCTTCTATATGAATTGTTCTATCTGTATCAATAAAAATATTAGCGCCAAGTTTTTGTAAAAATAAAATAAGATCTACAATCTCTGGTTCAATCGCTGCATTTTTTATTATTGTTTTTCCCGTTGCTCTAATCGCTGCTAAAATAGTATTTTCAGTAGCGCCAACAGATGGGTATGCAAGTGTAATTAATGCGCCTTTTAAGCCTTGACTTGCTTTTGCAACGTATGAAGCATCGTTTTTATCATCTCTATATTCAATTGTTGCCCCTAACTTTTTTAAAGAAGCCATATGGAAATCGAGTGGTCTTGATCCTAGATCATCTCCACCAACTGTGGGAACTATAATCTCTTGATTAGTTCTGCCAAGAAGCGCTCCAATCATTAATATTGGAATTCTGTTGGCGCCAGAAAATTTTTGTGGAATATATAATTTTTTTAACTCTTTTGTTTGAACTTGCATTATATGGTTTTCTCTATCCCACTGAACTTCCATCCCAATCTCTTTACAGAGATCTACAGTAATTTCAACATCGCCGATGTTAGGCACATTATAGAAAATACATTTATTATCTGAGATTAATGACGCGACAAGTAGTTTTGTCATAGCATTTTTTGCGCCGGCAGCTTTTATTCTGCCATTCAAAGTTATGCCACCTTTAATCTTTAAAGAATCATCATTCATAAAAATCTCATTTTTTTGTAAGTGTATCTGAAGTTTCTAAAATGTTCAAAAGAATTCTGACTGGAGTTTTTGGATGTGGGCATTGAGATGCGAGCATTAAGATGCTTTTTTATTATGTTAAATTCTTATATTTGGCATAATCATTTTTAAAAAAAATATGAATAACAAATTTCCTCTTTATAGAACAGGTATTGGACAAGACTCTCATAGGTTTTTATCCGATGAATCTTCAAAACCTTGTATAATCGCAGGAGTTTTGTTTGAAGAAGTTCCAGGACTCGCTGCGGATTCAGATGGCGATGTTATCTATCATAGTATTTGTAATGCAATAACATCTTTAACTGGAGTGCCTATTTTAGCTACCGTTGCAAGTGATCTATGTTTAAATAGCGGTATTACAGATTCTAAAGTATATTTAGAAAAAGCGAAACAAAGTTTAAAAACTCAAAAAATTGTTCATGTAGCTATAACTATAGAAGCTCAAAGACCTAGAATGCAAAAGAAAATAGGTCATATGAAACATAAAATTTCTGAGATTTTAGATTTAGAAATTTCACAAATCGGAATAACAGCAACATCAGGAGATGGGTTGACAGATTTTGGCTGTGGAGAGGGTATTCAGGCGTTTTGCATTATTACTACTGTCGAAATTTAATGACAAAATTTTTTAAATTATAAAAATTTTCAATAAATGTCTTTTAAGTAGCGTTTTTCTTTTATTAAGGATTTAAAAAAGGCTCTAGACTCTTCTTTAGAGAGATTTCCTTCTTGGGTAAATATATTTTGAAGAGTTTCATCGACAGCTCTTCCCATTGAAAGACCTCCGCAAATATAAATTAAACAACCAGAGTGTATCCACTGCCAAATATCAGATGCATTATCTAAGATTTTATCTTGAACATATATTTTATCTTCTTGATCTCTAGAAAAGGTAGTTGTTAATCTAAGTAGATTTTTTTCTTCTAAATCTTTAAAAAAATCTTCGAAATAAAAATCTGTTTTAGAATTTCTCTCACCAAAAAACAGCCAGTTATTGCCTGTTGCTTTTGTTATATATCTTTCTTCTAAAAAAGCTCTAAAAGGAGCGAGCCCGCAGCCAGATGATATCATAATTATTGGTTTTTCAAGATTGTTTGTAAGGCTAAAACCGTGAGATGGCTGAATATAAATTGGAATTTTTGTTTTTAGAATTTGAGATAAATTGCAAAGGAATTCTGTTGCAACTCCATTTCTTTTAATACTTCCTAGCTCATATGAGATATGGGTTATTAAAAGATGCATTTCATCGGGATACATTTTTAAAGATGATGAGATAGAATATAGGCGAGGAAGTAGGGGCATCATATTTTTACACATCTCCTGAGGAGAAACTTTGTGTTTAGTAAAAAATTTTAAAATATCCCAAATATGATGGGTTGTAATTAATGTTTTTATCTCATCAATTTTAAATTTTTTATCAAAAAGTTTTATAAAGTTAAAATTTGCTTTAGAGATATTTGCTTTTTTTGTTAAAAAATCTTTGAGGCTCATTTTTTCATTAGTTTTTGGATGTAATATTTCTTGCGAGGGATCAGCTTTCATGTAATTGATAGTAAGGTCAACTATTCTTGGATCATTTTCAACTAAAATAGCTACGCTATCTCCAGGATCATAGCTTATATTAGAAGATTTGATGTCTAGGATTAAATGATACGTTTTTTTACTCGATCCTTCTTTATTTAAAAGTGTGCGATGATTAATTCTAGAAATATAGGGCTCAATATGTGAGTAGGTCATTTTTTTTCCTTTATTTTCTTAAAAAAAAACTATATCTTAATTTTATAAAAATAAGACAAAGGAGTCTATATCCCATGCGTTATCTTTTACTTTTATTAATACTATTTTTTTTCAATAGTTGCAATTTAGAAAATGGAGTTCAGAAAAATTATATCATTTCTCAGATGAAAGATGCTGATACAGAAACTACAAATGAAGATAAAAATTAATTTTTGAATTATCAATCATTGATTGTCAATTCTTGGGTTTTATAAAAGAAGATAAATCTTTTTTTTCCAGAGCTTCTTTTAATTGGGCAATTTTTTTATTTGAAATAGAACCTAAAAACTCTATTGCCATGAGCAGTCTTGCTCTTATTCTATCTTTTTTTAAGATTTCAACTGATTGAAATAGGGGAGGGCCAAATTTTTTACCTTGAATAGCTGCAAATAAAAGTGGCATCACAATTTTTCTGTGATTTGTTTGAAAAAGATCGGATAGCTCGTGAGATGCTTTTTCAACATTTTCAGAATTTAAAATATCTTGTTTTTCTAAAAGAAGCATAAAAGTATATAAGATTAAAATTGCTTCATCTTTCGTTGTTTTTTTAGGGGTAAAAAGCTCGTCGGTATAATTTAAGTGATTTATAAACATAAAATCGACAAGTTCCATAAATTCTGTAAAAGTTTTCATTCTGGTATGACAAAGTGGGATGATTTTTTGAAAAAATTCATCGTTGAATTGCCAAGATTTTAATTTATTTAAAATATCTTTTTCGCTAAGTGTATTTATTATGTATTGTTGATTTAACCAATCTAATTTTTGAATATCAAAAAAAGCGCCAGATTTGCCGATTCTTGTAGGGTCAAAATTTTTTATAAATTCTTGCATGGTGTAAATCTCTTTTTCATCTTTTGTTGAATACCCCATTAAGCTCAAAAAATTAACTAAAGCTTCTGGCAAATATCCTGTTTCTTTAAAATAAAATGTAGAGGTTGGGTTTTTTCTTTTAGATAGTTTTCTGCCATCTTTTCCAAGTAAAAGGGGCATATGCATAAAAATTGGTTTATCCCATCCAAACGCTTCATATAATAGTATGTGTTTAGGTGTAGAGCTTATCCATTCATCTCCACGAATAACGTGAGTAATCTTCATTAAATGATCATCGACTACATTTGCTAAATGATATGTTGGAAATCCATCTGATTTAAATAAAACTTGATCATCAATATCTTGAAGGGGAGTTACAACCCTTCCTTTAACAGCATCATCAAATATACACTCTCCTGTGAGAGGAACTTTAAGTCTAATTACATAATTTTGTTTTTCATCTAATCTTTTTTTGATCTCGTCTTTAGATAAATTTCTATAACGCCTGTCATAGCCAGAGGGTTTTCCCGTTTTTTTTGCGATTTGGCGCATCTCATCTAGTTCTTCTTTTGTAGCAAAACATCTGTACGCTTTGTCTTTTTCAATAAGTTCGTCTGCATATTTTTTATAAATAGAGAGTCTTTCTGATTGTCTATAAGGTCCAAATGGCCCTCCCATATCTGGGCCTTCATCATAGTGCAGATTTGCCCATTTTAAAGCGTCAAAAATATTTTTTTCAAAAGTTACGTGGCTTCTTGTTTGATCCGTATCTTCTATTCTTAAGATGAATTTTCCATTAAATTTTTTTGCAAAAGCTAAATTAAATAATGCTATATATATAGTTCCAACATGAGGATCACCGGTCGGAGAAGGTGCTATTCTTGTTCTTATTTCTTTCATAAAGTTGACCTATTAAATATTTTTAAAAATAACATTTTTTAGATATAGTTTGATTTGATTTCTTATTTTAATCAAACCCTTTGTCGTTTATTTCACTAAGATAAGCTAAATCTTTAGCAATATTTAAAGCTTCCAATAATTGAATATCGCTTTGATTAAATAGCTCTACAGATTTTGATTCAAAATTTTTCAGTTTAATCTCTGTTAAAAATTTTTGATAATTTTGATTATTTTCAATTCTATTTTTAGAGTTTGTTTTTAAAATATCTAAATATTGAGTATAGATAGTCATTTTTTGTTGCAAATTGTGTTTATATAAAAGAGATAATCTTTTTCTATGAATTAAAGGAATATCGGATAGATCATCATCAAAATTAGAGCTTATTTCATCGTTTCCTAAAGGATATTTTGAAAATTTCTCTCCAATATCTAACTCTGATAAAATGCCGGGTACATTAACGTCTGCTTGAACGCCAACTAATTGTGGTGACTTTCCAGATACTGTATAATATATGCCACGAGTTACTTTAAACTCCCCAGATGGATTTATTTTAGCATTTTTTGAGGAATCTAATGAAAATGTTTGAAAAGAACCTTTTCCAAAAGTCTCTTCTCCAACAATTATTGCTCTTCCATAATCTTGAAGTGTTCCTGCGACTATTTCAGATGCAGATGCACTCGCTTTATTTACTAAAACAATCAAAGGACCATCAAAAGTAGTTTTGCCATCAGTATTTCTTAAATGTTGCAGAGTATCTGTGGAATCTTTAATCGAGACAACTATTCCTTTTGAAATAAAAAGTGATGCAACCTCAACTGCTTGAGGAAGAAGGCCTCCAGTATTAGATCTTAAATCTAATACTAGTGCTTTGATTTTATGTTTTTTAGCATAATTCTCGATTGCATTTTTTAAATCCTCTGCAGAAGAACTTTTAGAATCTTGATAAAAAGAAAAGAGTTTTAGCTTTAAAATTATCCCATCTCCAAAAGACTCGAAATTTTTCTCTAATCTACTCTCTTCTAAAACTATTTCCGATCTAGTTATTTCTATATCAAATTTATGCTCAACACTATCTTCTTCTTTTTTTCGCATAATTGTTAAATTGACTTTTGATCCTTTCTCTCCCCTTATCATTTCAACAGCTTCTGTAATATCAAGCCCAATTACCGGCTGAGAATTTACCGCTATTATTCTATCTCCAGTTTTTAAATTAGAGAGTTTTGCTGGAGATCCATCTATTACATGCATTATCATGAAACCATTTAAATTGTCCCTTAGTTGAGCTCCTATTCCAGATAGTTTTTGCTGCACTTGCATCATAAATTGATTTGCTTCAAAAGGAGTGAAATAATCAGTATGACTATCTAAAGAATGACAAAAAGCCTTTAAAAGGCAGCTTAAAATAAATGCTTTTCGCTCTTCTGTATCTTTGGTTGTTATCTCCTTTTCTTTGTTTATTTTTTTCTTCTCTAAAACTTGGCTTATCGTTTCTTTACATTCTTTGGGCATTTTCTCAGCGCTATCTAGCTGCAAGCCCTTAATTCTTAGCAATCTAGTTAAAAGTTCTCTTTTGCTATTTGTCCATTTCATGTCCTTAAACTCTTCAGGATTAACGTCTTTTGGAAGATCAGTTAAACTAAGCTCAGCTTCGAGCTTATTTCGTCTGACAATAGCATTTATCATAACTTTGTGAATTTCATTAAAAACTGCAAAATTAGAGTTCTTAAAGCCCTCTATTACAGTATTTATTATCTCATCGGATGGATATAGCCACTTTTCAAGGTCTGATTCAATAAAATAAGTTTTATTAGAATCTAGCTCGTCAATAAAATTTTTTAATACTCTTTCTGCTAACACAGCATCAATTTTTTTGAAATTCGCATGTGATTTTAAAATTTCTTCAGTTTTTATCTTAATATCTTTAACAGTTAAATTAGGCTGCTTTGCAGATATAGTTAAACTAATGATAATTAATAAGATAAGCTTAAACGATAGCTTTTTTAACATGGTTTTTTCCCTATATGTTTTTATCTACCCAATATATATCAATTTATACTTTGCTTCCAACAAAAATAGTTTGTTAACACGTTAATAATAACAAGCTTGTATATTCCGCTACTTACTTAATACGAGGTATTTGTTAATAATTCATTAAGTTAATTTAAGTATTTGTTAAAAATAGTTGATTTCAATTCTTTAATTTGTAATAATTTATACTTAAAAGAGAATAGTTATAGTTAAAAATAATTAAAACAAATTATATAAAGTTTATTTAAATAAATTTTAAATATAAAACAAAGGGAGGAGAACAATGACAGGAGATACAAATTGGGGTGATCAAAACCCAGTAGGTAGCTTAGCTCCAGAGCCAAACAATAATCAAAGAGTTGTCTCTATTACAGAAGCTGCTAGACTCAACAATGTAACTAGACAAGCTATTTACGTTGCTATTAAACAAAGAAAATTAAGAGCAACTAAAGATGCTACTCGTTGGACTATTGATTTAGATGATCTAGAAGAATACAAAAAAAATAAGTATTCTAGAAAGAAATCTATGTACGAAGGAGAACTTTTATTTGATAACGCAAAAGGTTATTATTCAATTAATCAAGTAGCTAAAATGCTAGATGTTCCAGCTCAAAAAATATATTATGCAACTAGAGTAGGTCATCTTAAAGCTTATAGAAAAGGTGCTGCTTGGGTTGTTCAAATCGATGAAGTAAAAGAATATAAACAAGGCTATTTAGATAGAAGAACTACAGTTGGTCAAATCGTTAGTTAATTTCTAGTTAATGGGACTGTTGCAAGCTGAAGAATAATATTAAAAAAATGACAAAAAAATCCCTCAAATCAAAATAAAAGACATTAGAAAGGCTAATTTTTGAAGTTTTTTGTAAATTATTTCAGAACGCAACA
>JAAKFE010000003.1 GCA_011065175.1 Candidatus Anoxychlamydiales bacterium
TTTGAAATGGTACTGAAAGATATGAATAAAAATGTAAATCATGTCATAAGTGATTTGGCTGGAATATTTTTTATTAATTCAGGTAAATATTTAAGAGATAAAGAAAATTTTCTTATGTTTTTTGCAATAGTTTCTGTGGTTGCAACTTTGAGGGTGCTTTATTTGAAAATTTGAGTTTTTTTTTAAGTGGATTGAAATTTAGCCAATTCCATGAATAGTAAGAAGATTGCCAAAGATTTCAGATTTAACATTTAAAAATTTTTCAATTAGCCAAAGATTTGATTCAATATGCTCGGTCATTTTAGGAATTATATACTTAGATGTGCCTTTGGCTAGAGCTGCATATAAAATTAATTGATCTGCTGTATATCTATCTACCGTAGCGTTTGAATTAAAATCTTGCATCAATCTTTTGGCGACTGTTTTGCCTATCGCTTCGGAGGTTCTGCCTATTTTTCCAGCAACGTCAATACCAATTATGCAGCCAGTTTCTGTTTCAATAAAGCAAGTAAGTGAAGCTCCTTTTTGATCGGCTGTTTCATCATAGATAAGTTCAATATCACTTTTTATATTGAGTCCCATATTTTCTAGCTCTTTTTGAAAACTCAAAAACATTCTTTTTGATACTTCTTGTTCTTTTAAATTAGAAGATAGTGCGATACCCTTTATTTTTTTTATCTTTCCTTGTTTTTCTAAACAAATTGGCAAAACATTTTTTTTGATAGGATGTATTTTAAGTTTTATTTTTCCTCCTCCTGTAGGGACATATCCTGGTTTTAAAATTTCTAAAGATATGTCTATATTCATGCGTTTTAAAAGAGGTAAAACAACAAACGCAAGATGATGAGCTGCTGGAGCAAAATCTTGAAAAAGCCCGCCTGTTAGTTCAATAGTAGAAGGTGTATCTGCAAAAAGAAGCATTGGAATTATAGCAGATGCTAGCATTGTAGTAGATCCTGCTGTACCTATGTCGAATGAATAATTTCCAGAAAATATTTTTTTTCCAGGAGTATAAAAAATTTCTTCAGATCCAACATAGGCATTTTTTAATTCACCTTTTGTAATCTCTTTGCAGGCTTCAATAGCTTTTAGATGTTGCGGCCTTAGTCCCTTTTTTTCTCTTTTTTGTCTGATATTAAAAAGATGAAGACTTTTCTTTGTTATAGAAGTAAGAGTAGCTGAATATCTTAGAATTGTTCCTGAGCCTGATTTTTCAGAGCCATCTATTTCAAAAAAACTCATCTAATTAAATGATTTAATTATTTTCTTTTTATATCTTTTCATAAAAAGTGAGTTTGTTACAACCGAAACAGAACTAAATGCCATAGCAATAGCTGCAACCATTGGATTTAATAAAAAACCTGTAAATGGATATAAAATCCCTGCAGCTATCGGGATAGCAGCAGTGTTATATATAAATGCCCAAAATAGATTTTGTCTGATTTTTCTAATAACAAATTTTGAGAGTAAAATTGCTCTATAAACATCCCTAATGTCATCTTTCATTAAGACTATATCTGCAGATTCTATCGCTACATCCGTTCCTCTTCCAATCGCTATTCCTACATCTGATTGAGCGAGTGCTGGAGCGTCGTTTATTCCATCGCCTACCATTGCAACTGATATATTTTTAGCTTGGAGTTTTTTTATCTCATTTGCTTTATCTTGAGGCAAAACTTCTGCAATTATATCGTGATATTCAATTTTTGCTTTTATACCGATGGCCTCTGCTGTTTTTTTATTATCTCCTGTCATCATATATATGTGATCTACAATTCCTTGAAGCTTTATCATCGCTTGTTTTACATGTTTTTTTACAACATCAGCAATTGCAATTAAACCTAAGAGTTTTTTATTAACTACTACTAAAAGTGTGGTATTTCCTTCATTCATTAAATGATCAATATCTAAATTTGCATTTGATATATCTATATTATTTTCTAGCATGAAATTTTTATTACCAATTAAAACTTCTTCATTATCTATTGTAGCTTTTGCACCTTTGCCAGAGAATTCTTCAAAATTTAAAACTTCTTTAAACGAAATTTTTTCTTCTCTTGCTTTTTCAACAATAGCATCAGCTAGGGGATGCAAAGATTTTTTTTCGATAGATGCAGCGTATGTTAAAATCTCGGTTTTTTTAATTGAATAGGGAATGATATTTGTAACTTTAGGTTTTCCTTCTGTTAGAGTTCCCGTTTTATCAAAAACTATAGCATTTATATTTTTTAGTTTTTGAAGACTCTCTGCGCTTTTTATCAATATTCCTAACTCTGCTCCCATTCCTGTTCCAACCATAATAGCAGTGGGAGTAGCGAGGCCTAATGCGCAAGGACATGCGATAATTAATACGGATATAAAAATAGTTAAAGAAAATATAAATGTAGATCCTAAAAAAAACCAAAGACAAAAGGAAAAAATTGCTACAATTAGAACAATCGGAACAAAATATGATGCTATAAAATCAACTTGCTTTTGAATTGGAGCTTTAGATGTTTGAGCCTCTTCAACGAGTTTTATTATTTGTGATAAAACTGTATCTTTTCCAATTTTTAAAGCCTTAAAATTAAAGCTTCCAGTTTTATTTATCGTTCCTCCAATTACATTTGAGTCTTTTACCTTTTCAATAGGAATACTCTCTCCTGTAATCATAGACTCATCTACAGATGAGTGGCCATCTATAATAATTCCATCAACTGGAATTTTTTCTCCTGGTCTAACCACAATAATATCATTTATTAAAACATCTGTTATTGGTATTTCAATTTCCTTTTGATCTCTAATTACTATCGCGAATTTTGGTTTTAGTCCCATTAATTTTTTTATAGCCTGAGAGGTTTTTCCTTTAGCAATTGCTTCTAGATATCTTCCAAGTAAAATAAAAGTAATTAAAAAAGCAGCTATTTCAAAATATAAATTTTGATGAGAAAAGCTTTCATTACCCAGCCATATTTGAATTACCGATACCAAACTATAGATATAAGCAGCTGAAACTCCAATAGCGATGAGCGTATCCATGTTCGCTCTTTTTGTTTTATAAAGAGCAAAAATTCCTCTTGTAAAAAATTCATAGCCCATAAATATAACAGGCGTCGCTAAGATGAGTTGAATAAAACCCATATGTTTTATCAAAATTTTAGGAAGAAAAGCAGATGTCATAGCAAAATACATCAAAGGAATAGAAAGTATTAGAGAAATTATAAATCTAATTTTTAAGCTTTTTATCTCTTTTTCTTTTTTACGTTGATCTATGTCTTCTTTTTCAGCTAAGTAGCCAGCTTTTTCAACGGCTTTAAAAATATCTTCATCTTTTAATTTATTTTCATCAAACTCTACAAAAGCTTTAGCAGAAGCAAAATTTATATTTATCTTTTTTATTCCGTCTAATTTTTTTATCTCAGTTTCAATAGAATTTACACAGCTAGCGCAGTGCATGCCAGTTATTGAAAAATTTATTTTTTTTGCCATATAAAAAAATCCTATTTATTCAATTTATATAATATTTGAAAATTTGCTCATAGGAGTTTTGTGTGTTTTTATTGATATTTTTAGGTTTTTTATGATAAAATAAAAAATCAATTAATAATTTAATGGTCAAAAAATATGTTTTGTTATCAATGTGAACAAACAAAAGATTCTCTAGCTTGCAAAGGGCCTAGAGGCGTTTGCGGAAAAGATGAAACGGTAGCGAGTCTTCAAGATGTTTTGGTTTATTTAACTAAGGGTATTTCTATGTATGCTCATAGAGCGGCTATTTTAAATGAGAAAGATGAAGATATCGATCTTTTTGTTATAGAAGCTCTATTTGCAACAGTTACAAATGTTGATTTTGATAAAGATAGATTTCTAAAATTAATAAAAAAAGCTTTTGAGATTAAGAAAAAAGCTAAAGATTTATATGAAGGAGCATGTGAAAAAAATTTAAAGGAGATTGAAAAATTATATGGGCCTGCTTTAGAAGCTGAGATAACTGGATTAGATGAGCTTTTAAAATTTTCAAAAGAGGTTTCGTTTGAAAAAGAAAAAGAAAAGTTTGGCGATGACGTTGCTGGTTTATTAGATTTAATATTATTTGGTTTAAAAGGAGCTGCATCTTATTTGGATCATGCATATATCTTAGGGAAAAAAGATAAAAAACTATTTTCTGATTTTCATAAAATTTTAGATTTTTTAACTAAAGAAAAATTTATTCAAGAAGAAATTTTACAAAAAGTTTTAAATGTAGGTGAGATCAATTTAAGGGTAATGAAGCTTTTAGATGAAGCGCATACTTCTACTTTTGATCATCCAACACCTACAAAAGTTAGAATTACACCAAAAAAAGGAAAAGCTATATTAGTCTCGGGTCATGATTTAAAAGATTTAGAAGATCTTTTGAAACAAACAGATGGACTTGGAATTAATATATATACCCATGGTGAAATGCTGCCAGCTCATGGTTATCCTAAACTTAAAAAATATTCACATTTAGCGGGAAATTATGGAGGGGCATGGCAATTACAAAAATGGGAGTTCGAAAATTTTCCGGGTCCTATTTTAATGACAACAAATTGTATAATTGAACCAAAAGAATCTTATAAAGATAGAATTTTTTCAAAAGGATTAGTAGGTTGGCCAGGTGTTAAACATATAAAAGATAATGATTTTAAAGAGCTAATTGAAAAAGCAAAAAAAGAAAAGGGTTTTGAAAAAGATGAAGAAGAAAAATTTATTACAGTTGGATTTGGTCACAATGCAGTTCTTTCTTTAGCAGATACAATTATCGATAAAGTAAAAAGCGGTAAAATTAAGCACTTTTTTTTAATAGGTGGCTGCGATGGCGCAAAGATTGGTAGAAATTACTATACAGATTTTGCAAATCTAGTACCTAAAGATTCAGTGATACTTACTTTAGCTTGTGGTAAATATAGATTTAATAAATTAGATTTTGGATCAATAGAAGAAATTCCAAGACTTTTGGATGTCGGTCAGTGCAATGATGCTTATTCTGCTATAAAAATAGTGCTTGCTTTAGCTGACGCTTTTAAATGTGATGTAAATGATCTTCCGCTTTCTTTAGTTTTATCTTGGTTTGAGCAAAAAGCAGTGGCAATTTTATTAACACTTTTGTATTTAAACATCAAAAATATAAGACTTGGACCTACACTGCCAGCTTTTATAACGAAAGATGTATTTAAAATTCTTCAAGATAAATTCAATATTATGCCAACAGGTGATGCGAAGCAAGATATTGAAGATATTTTAAGAAAATAATTGGTGTAATCAAAACTTGAAGCCAGTTTTTTATTGAAAATAATAAGTTCAAAAGTTACTATTTCAAATCTTTTTAATTTTTTAATAAGGAGAAAAAAATGGCAAGTGCTTTCGCAGTAAATTTTTTTTGATAATAGTGCCTGGAAGAGTATTAAAACAGGTGCAATCTACGGAGCTACAACCCTGGGGTTATGTGGTGTAATTGCAACGGTTGCAAGTGCTAATTTTGAATGGTTGTCTGGAGATTGCAGGAGTATAGATATGCATTGTCTAGCAAAGGAGGTTATTGCAGACCTTTCTTTTGGAATTTGTTACGGTTCTATCATTGGTGGTGCGTCAGGATTGGTCATTGATGGTTTATCAAGATTGGGCAACAATCCAAGATTGGAAGAAAAAGAAAAATTGATTAAAAGTCTTTCCTCGGCTCTTAATGTAGTAATTTTTGCAAGCATTTTCATCTGTAATTTGAACTTATTTTCAACTGCCCAAGAAAGATTATTATCAGGTGGAATTGGGGGGATAGTTGGTCTTTTATACATCTCGGGAGCGAATTTTTAAAAAAACCTTTTACAATAAATCCCCAAATTTCATGAATTTTTTTTTGACAGATGAAGAAATAGCTTCTTTAACGAAACAGCATAAGAAGGAAAGAGATGGTCGAGTTAGAGATCGAATAAAAGCTGTTTTATTACGTGATAAAGGTCGGACTTGGATGCAAATAGCAGAAGCTTTACTACTTTCAGAAGAGATGCTTCGAAAGCATCTTGAAGACTACAAGATCTCAAAAAAGCTTAAACCTGAAAATGGCAGCTCGCAACCGTCCCATATATATAGAAATCGAAGAAAAAGATTTGGTTTAAGATTTAATCTAATAGCAGGAATTTATAATTATGAAATTTAATTACACAAGAGTTCTACTGTGTGCTGTAATATCTGGAGTAGAAGGATGGCAAGATATAGAAAATTTTGGTAAAGCCAAGATTAATTTTTTTTAAAAACTTTTAGCAAATAAATTAGAATTTTTAACAAAATTGCATTATTTGATATTTTAGTTAATACTAATTTTGTCTATCAGAGATTTTAAGAAGAGAAGAGTTATGTTAAAAAAAATATTTTTAATTCTTTGTATTCCTACTTTGTTTTTTTTAACCTCTTGTAAAAAAAAAGATAAAGAAAAAACAAAAAAGTGTTTAACAATAAATATTGTATCTGAGCCGCAGAGTTTATATCCTTTAAAAGCAAGAGATTTAGTATCTCTAAATTTAGCAAAAACATTTTTCGATGGACTTATGAGAGTAGATAATGAAGGAAACATATTACCTGCAGTTGCTCAAAGTTATAATGTTTCAGAAGATGGTAAAATATATACTTTTTTTTTAAGAGACTCTTTTTGGTCAAATGGTGAGAAGTTAACAGCTGATGATTTTGAATATACCTGGAAAAAAGTTTTATCTCCTAGTTTTATCACGCCAAATGCAACTTCATTATTTGTAATAAAAAATGCAAAAAAAGCAAAAGAAAAAAAAGTTTCTTTAGATGAAGTAGGTATAAAAACTATAGATGATAAAACTCTTAAAATTGAGCTTGAAAGAACTTGTCCATATTTTTTAAAGCTTTTAACTCAAGGCGCTTTTTTTGCAATAAATAAAAACGTTGATCAAAAAAATAAAAATTGGGCTTTAGATAAAAGTAGTTTTGTATCTAATGGAGCCTTTAAATTATCGGAGTGGAAAAAAAATGATATTATTGAAGCTGAGAAAAATGAGTTTTATTGGGATAAAGATAAAGTTAAATTAGAAAAAATATCTATGCTGATGCTTACAAATGATGTTGAGCTTAATATGTTTGAGTTAAATGAGCTAGATATAGCAGGATCTCCATTTTCTACAATAATAATCGATAGTTTAGAAAATTTAAAAAAAGATAAAAATTTTCATATAAAACCATATTTTGGCACTAGTTTTTTAAGGGTAAATACTAAAAAAATAAAAGATGTAGATTTTAGACAAGCTTTAGTAAATTCTTTTGATAGAGAAAAAATTGTAAAACATATTTTGCAAGGTGAGCAGCTTTCATCTTCTAGATTAATTCCTGTTAAAAAAAGCAAAAATGTTCCAATTATAAAAAAAGATTATTCTCAAAAAGAAATAACTCTCACCTATATGGGTAATGATAGAGCTCATATTCTTGCGCAAGCTTTACAAAGTGAGTTAAAAAAGAATTTAAATATAGATCTAAAACTTTTAGTAGTTGAGAGAAAAACTTTTTATGAAAAACTCTCTAAACTTGATTATGATTTAGCTCTGTCATCTTGGATAGCAGATTTTGATGATCCAATAGATTTTTTAAATGTTTTTAAATATAAAGATAGCTCAACTAGTAATACAGGTTGGGAAAATCAAGAATATATTGAGCTTTTAGAAAAATCAGAAAATATTTTAGATCATAAAAAAAGAGAAAAAACATTAAAAAAAGCTGAAGATATTTTATTAAAAGATGTTCCAATAATACCGATTTATCATCTAACTCAAAATTTTTTAAAAAAAGAAAATCTAAAAGATGTTTTTATTTATCCTAGCGGTTTTATAGATTTTAAATATGCATACTTTGAATAATTTTTATTAAAAAGGAATGAAAAGTTGAAAAAAACAAAAGTTTTAAATTTATTTACTCTTCTTTGGGTGACAGCAGCTTTTAATGTCTCCATTCGAAACTTAGGTATTTTTGCTACAACAAGCATGCATATGATCTTTTTTGCTGTCGTTACTTTAGCTGTTTTTTATCTGCCTATTGCTTTAGTTACAGCAGAAATGGCTACGACATTTCCAAAAATGGGAGGTATCGCTGTTTGGGTAAAAGAAGCTTTTGGAAAAAAAATTGGGCTATTAGCAATTTGGCTTCAATGGACTTATATGAATATAGCAATGATCGCTATGCTATATTTTATTTCAGCATCACTATCATTTGTATTTGCTCCTCATCTAGTTCATAATAAGGCTTATCTCATCTCAATGAATATTATTTTGATTTGGCTTTTTACTTTTTTTAATTTAAGAGGTCTTAAAATATCTACAAAGATCTCTCAAACATTTTTTATTTTAGGGATTTTGATTCCAGCTATTTTAATTATAGGATTGGGAGTTATATATGTAGTGCAAGCAAAACCAATTCAAATAGATACGACTTTTAGTGTTAAAAATTACTTGCCAGATTTTCATCTTACAACTTTAGTTATTTTAATTGGTTTTATGAGAGCTTTTGGAGGAATAGAAGGCTCTGCTGTCCATGCAAATAGCGTTGAAAATCCTAAAAAAAATTATCCTTTAGCTATTTTTTTTGCGGTAACACTCGGATTTTTAATAAATATTTTAGGATCTATGTCACTTGCTTTTGTAATACCTCAAAAAGATATCTCTTTAATCGGGGGAGTAATGCATGCTTTTAGTATTTATTTTACAAAATATAATCTTAAATTTTTGATTCCTCTTTTAGGTCTTTTAGTTGCAATTGGTCAGATGGGTGGATTTTCAACATGGCTAGCTGGTCCTGTTAAAGGACTTTTAGAAACTGCAAAAGCAGGGGAGCTTCCTGTTTTTTTTCAAAAAGTGAATAAAAATAACATGCCTTCTAACTTAATGATAATTCAAGCAATTGTTATCTCTATTTCTAGCACAACCTTTCTTTTAGTTAGCTCAAGTATTAATATGTCTTTTTGGATTTCTGTTGCTCTTTCCATGATGATATATGTTTCTATGTATTTTTTGATGATTCTTTCTTGTTTGTCTCTTAGATATAAAAAACCAGATATTCAAAGAGTTTTTAAAATACCTTTTAAAAATTTTGGACTATGGTTAGTTTCTATTTTAGGAATGATGACTATGGTTTTTGCTTTTGTTATGGCTTTAATTCCGCCTAATCAATTAGAAAAAGAAAACTCTTTAAAATATTTCTTAATTTTAATAATTTCAGTAATTATTGTTTATATAATTCCTTTTTTAATCCATCGATTAAAAAAAGAATCTTGGTTTGTTAAAAGCAAATAAATACAGAAATGGCGTATTAAAATTATTTTTCTATAAATAATCTTTCATGAGAAACTCTTCTTGTTATTTTTCAGGAGGTTCTGTTCATGGATTAAGGGGCATTAAAATATTTACTAAGAAAATATTTTGCGGGAGCTACTGTTTTTCTATCATTAAGCTTTGACAAATATCTAGAAATACAAATATAATAATTGTAGTTTTCAGAGACAACAGGTCTCACAAAGGAGAAAAACATGAAAATACAATCAAAGGCAGACAGTTCAGAGTCTTTTGATTTAATAAAGGACTCTACTAATTTATTTATTATTTTTTCATTTACTTCTATTTTCTCTCATTCTCATCATCATTTAATCCATCTTCATTAAATTTTAATTTTTAACAAATTAGTTTAAAAAACTGGATGTTAAAGAAGTAGCATATTTGCATATGTAGATTTTTAGAATCTATATCACTTCTTAAATATCTATTTTCTAAGAGTAAAAAATTTAAATTAACAATAAAAAATACAGGATTTTTATATGAATATTCCATTTTTTTTAGCAATTACAGCTCTATTGGGGAGCATATATATTTGGATAGGAAAGCGTTCTTCCAAAAACGTTCAGACAAATGATGATTATTTTTTAATGGGTAGAAAGCTTGGTTTTTTTCAACTGAGCTTGACCCTTTTAGCTACTCAGCTTGGAGGAGGATCTCTGTTAGGTGCAGCTCAAGAAGCTTATCAAAAAGGCTGGATTGTCCTCTTTTATCCTCTAGGAGCATGTCTTGGCCTTTTTGCTCTTGGCATGGGTTTTGGAGGGAAATTACGAAAATTAAATATTTCTACAATAGCAGAAATTTTTGAAAAAATTTATAGATCTCGTCGTCAAAGGTTGATAGCTTCCGGATTATCAATTCTTGCATTGTTTTTTATTTTGGTAGCTCAAGGGATTGCTGCTAAAAATTTTTTTATAGCTATGAATTTCCAATCCCCAATTATATTTATTCTTTTCTGGGCCATTCTCATAGCATACACTGTCATGGGGGGATTAAAAGCCGTTGTAAATACTGATATATTGCAGGCTTTGTTTATTCTTGTCACATTAGGTTTTGCATTTTTTTCTATCAATTTTTCTAACATAGCAATATCTAAACATCAAGTATCCCCAAATTTGGGAATTTCAACAGTCCCATGGATATCTTGGTTTTTCATGCCGTTTCTTTTCATGCTCATTGAACAGGACATGGGACAAAGATGTTTTGCAGCAAAGAAGCCAAAAATAATTTCCATCTCAGCGGTAGTTGCCGGAATTCTTCTTTTAGTTAGTTCTAGCGTTGCTATTTATTTTGGTGTACTCGCAAAAAAATTAGGTATTCAAGCTTTGGGTAATGCAAGTATTCTAATTGAATCAGTCAAAGCTCTAACTAATCCGGTTGTTACAACTTTATTTATGGGGGCTATCTTTATGGCTGTAATATCAACAGCAGATTCTATTCTTTGTTCGATAGGTTCAAATCTATCATATGATTTTCTAGTTTCTAAAAAAATCTCAGCAAAAAAACAAGTTTGGATATCCAGAATGCTAACCTTAATAACAGGTCTTGGATCTCTTGGTCTTGTCTATGTTTTCGATAATGTAGTTACTATGTTGATGTTTGCTTATGAGCTTTCTGTTTGCATCCTATTTGTTCCAATTACTCTAGCTATGCTCTCAAAAAATCCATCACGCCTTGGCGCTTATTTCTCAATGGCTTTGGGGGCGATAGGTTTTGGCGTTTTCCGATTTATCTCTTTGCCAATTCCTAAAGAAGTGATGACATTATCTCTAAGTTTTATTGGTTATATGATAGGGAGAAAAATCGATTTGCAAAGAACTTATGTTAAACAAATTCAGGAGGAATAAATATGCAAAATAGAAGAAAAAAAACAATTGGAATCATTGGTGGAGCTGGACCCATGGCAGGAGTCTTACTTATGCAAAAAATCATCACAATCTGTCAAAAAAAATATAAATGTATCAATGATTTTGATTTTCCAAAAATAATTTTGTTGAGTTACCCGTTTGCTGAAATGCTTAAACCTCTTTCTTTTCAGCAAGATGAAAAAAAAGTGACTAAGCAACTAAAAGAAGCTCTAAAGTTTCTAAAGAATAGCGGTATGGATTACATCACAATTGCTTGCAATACTCTTCATGGCTTTATAAATGATACTTATCGAAATAAACTGATCGGTTTAATTGCTGAAACAAAATCATTTTTATTGGAACAAAATCTATCTAAAGTTTTGGTTCTTTGTACTAAAACCTCAGGACTTAAAGGTCTTTTTTACAATTTTGCAAACACTAAGCTTCTATCACCGAAAGAGCTCCAATGGATAGAAGAGTTAATAAAAAAAGTATTAAGTGGAACCTTTTCTTTGCAAGATCGTAAAAGCCTCGAAAATTTTATCTTATCAAGTATTAAAAAAGATCCAAGTATCAATGGAATCTTACTTGGTTGTACAGAATTATCTGTCCTGATGGACAATTTTTCTAGAAACAATCCAAAGATAAAAATCATAGATCCTCTTGAGATTGTTTCAAATAAACTTTGTAAATTAGTTTTTAACAAACAAAGAGGAGAATAATTATGAATAAAATATCTAGATTTACAAAAGAAAAAATCACGATCACATTTTTGCCTTTTGAGAGGAAAGAAGAGGGTAAAAAATTCATTATACAAGATGATAATTTAGAATTATTAACGAGGTTAAAAATATGATATACTATATAGATTTAAAAGAGATTATTATAAAAGATTGTAAAGAAGAACTTCTTGATGTTTCTAAATATTTGCCAGAAGTTTCTCTTAGATATCAGCAATCTGATATGTATGCTTACACAAAAAACATTTTTTTTCTTCGTAAAAGTTGCATTCAAATGTTAAAAAAAGCATCTGAGTTTCTTAAAGAGGCGCTACCAAATGCCAAACTTTTAGTTGTCTATGCTTATCGTCACCCTGAAGTTCAACAAAAGTATTTTCGTAAGCAGTATGATTTAATGAAACAAAAATATAATTTTTTGGAAAAAGATGAGTTATTTGAAAAAGTTCACCAATTGATAGCTGTTCCTGAAGTTGCGGGACACCCAACTGGAGGATCAATCGATTTGACTATTCAAGTTGAGGGTAAAACCCTTGATATGGGTACGAAAATAGCAGATTTTAATGATAGCGAAAAAATAAAGCCTTTTTCGAAAGACATGACAGATGTTCAACAAAAAAATCGATTACTACTTAGAACTATTATGGTACAAGCTGGATTTGCTCCCTTTGACGGAGAATGGTGGCATTTTTCCTATGGAGACAAAGAATGGGCATGTTATTATAAAAAGCCATACGCTATTTATGAACAAGTTTTTTTGATCAAAAAATGATCAAAAAAGGACACAGTTTATTCCACAGTTAAAAAAGAGAACTTGTGCCGTGTCTTTTTTCGTCAGGTAAGTATTTAGAGAATGTATCAAAGAAAAAAATTAATGTATTTGTTTTGAAAATATACGTCCTTTTTTTGACAAATTAATTTTTTTGCTTTAAATATGAAGTATAAGGAAAAAATAAAGAGTCACTTTTTTCCTGTAAGTATTCAAAATCGACTTCATAAGGAATAAATTTTTCAAATTCCAGATCTTTATTTTTCATCTTAAACAGAGGCGCGATCAAATTGGAAGCTATTTATTGTTAGATATTATCCGGGACTGTTGAGATCTAAAAAAAAATTAATAAAAAATTTAGAAAAATAACTTCTCAAATCAAAATAAAAGATAGTAGAAATCATTTTTTTTTATTTTTTATGAAAATAATTTCAGATTTCAACAGTCCCTATATCTACCTGATAATTCTCGAATTCTTTTACTAGAACCTATATTTCCTATATATTTTCCTTTTGGTTTTACAATATCTAAAACATTTTTTACTTGAATATTTGGAGGAGGAAGAATCGCATTTGACCAATCTTTTTCTTTTGCTCGTTTTGCTTCATTAGTGTGATGATCCGATTGGATTTGTAGCAAAAAGTGTTTTCTTGCGCTGAAATGTGTTAAAAAATTAGATCTAAGTCAGGTTAAGTCTTGTCTACTAAATCTTATTAGAAATTTATTTTTGATCTTGATTACTTTGAATTAATAATTTTTTAGCCTTTTTAAATATCTGAATAAATTCTTCATAAGAAAAATCCCAATATTCTTTTCCTATCGGTGGATATAATTTTATTTCAATATTCTCAACTCCTTTATCTTGATTTAAAACCGCTAATACTTCTTGTTTATGAATAATTTTAAGATTTTCATCATTAGATTCTAAAAAATTATTATTTTGGGGAATATAAACTATATTCACAACCATACCTTCATAATCTAAATCGCTGCTAACTTCTAAATTAAAATAATTTTTCATATTGAGACTCCACAAATCCTTTTAATATTTCTTAATTTTAATAATTTCAATAATTATTGTTTATATAATTCCTTTTTTAATCCATCGATTAAAAAAAGAATCTTGGAATGTTAAAAGCAAATAAACAATGAATTGACTTTTTTTGTGAAATTTCATTTTTATAAGATCTATGACAATCCATTATTTCAGATTAATTTTCATCCCTATAAAATGGATCATCTTCCAATTCTGGTAATTTATTTAGATATTCAAATTCTTTTTTTCCTTTTTCTGTTATATCAAACCAAACTATTTCATGAGGATACAATTCCCTGCCTAAATTATCCCATTTAATCTTTATTTCTTTGATTATTTCTATTATTTCTTTATCCCAAACTTTAAAAGTATTGTCTTTTTGTAAAAATCCTGCTTCAATTACCCCTTCTTCTAATAAATTTTTAACAATTTCTAAAGTAGTATTTTTTAATACTTCCAAATCTTCATAATGATAAAATTCTTCCACAAAACTAAAAACAGAAAATAAAGGTGTCCAATCTTCTATACACCAAGCTAAAATATTTAATTTGGTTTTTTCATATCTTATATCCATTACTCCTCTAAAAATTTGATTTTAATATTATTTTTTAATCCCTCTAATTTAACATCTATTGTCGGTGGTCCTGATTTAGAAAAGGATCTATATGTGATATAAGTATCATCGGATAATTTATATATTTTTGTCAGATTATCTTGATATATAACTTTGCCATTTTTTGTTAATTCATCAAATATTTGTACAGCCTCGTTTTGTCCTCCTTTAAAAAGTCTAATACGAGATTTGGTTCCTTTATTTCCGGTCCATTGTCCCTTAGGTTTTATGATATTTAAAACATCTTTTCTAGTTTGAATAGATGATAAGGCTTTAGCATTTTTTAATATTCCGCTTGGAGGAGGGAGAATCGCATTTGACCAATCTTTTTCTTTAGCTTCTTTAGCTTCAGTAGTGTACTGATCCGATTGATTTGTAGCAAATACTTGATCAATTTTTTGATGTCCTTGAAAAACGGTTTCTTCATATCTTTCTACCATTGATTTTTCGGCATCACCACACAAACTATTATTTTGCATATCATCTATAAATTGATCTGGAATGATTTTTTTAGAACAATCTCCAATTTCTTGCATTGTTCCTGGAATAGTTTTTACATAGTCTGAAACTTCATCTAAAACCTTATGTGAAAGTTGAGCTCCGCTTTCTCTTAAGATTTCTTTAGTTTTATCCCATAAATTTTGATCTGTTTCAGGTGAATTTAAATGATTATTATCCTGCAGATCAGCTTTAAAGGAAGAAATATTTTCTTCTAAAACTTCTGTAAATAAATGTTTTTTATTTTCTATGATATGATCTGAAGATTCGTTATCTTCATTGTTAAAATGATTATTATTTTCTTTTTCAATTTCTACAGGAGTACTTTCTTTGGTCTCTGGTTGACTAGTTTCAAATTTGCTTGAAGCTACAGCGCCAGCAGCGCCCGCACCAGCAGCGCCTGCAGCTGCAGCAGCTGAGGCGGTCGCTACTACAGCTACAGTTATAACAGTAACAGCTGTTACAACAACAGCGCCGATAATGATCTCTTTTTTGTGTTTTTTTACGAACTTTTTAGTATGTTTCCATTGTTTTTTAATCCAGCTTTTACAGAGAACAACATCATAGTGATCATTGCTATAGAAAACAGCCGGTACAATTATGTACTCATTATTAGAACTAAGAGGTGAAGCATATTCGAATGAATCCCTCTCTTCGCTTAGTAATTTTTCAATATCATTTTTTAGCTTTAGATCTTCATAAGAATTATCTATAAGAATTCCCTCTTTTGCTAAGATGGCAAGGAATTGATTCAATTTTTCTAGGTTGAGAGAGGAGTATTTTTTCTCAAGCTCTCCCGATTCTAATTCATCGAGAAGATTAATTATTTCATCATATGACAAAAGATAGTTTTCTAAGAGGTTATGCCAATCTTGCGTTTCTAAGTTGGCTTTCTGTAAATCAATAAGACTTTCAAATTTATTTAGAACTTCTGGAGAATGAGAATTATCGATTGTAGATGCCTGAATTTGAGAATTAAAAATAAAAAATATAAAAGTTTGAAGAAGAAAGAGATTAAAAATGCATTTAATTTGTTTCACAATAAACTCGTAATTAAAAAAAAATAAATTGTTGCTAAAATAGATTAGGTGCAGAAAAAAATCAAGTGTTTAATGATAAAAACATTTCTAGGCATTGATTATTTAAGGCTAATTTTATCATATTTTATAAAACACAAGTAAAAAAAATAAGTAAAGAAGAAGAAAGAAAAAAAGCACTTTAGTCAGATAAGCATTTAGAAAATGTATCAAAGAATTTTTTTTTAATGTGTTTATTTTGCAAATAAACATACTTTTTTTGACAAATTAATTTTTTTGCTTTAAATATAAGTTATAAAGAAAAAAATAAAGAGTCACTTATGAAAAAAGGAAAAACAATTAGTTTATTTTATCTAATTATGGTCTCTAGTGCTTTAGTTGTCAGCATTAGAAATTTACCAACAATTGCTGCTACTGGTATGCAGATGATTTTTTTTGGAATCGTTGCATCTTTAGTATTTTTTATTCCAGGAGCACTAGTTTCTGCAGAGCTTGCAACCGGCTGGCCCGAGATGGGAGGTATTGCTGTTTGGGTAAAAGAGGCTTTTGGTAAAAAATGGGGTTTAGTTGCTAGCTGGCTTCAGTGGACTTATATGATTATAAGTGTTATTGCAATGCTTTATTTCATTGCATCTTCTTTAGCTTTTGTCTTTGATCCAAAACTTGCTAGTAACAGAACGTATTTAATGATTACCGAGCTTATTTTTATCTGGGTCTTTACTCTTCTCAATTTAAAAGGACTGAAAATTTCTAAAATGGTATCTACTATAGGATTTTTAGCGGGAGTTGTAATTCCTGCAGTATTAATTATTACTTTAAGTATTATTTATCTTATACAAGGCAATCCTATCCAAATGGATATGTCACTCACAGCTAAAAATTTATTTCCAAATTTCAAGCAGATATCCACAATAGTTTTGCTCGTTGGTTTTATGAGAGCTTTTGCGGGTATTGAAGTATCTGCTGCACACGCCAATAATGTTGAAAACCCACAAAGGAATTATCCTATAGCACTATTTATAGTTGTTATTTTTGGGCTTGTTGTTAATATTTTGGGATCTATGTCTGTATCTATAGTGATTCCTGAAAAAGAACTTAGTTTATCAGCGGGAGTTATGGATGCTTTTAAAGTGTTTTTTAATAAATTCGGTTTTAATTTAACTATTTTATTACCAATTTTAGGGCTTTTAGTAGCTGCTGGCCAAACAGGAGGTTTTAGCGCTTGGTTGATTAGTCCTGTTAAAGGTTTATTAAAAATTGGTTCAGAAGGAGAGCTTCCTCCATTTTTTCAAAAAGTTAATAAAAATGGTGTTCCAAAAAATTTGATGATTACTCAGGCGATAGTGATTTCGATTATTGGAACATTCTTTTTAATTTTTGCAGGATCTATAAACATTGCTTTTTGGATATCAGTTGCTCTTTCAATGTTAATATATGTAACGATGTATTTTTTAATGTTTCTATCGGCTCTCTATCTTAGATATAAAAAACCACATGTTAAAAGAAAATTCAAAGTGCCAGGTAAAAATATCGGTATTTGGATTGTATGTATGCTTGGAATGATTGCAATGGTACTTTCTTTTATAATAGCATTTTTTCCGCCAATTGAATTTCCTCCGCAGCATAAAAATATGTATTATGCGATTTTAATTGTCGGTATAACTATTATTTTTGTACTACCATTTATAATAAATGCTTTTAAAAAACCTTCTTGGAAATTAAAACAGGTAAAAAAATAAAAGGATAAAAAATGGAAAAAGAAAAACTTAAAAAATATCATGAAATGAGTCCCTTTGAAGTTAAAGATATTTTAATTACTTTAGCTAAAGAGAGTTTCAAAAAAAATGGAAAAGCAAAAGATAAATATCTCAATGCTGGAAGAGGAAATCCTAATTTTTTTAATACCACAGTAAGAGATGCTTTTGCACATTTTACTTTGTTTGCTAATCACTTTGCTGATGTTCTGAGTCCTTTTGAAGATATCGCTTTTAGATATACTAAAGAAAATCTGTATAAGAATTTTTCAGAATTTATCAAACGTTCAAAAAAAAATAAGGCTACTGTTTTTTTGGAAAAAGCAATAGATTTTGCTATAAAAAAATTTAAGTTTGATCCAGATAGTTTTCTCTATGAACTTGCCGATGCAGCAATTGGTGATTTTTATCCTATGCCGCCTAGAATTTTTCCTAGCGTAGAGAAAATTTCTACGAGCTATCTGCAAAAGATTTTAACTCCTGATAATAAACTTCCCGCAGGTAAATTTGATTTATTTGCCACAGAGGGCGCTACTGCTGCAATGATTTATATTTTTAATTCTTTAAAAAATAATAAAATAGTTAACCCAAAAGATCATATTGCTATCGCTTCTCCAATATTTTCTCCTTATTTAGAAATTCCAATGCTATCTGAGTTCAAATTAGTTGAAGTACTCATTAAAGCTGATGAATTCGATTCTTGGCAAATTCCAGATAGTGAACTTAAAAAGCTACTAGATCCTTCTATTAAGGCTTTGTTTTTAGTAAATCCAACAAACCCAACAGCTGTAGCTATTAAAGATGAAACTCTTTTCAAAATAGCTCATATAATAAAAAAACACAGAAAAGATCTTATTATTATTGCGGATACGGTTTATGCCACTTTTGTAAAGGAATTTCATTCATTTGTTAAAGAAGTTCCTGAGAATACTATTTGTGTTTATTCTTATTCTAAATATTTCGGGGTAACAGGTTGGAGACTTGGGGTTATTATGCTTCATGAAAATAATGTTCTAGATAAAATTATAAAAAATTTAAGCGAAAAAGATAAAAAAGAAATTGATAAAAGATATATTACGATTACTCCAGAGCCTAGAAAAATTAAGTTTATCGATAGATTATCGATGGATTCTAGAGATTCCGCTTTAGCTCATACAGGTGGTCTTTCTTGTCCTCAGCAAGTTATTATGGCTCTATTTTCTCTATATGAGATCATGGACACAGAAAAAATATACAAAAAAGATATTAGAGATATTTTAAGAAAAAGAATCACAAATCTCTATGAGAATCTTGAGATTAAAATACCTATTGAGAAGGGCAATACTTATTATTATACGCTAATTGATTTAGCTGAAGTAGCGCAGACAAAGTATGGTGAAGATTTTAAAAAATATCTTATAAAAAATGTTGATATCTTAGACTTTTTATTTAAACTTGCCAAAGAAAAATTTATAGTTTGTTTGTCAGGAGATGGATTTGCAGGACCTAAATGGTCTTTAAGAGTGTCTCTCGCAAATCTTAAAGTTGAAGATTATATAACAATTGGAAAGGCTCTTTCAGATCTTTTAGGAGAGTATCATAAAGAGTTTAAGAAAAATAAAAAAACTTAATCTTTTTAGAGTTATATAAAATTATTTTTGTTTGACTTATTTTTTTTAATTAAATTTTAATCTTTTTTCAGATTATTTTTATGTTTATGAATCTCGATGTGATGATGTCTAAGTCTGACTTTTCTCCAAAAATGAATTTTTTCTTCAGGGGGATGTTCAAAAATCTCTATGAATTTTTCTGGTTTCACTTTAATAATATATGAAATGGTCCCTCCAATTATTATTAGAATTGTCCCAATAAAAGAGAGATAACCAGGCATATTTTTAAAAAATATCCAGCTAAATAGACCTGTAAAAATTATCATAGAATATGAAATTGGAGATAGAAAAGATGCAGTTCCATGCATATACGCTGTTGTAAGAAGTAATTGACCTAAAGCCATTAAAGTGCCAATGCTAACTAAAAATAGCCATTGACTATGTGTTGGATCTAACCACTTAATAATAGCAAAAGGCGCTGTGATTATAGTAGAGATAAAAAAATAATAAAAAAGAGTTCTTATTAAAGATTCCATCTTTTGATTAAGTAATCTAATCGACACCAAAGCTATTGATCCTAAGATTCCTGCACTAATCCCAATCAGCGATCCCGCTTTTAAAATCTTTTCTGTTGGTTTTAGAATTAAAGCAATTCCAATAAAGCCTAATACTATAGTCCACCAAATGCCTTTTTCTATTTTTTTTTCTTTTGTAAAAAGCATCCAAATGATTGGAGTATAAAATGGAGCTGTATATGTGAGTACGGTTGCATCTACTAAATTCAGTTGCTTTATTGCTAAAAAATAACAAAAAAAGCTGCCAACTCCAGATATTGATCGAACCAAATGCAGTTTTATCAGCTCCGATTTAACTTTATAGAGTCTTTTTTTTATAAAAATAGGAGCTATAAAAATTACAGATATTATAGATTGCATAAATAAAATCTGTATCGTTGGAATGTTGACATCTAAGCTCCTAACGATTGCAGCAGCTAATGAAAAACAAAGATAAGCGCCAATAGTTAAAATGATCCCAAATGATAAATTTGGAGATTTTGGAACTACCCCCATATAAAAAACTTCCTCCTATTTTTTACATACCCCAAGCTAATATTTTTAGTTAAGATAAATTTTTTGAAAAAAAGCTAGATCTTTTGCATAAAATTCGAGATTAATTTAAAAATAGTTACCAAGAACTATAAAAAGGCAAAAATATGCAATTTGAAAAAAGTAAACTTCAGTGGATTGAATATGATCTTTTAAAAGATCATCCTGTAATAGATGCCAAAACCTATCTTCGTCATGGGGGCTCTAGCGAAAATAAATTTTTTAGCTTAAATTTATCAAAGCAAGTAGGGGATTCTCCAGATAGCGTTAAAATGAACAGAGCTCGGATAAAAGAAGATATTCAAGCTAAAAATCTTGTTTTTGCAAATCAAATTCATTCCAATTATGTTGTAGAAATAACAAAAGATAATATTGATAAACTATTCGATTGCGATGCTTTTGTTACTAAAGAAAAAGATATAGCTCTAGCAATTACCCATGCAGATTGTCAGGCAGCGCTTTTTTTTGATCCAGAAAATGAAATTATAGCAGCTGTTCATGCAGGCTACAGAGGTCTTATTAAAAATATCTATCAAAAAACGATTGATTTTATGAAAGACAGATTTAACTCAAAACCTCAAGATATTTTAGCTTGTATATCAGCATCTTTATGCCCAAAACATGCGGAATTTAAAAATTATAAAAAAGAATTTCCCGAAAATTTTTGGTCTTATAAAAAAGATGATTATCACTTCGATCTATGGCAAATAGCTCAAGATCAGTTAAAACAAGCCGGGTTAGATGATAAAAACATAGAACTTGCTAATGAATGTACTTACTGCAATGAAAAAGATTATTTTTCATTTAGAAAAGATAATAAAACTGGAAGAAATGCAACTGTTATCTGCTTAAAAAAATAAGCTAAAAACATCAGTTTTATTTATCTGAGCCTTTAATAGGGCCCGTTTCTGACTCTTCGGAGTCTTTTTGTGACGGGCTTACTTCAGTGCATTTACATCCTTCAAAAGTTTCAAAGAATTTTTCTCCGATCTGTTTAGTTTCAAATGTACACTTACAAGAGTGCCATGAACCCTCAAGCCTTATGAAAAGTTTATAGACTTTTTCAGTAGGATTTGGATTGGAATCTTGAGCTCTACCACCTACTTGAGGGTTGCCACCTATTGGTTTGACCATAGTCAATTCTCCTTGTTTTTTTTTAAGGCAAAGGTTTTCAAGAAGTTATAATAAACAAATAACTTTAATTTCAAATAAAAAATCATAATTTAATATTTTTAAATATTAATTGCAGGGCTGCTTGTTTTTATTGCATTTTCTACAGGTTTTAACCAAAGAGTAGATCTTTTAAAACAAGTAAGATTTTTAATATAAAAATATAGAATTTGCAAATGAATAGACTTACTGCAAAGAAAAAGATTATTTCTCATTTAGAAAAGAATTAGAAGAAATGCATCTGTTATTTAATCCAAGCCGTCAATAGGTCCAGTTTTTGAATCACAGTCGAATATTTGTGGTAATCTTTTAGGCTTAAGTTTTGTTGCAGTGCAGATGCATCCTTCAAGAGCATAAAGCGTATTTTTTCCTATTTTTGTAATGACAAGTATACATTCACAAGATGGTGTAGAAGAATTATTCTGTGATAGAACCCTAAATCTCTGTTTTTCAGCAGGAAAAAACGGTTTGGAACCTTGAGTATTACTATCTGTTGGTTTGATCATGAGTTATTTCTCCTTAAATTTTTTTTAATATAAAAACTTTTATGAAATTATAACAAGCAGATAGCTTTAATTGCAAATAAAAAATCATGATTTTAATTTTTTAAAATAGTAATTGCATAATTATTTATTTTATAGCGGCTTGCTTTACGACATTTTCAATAGTTCTTAACCAAATAGTCGATTCTTTTCCAAGCTGTTGTACTATATAGAACCAAGCAGCGGCTAGCATAGCAAGTCCTACCCAGGATTTCAAAGGTATCCCTAAAAATACGATTTGAACGTTAGGCGCCATTCTATTAGCTATCCCTAAAAACATCTCAGCCATTAAAACTCCAATCAAAGGAGGCGCTGCTAGTTGAATTGCCATACTAAGTACATAATTTAGAAGTCCAACTAAAAGTTTCCATAAAGGTATTTGCATAGAAAAAAAAGCTGGATTGATCAATTTATCTATAGGAAGAAGATGATATGATTTTCCAATAGCATCGATAAAAAAAAAGGGTCCTCCAATAAAAAAGAAGACAACGATTAAAACGTAGTTATAAAAAATACCAATAGGACCTGTTTGTGAGTTAGTTGTTGGGTCTGTCACTTGCAGAGATTGGGCTCCTCTCATATGATCGACGAGTGTTCCAGAGGTTTGAGCGATATAAAATGGGATAGTAACTAAAAGTCCTAAAATAAATCCAATGACAAGTTCTTTTAAAAATAGAGCTACAAATCTTAAATCAAAATAAATCTCAGCATGTAGAGAAAATAAAATTTGAGGAAGCAAAATGAGTAATATTGCAATAGATAGCATCATTCTAACATTAGCAGGAGCTATTTTAGCACCAAAGAAAGGAGCTAAAAACATAATTGGTATAAGCCTTGCTAAACTTAAAAAAAAAGCAGATAAAACTGTAATTGGTTCGAGGTCTGTGAAAGATAAAAGTAGATTTAAATAACTATCTGTTAAACTGACTGCATCCATTTTAAGGGTTCCAAGCAGAGAAATTTTTAAAAATAGTATTTGCATACTGAACGATCTGAGCGCTTAGCCAAGGACCGAGTAGCATTAAAGTAATAATAACTGCAAAAAGTTTAACGGTAAAAGAAAGAGTTTGTTCTTGAATTTGGGTAGCCGCTTGAAAGACAGCAACTAAAAGACCTAAAATCATAGAGATAAGAATTGGAGGGCCAGAGAGCAGTAAAATTAATATCAAAGCTTGGTAAGTGAGCTGATAAATTTCATTTTGAAACATATTCTTTATCCTATTTAAACGTCAGCATTAGCCCTTGGACTAAAATAGTCCATCCATCGATCATCACTAAAAGTAAAAGTTTTATTGGAAGAGCGATAGTAAGTGGCGAAAGCATCATCATTCCCATAGCAAGTAAGATATTAGAGGTAACTAAATCTATTACAAAAAATGGCAAATATATAAGAACCCCAATTTCAAAAGCAGCTTTCAGCTGCGACGTTATAAAAGAAGGCATTAAAACGATAAGATCAGTTGGTTGTAAAGAAGACTTGTAAGGTTCTGGAAACGTCTTTTCAGCGATTTGATAAAAACTTCTAATATTTTTAGGTATTGAGTTTTTTAGTAAAAAAGTTTTAAAAGGCTCTTTCGCGGCATCGATAATTTCTATAATTTGCTTTGCTGAATCCGATGAAAAAACTGGAACAATAGCAGCCTTATCTATAACTTGCTTAGAGCTATTATACATAGCAACGCCAGTTGGAAACATAACATAAATTGTAAGTAAAAGAGCAAGCCCTGTTAATACTTGATTAGGCGGTGTTTGCTGTACTCCTAAAGCGCTTCTAAAAAGAGATAAAACTATAATGATTTTCACAAAAGATGTCAGAATCATTATTAAAAAAGGGAGCAAGGCTAGCCCTGCAAGAACAGCTAATTTTGCAACCAAGGATGGTTGCTCTGTTGTAGTTGGATCTACTTGAGCAAAAACTTGGCTAGCAAAAATTATTAAAAAAAAAGTAAAAATAAAAGTAGTTTTTTTTAGTTTCATAATTTTTTCGTTTTCTCAAAAGATTTAAAAGCCGCTTCAATAGCTCTAAATTGATTTTCTAGTTGCGCATTAATTATACCTTTTTCTGTCTCTATTATACAGCCTCCTGGCTCAATATCATCTCGCTCTTCAATAGTAAAAGTATCAGCAATCTGTAAAATCTCTTTTATTTTTTCTTTTTCTTTTTCAATAATTTCTAAATCCTCTTTATTTACAAAAATCTTAACTTTTATGTGTTGAGAAATAGGCTTTAGAGCTCCTCTTACTATGTTTACGATAGCTTCCGGATTCATTTTAAGTTCTGCAGATACGATCTTTTTAGCAGCTTTAAGAGCAATAGGAAGTACTTTTCCTTCATATTTTTTTGCTAGCTCTTTAGAAGTTTTGTCAAGTTTTAATATATGTTCATTTAAACTTTTGAGACCTTGATCAAAACCTTCTTTTTTTGCCTCTTCTTTTAATACTTCGCACTCTTTTTTTACTTTTTCTTTATAAATAGCTGCATCGTCTATAGCTTTTTGGACAATTTCATTTGCTTCAATTAACTTGGAGAATTCCTCTTTGGGAATTATTTTTTCTCCGGGCTCTGGATGAATCTCTTCTTTTAAAAACGCAAAAAACTTCATAGCTTTTCTTCAATAATATTTATAATTTTCAGAATCTCTAAAGCAATTATATCTGAAGCCTCTTTTTGCTTTTTAGCTCGACTCTCTTTAAAGATATAATTGCCACGGCCGATATCTAGAGTATGACATACATACCATATCAGATCAATGCTTTCTAAGCTAAGTGCATAAGATAATCTTAAAAGACCACATCGATGAAAGGCATTTCTTAGTTTTTTTTTGTCATAGCTATATTTTTCGATATTAATTCTTTTAGTTGAAAAAGGCTCTTTATAATGCAAAATCTTTTTTAAAATTTTTTTCTCATCTTCTTTTAAATAAGAATAAATTGTTTTTAGTTTTTTCTTTTCAACTATGAATTTCAACTCTTTTGCAAGATCATACATACCTAAAAAATCAATTAATTTTACAAGAGAGTTTTTCGAAAGCAATAAAAGCTTATTTAATTTAGCATCGAAGAGAAAATTTATTGGAAGTAAATGATCTTCTTTTTTAATAAGACTTCTAAGGAGCTGCTCTTTTAAAAATGATTTAATGCTTTTGCTTAAATCATTTTGAGTATCTTCTAATCCCAAAATGTTTTGCAAAGCTTTTTTATTTTGTTTTTTCATTGCAAGCAAGAAAAGAGACGCTTCTTTATTTGAATAAATATTTAACATTGGAATAAACCATGAGTAATGCACGCTATCTATGAGAGATTCTTTTGAAAATCTACTCTCTTTTATTTTTGCAAAAGAAGGAAGAGTATTTAAATTTGCGATTTCTACATCTGTTAAATATTTTATAAGTTTTTTATCCTTATCAAAATATTCTAAAAACCTTTTAAAAATTATAGTTTTTTTCATTTAGATTTTTTAATTTTCTTTAATTGAGGATAAAATCTATAAATAAGCCAACCGAGTGATCCTGTAAAAGCAAAAATTATTAAAACTAGAGCAAAGAAGATAAACCTAAATGTTTTTGCAGATCCCTTAGTCATAATTATAGACCATATTTTAACATATTCTTTGTCTAATGCTTTTGGGCCAAACATCTGAGAATCTGTCGGTAGGATGATATCTGTAAATTTAGATCTATCTGAAATCACATTAACATCATCAAAACTTAAATTATCGATGCTAGATGATACTAATCTTTTTATTTTACTCTCCAAGTGCTGATTTGGATCATCAAAAATACCTTGGTGTTTTACATATACTGCAGATTTTAGTTTAGCGGTTTCTGTCTCAGTTAAACCTGTCGATGTAGTTACAGGAAAGGATATTTTTACATCAGCATCAATAATGCCATCGATTTTTCGAATAGTATTTTCTAATTCTACTTCTAGTCCTGCTTGATATTTTATCGTTTCTTCTTTATCCGTTGTCATTAGACCTTGCTGAGCAAAAAGCTCTAAAAGATTTGTTCCTTGAATTCTTGGAAGACCGTTTTCAGTAAGGATTGCCATAGCTTCTACTGATTTATTCTTATCTACATAGATATCATATGTCACTGTAGCAGTTGCCCCAGCCCCAGCCGCGACAGCTGCTTGAACTTTTTGAGCAGCAATACCTTTAGATGATAAAAACACAATAATCTCGTTTGCTTGTCTTTCACTCATGCCACTTGAAATCGATTGATTTTTCTCACAACCCGTTAGAAAAATTGAAATTAAAAAAACAAATAATAGTTTTTTCATATACACACTTTTTTTTATGTTACTTTCTATTTATAACATGTTTTGACTTTGAGAAAAATTATTTTTTTTATCTCAAAAAATTGTTATATTAAAAGCATATCATTAGAAACGAAATTTTTCTCATCAATTATATCAAAAATAGATCTAATAAAATAGCTACTTTGATTTAAAGTTTTCGCAATAAAAACCATCTTTTTTTGCTTTTCTAGTAAACTTTTAAAATCCCCAGTTATTTTTCTTATTTGAGAGTCATCTATTATTGAGGTTATTGGAATAATAATTACATTTTTTCTTTTTTTTACCAAACTTATCTTAAAATCATTAAAATCTTCTGAAAAAAAATGTAAAATTCCTTCGACATATGGAAAAGTTTTTACTATGTTTTGACAAGAAATTTCACTCTCAAAATAATAAAGTGGGCTAGAGCTCATTGAGCTTTTTGCTAAAAATAAAAAAAATGTATCTTTTTCATCTAAATTATTTTTTTTTAAAATACTTTTTATAGTTTTTTGAATAGCTTTTGCAAAAATTTGATGTTGTCCGTATGATTTTACCCAGAAAAATTTTTCTACAACATCATCATATAAATTTAATGAAAAAAAATTAGCTATTTGATTTAAATCTACATTATATTGAGGATACATAGGAAAAATATAGTATCTATCAGCATTCTCTTTTTGGATCTCTTTTATAAATAGTTCATGAGACTCTTCTTGATTTAAATAAAAACAGTAGCATTTTTTTTCACTATATTTTGAAATAGATAATATCAATTTATCTAAAATCTCATAAACATCTGTTTTATTTTCATCTAAAATTTTTGCTTTTTTTAAAAAGCTTTCTTTTATTTTTTCAAAAAAAGAGAATCTTTTTACTTCTTTAGAGATTTTTGCATTTTCATCACCAAACGATGCAAAAATATAAACAATTTTTTTGATTCGAAACATTTCTTATCCATATTTGAAGTAAGTAGCATTTCAGTTTTTAATAATATTTTCAAATAAAATTCAACTTAAGATAAGATAAAAAGAAAAGAAAAGAAAAATTCATGAAAAAAATACTGTTTTGTATAGCGCTTATTTTTTTAGTATCTTGCGCTGGTAAAAAAACAAAGCCTTATTCCATTGCTATGGATAAAAGCTGGTATTCTTTAGCTTTAAATGGTGAGATAGCTAATTTAAATGGTTTTATAAATGACTTTTTACTTGATATTACCAAAGAGAAAAAGATTTATTTTGAGGTAATAGATAGTAATTTCGATGAGTTAACTTTAGATCTTAAGAAAAAAAAATATGATGTTATTTTATCTGCAATAGAGCCTTATAATTTTAACAAAGCAAAATATGATTTTTCAAAAGATATAATTAAAACAGGTTTTGTTTTGATAACTTCTAATAAAGCAGCTTATAAATCTTTAAGTGACATGTCAAATAAACATGTAGGGTATATTTCAGAGACAGGATCGGATATTTTTTTACAAAAATATGAGGGCATTTTTGAAGAACCTTACGTTTTTGTATCTAAAATGTTAGACGATATTGTAAATGGAACCTTAGAAGGCGCTATTTTATCTATTATCCCAGCCTATCAATATATCTCGGATTTATATCAAAATGATTTGAGAATTGTTTATCCTCCTTTAAACGATCAAGCAATCAGAGTTGTAACTTTAAAAGATCAAAATCAGGATCTATTAAATATTTTTAATACTTCTTTATCTCAGATGAAAAAAAATAATAAATTAGAAGAGCTAAAGAAAAAATGGTCTCTTCCTAAATAATTTCATCTTTGGTGGGATCAAAATCAACTAAGAAGACCTATGGATTCAGATCCTACTGCAATGAAAAAAGTAGCAAAAGGTAATTTAATATTTAATGGCTTTGCATTTTCTTTAATGATGGATTTTTAAAGAAAAATTAAATGTAGCAAATATTAAAAATAATAGTTGCGAACACAATTTAAAATTAATGCAATTAGATAATATAGCTATTTTTGTGGAGTGAAACAAACGGTTGTCTCTAGATATTCTTTTGTTACTCGCTCTAAAATGAAAGGCTCTAAAGGACAAGGATCAATCTGCCAAATAGATTTTGCATAGTTGTTTATAACTTCATCTGATGAAAATCTACTCATGCCACCAATGTTATGAATAGCAAACTTTGCCCATTTATTTTTATCTAAATATAGCTCTTCTGCTTTTTTTTGAGTTTCATAAAAGCTTAAAAGATCTTTTATTACAAAATAGTGATCCATATATTCTGGACCTACTAAAATATTATATAAAGCGAGCATTTCAGAGTGTTCATGCTCATTTTTAACAAGCGATCCGTCTTTTAACATATCAACGACTTTATGGATGTGATCATGCTGAATATAAAAATCTAAGGGATTATATGTTTTTTCTTTTCGCATTTTTTTGATTTCATCAGCAGAAGAACCAAAAGAAAATGGCCACCACTGATCTCCTATTGCCTGACGCATTTCAATATTAGCTCCATCTTCTGTTCCGATTGTTAAAGCTCCATTTATTGAGAGTTTCATATTACCTGTGCCTGAGGCTTCATATCCTGCTGTAGAGGTCTGACAAGATAGATCTGCTGCTGGAATTATTACTTCTGCTTTAGAAACATTATAATTTTCTATGAAGGTTACTTTAAGATGTTTGCTAACTTCTGGATCATTATTTATTTTTCGAGCTACCATGAAAATAAATAAGATAATTTTTTTTGCAATATCATAGCCTGGAGCTGCTTTTCCTCCAATTACGATTAATCTTTTAACTTTTCTAGATGCAGGATCTTTTTTTATATCGTTATAAAGCATCAAAGCATGAAGTGCATTTAAAAATTGTCTTTTGTATTCATGGATTCTTTTAATTTGAACATCTACTAATATATCTTCATCATCTTCAAAAACAGGGTAGTGATCGATAATCCTACCTTTATAATCTCTTATTGGATTTTGTTTTTTTATAAAATCGAATAATCTTTTTTTGTTCTCTTTTTTGATTTGTAAAAATTCTTCTTGAGAACTTTTATCATCTGCAAATTCTTTTAGTTTTGAGATTTCATGAAAAGATCTTATCCATTTGTTTGTTATTCTTTTTGTTATAAATTCCGAAAGACAAGGGTTGCAGCTAAGTAGCCATCTTCTTGGAGTTATACCATTTGTGATATGAACAAATTTCTCTGGATACATCTCAAAAAAATCTTTAAAGATTTCATGTTTTAATATCTCTGTATGAAGGAAGGCTACCCCATTGACTTTTTTAGCTACATATATAGCTAAATAAGCCATTTTGATTTGGCCATTTGTTATTAAACTCATGCGCCGAACTTTTTCTTCATCATTTGGGTATTTTTCTCTAATTTGATCACAAAAATCTTGGTTAAGATGCTGAATTATTTTATGTTGGCGAGGAAGAAGTGATTGAAGTCTCATCTCATTCCATTCTTCCATAGCCTCTTTCATAATAGTGTGATTTGTGTAGTTACAGATTTGATGAGCCATCTCAAAAGCTTTTTTAAATGGAATATCTAAATTTTTCACAAGCCTTCTAATGAGCTCTACTATTACTAAAGTAGGATGTGTATCATTTATCTGTATTTGAACTTTTTCATGTAAGTTAGAAATATCGCCATGTACTCTTAAATGATGATGTAAAATATCTTGAATAGATGCTGAAACTAATAGAAATTCTTGTTTTAATCTTATCTTTTTACCAAGGTCATGATTGTCATTTGGATATAAAACGTCAGTTAATGAAGTGTTTTCTTTAGCAGCTTCCATCTCTCCAGCATTATATCTTTGGAGTTGAAAGTTTCTCGGAGATTCTTTTGTAGACCAAAGCCTAAGCGTTGATACTGTAAACTCGCCCATTTCATCAGGATAACCAATTATTGGAATGTCATATGGAAGAGCTCTTACTTCATCAAAATCTTCTAAGTCATAGACTCTATCACCGTGTCTATTTACTGCTTGAATGATATTACCGCCGAATTTAACACTTTTAGAGTTAATGTCTCTTCTAAATTCCCAAGGGTTTTGATTTAAGAGCCAACAATCGGGTTTTTCAACTTGATAACCACTATAAATTTGTTGTTCAAAAATACCATATTGATATCTGAGGCCATAGGCCCACGCTGGGTATTTTTGCGTAGCTAGAGAGTCTAAAAAACAAGAGGCTAATCTGCCAAGACCGCCATTTCCAAGGCCAGGATCAAAATCGTGAGATAGTAAATCCCTAAAATTTCTACCCATTTTATTTAAAACTATTTTAGTTACTTCACTAACTCCCAAATTGGTAATGTTATTACTTAAAAACTTTCCAGGAAGATATTCCATACAAAGATAATAAATTTTTTTAGTTTTAGTCTCGTCGTGAGTGTGATTTGTCGCTGCCCAATTTATCATTATTCTTTCTCTTAGAGCCATACAAAAAGCTAAATAAAACTCTTCTGTAGATGCGATGCTTTCCACTTTCCCAAGATTTGTTATAAGATAATGTTTTATAGCTTGAATTAATTCATTTGCTTGAAATTCAAGATTTTTATCCACAAAAATACCTTTTTGTATTTAACTTTCTATATATGCAATTTAAAACTTTAAAAGAACTAAAAACTTATAAAAATTTTTGTTATTAATAGAAAATGAGTTTTAATAAATAAAATATTAAAATGCTAAGAATAGCACAAGAAGGAAGAGTTATTGCCCAAGATAAAACAATATCTCTTAAAACTCTAAGATTTAAAGCGGAAAGACCTTTGGCCAGTCCAACTCCTAAAATTCCTCCAACTAAAGCATGAGTTGTAGAAATAGGAAGTCCAAATTTTGTGGCTACTAAAATTGTAATCGCTGTGGCGAATTCTGCAGAAAACCCTCTTGTTGGAGTGAGCTCAGTAATTTTATGTCCAATAGTTTCAACAACTCTCCATCCCCACGTAGCGAGACCCAAAACTATTCCGAAGCCACCGAGTAGTAAAATCCAATATGGGATCACATTTGCGAACGTAACTTTATTTAAAGTGATTGTTTGTATTACAGCGGCGATAGGTCCTACTGCATTTGCAACATCGTTTGATCCATGTGCAAGCGCTACTAAACAAAGTGAGATCATTTGTAAATATCCAAAAGCTTTTTCAACTTTGAAATATTCAGAAGTCTCTTCATAATATTTTGTTTTTTTTCTGTGTTCATCTATTAAACTATCAATTTCTTCTAACATTTTTTCAGATCTATCTTTTGTATCTCCTTTTGATGTTAGATAAGTTCTTAAAAGATGTTTTTTAGCTTTTTCTAAAGAAAAGAGCTGAGATGGATGATGATAGACAACAGAGCATGAAGTTACTTTAATTTTTCTAACTAAAATATATGAAACTATCGAAAATAAAAGACCAATTGCAATTGAGAAAAATAAAGATAGTTGAAAAGAGAGATTTAACGTAAGCGTTGTAAGCTTTCCATATATAATACTCATAGCAGAAATACTAAAAATAAAAAATACTAAAACAGGAATAAATTTTTTCGTAGCATCGATTGGAGAAAATGCATATAAGATCTTTTTTTGTAAAAGTGTAAATACAAAAAATGCAATGAAACCACTAATTAGTGGCGTTAATATCCAACTAAGACCTATAGATAAAACTAAAGGCCAATCAACAGAATGCACGCCACCTATTATAACGCCAAATCCTAAAACAGCCCCAATTATTGCATGAGTTGTAGATACTGGAAGTTTAAGATATGAAGCTAGATTTAACCAAATACTTGTTGCGAAAAGAGCCGAGATCATACCCAAAATAAAAATAAGCATATCTTTAGAAAAAACTTCAGGATTTATAATCCCAGATTGTATTGTCTTAGATACATTTCCTCCTAAAAAATAGGCTCCTAAAAATTCAAAAATACCTGCTAAAATAACTGCTTTTGTTAAAGTTAAAGCTTTTGATCCAACAGATGTAGAAATAGCGTTTGCAACATCATTAGCTCCGATGTTCCAAGCCATATAAAGACCAATTAAAAGTGTGAAATATTCTAAAAATTTAAGTTCCATTATTTTATCTCTAAAATCGTCCGAATTTTATTGCCTAATTTTTCCGAAGTATTTGAAATTTCTCCAACCTCTTTTAAAATAGTGCTCCAAAGATTAAAAGTAGAATATGAAAATTTATCAGTTAGAGAATATAATTTTTTTAATAGATTATAGCCAAAAATATCGAGCTCATGTTCTTTAAATGCTAGATCATCAATCATTCTTTTCACTTTTTCAGCTTCAATTCCTCCAAAAGAGGACTCAATTAAATTATCAAACTCCTTAATCACTTCATGAGCAAGAATAAAAGATTCAATATTTTTTTTATAAAACTCTTCAAATCCTTCTAAATCTTCAAAATGCTTTAACTCTTTTAAGGTCACTACAACGGCGATATCTTCAGCTTTATCAGCAAAGGAATCTTGCAAAGTTAAAATATCTAAAAAAGAAGATCGATCAATTGGTAAAAATAGACTTTTTGGTAGATGATTTCGAATATCATTTTTTGTAAGATCAGCTAGATGCTCTTTTTTAGAAATGCTTTTTTTGATCTCTATTACTTTTTCATAATTTTTTTCCTTTAAAGCTAAAAAAAGATCATCTAACAAAAGCACGCAATCAGATACCTTTTCCATATGAGATTGCAATGGAGCAAACGGAGATCTTCCAAATAATTTAGCTATCGAAAACATAAAAAAAACCTAATTTTATTTTATATATATATTAGCTTTTAAAAATTTATTCTAGAAGAGAAAATTTAAATCAAAAATCTTTGGTTTTGAAAATACAAAATGTTAGCTTCGCTATATTTCATTTTTTAACAAAAAAAAATGATTTACTTTGAAAAGAATTTTTAATTTTTTTAAATTGAAATATAGCTAAGTTTAGGAGTTTTTAATGAATAAAAAAGCTATGAAAAGAATTGCGATCTTTGGCACACACGGTGCAGCTAAAACAACTTTAGTATATAAGCTTGCAACTTATTATAAAATGAATGACAAAAATGTAACTGTTATTCATGAAACAGCTCGGCAAAGTCCTTTTCCAATAAATATGGATACGGTATATCAAACAACTCTTTTTGTTGTAGCAACACAACTTCAAAAAGAATTGCAAGCTGAAGCTCAAGGTTTTGAAATTGCAATATCAGATAGAGCTCTTTCTGATGCATTTATTTATATAGATCGTTTGAAAAGAGGAAATGCTTTAACAAAATCTTTAGAAGTTTTTTGTTTTGAATGGCTCAGACAATATCATGTTTTAATCTATTTAGAGCCAACTGAAGGATATGCTATCTCACAAGATGGTATAAGAGCTAGTGATGAAAAATATCAGCTAGCTATTAGAGATGATTTTAGAAATCAAATTGAGAAGATGAAAGAAAAATTTGATAATAAACTAAATATTATCAATGCTGAATCTAATCAAATTTTTGATGAAAATCAATGCACAAATTTAATTGATAAAATAAATAGGAGTATAAATGAGCAAGTTGAACATGTTCATATGGTTTAATACAGTAGTTGCTATCATGGGAACAATTTTAAATGCAAAACAACTTCGTTTTGGATTTATCTTATGGATGATGACAAATGGTGTTTTTGTAGTTTATAATGTATATATTGGATCTTTTCAACAGGCAGCGCTTTTTAGTGTCTATTTTGGCTTAGCTGTATATGGTTGGATCAGCTGGGGTAAAAGTGCAAAAAAAGAAGCTGTAACAAACAGTTAGTTTAAAAAATAACTTCAAGATCTTTTAGGCTAACTTTTTTATAGTAGCCAAAGGGAATATTGCCAAGTTTTAAATTGCCAATCCTCACTCTTTGAAGCTCAAACAAGGTGAGATTGGCTTTTTCTATAAAAGCCTTAATTTCTCTTTTCTTTCCTTCTGTGACCATTATTCTAAGAGTTTTTCTAGATGTTTTTATAACTTTTTTAGGCTTTACAAATTTATTTTCTACAAAACCGCCTTTTGAGATTTTTTTTAAATGAGTAGCTAAAAGATTTTCTTTTACCTTCACAAAATATTCTTTTTCTAAATTAGAAGATGGATGGATGATTTTATTTGCAAAATCCCCATCGTTTGTAACGATTAAAAGACCTGTTGTATCTTTATCTAATCTTCCTACTGTAAAAAGTCTCGCACTATAATCTTTAAAAAGATCTATAACCAAATGTTCTTTTTGTTTTCTTTTAGGTGATTTTGTTTTCTTTTGAGAGGGGATGTTTTTTGAAGGATTATTTGGATCTTTTTGATTAGCGCAGATAAAACCTTTTGGTTTATTCAAAAGAAAATAATATTTTTTCTCTTCTTTGATAACCTTATCATTTATTTTTACAATATCGACTTCTGGATCTATTAAAGTTTGAGGAAGATCAGCAATTTTGCCATTTACTTTAACTGATTTAGATATAATTACATCTTCAACTTTTCTTCTAGACGCAATGCCGCTATGTGCTAAAAATTTATTTAATCTTATTTTACTCATATAAAAAACTCATTTTGATGAAAAACTATTATATATGATTATTTAAACTAAAATCTACTTAAATAAGAGTTTTATTTAAGCCAAATATTTCAAAAATATTAAAATTTTTGCTAATATTAAAAAATATTAAATTGGAGTTATTTTTATGACAAAATTAATTTTAATGCGCCATGGCGAAAGCGTATGGAATAAAAAAAATTTATTTACAGGTTGGGTAGATGTTCCTTTATCTGATAATGGCATTCAAGAAGCGATTAAAGGAGGTAAAATAATTAAAGATATTCCTATAGATATTATCTTTATGTCGACTCTCATTAGAGCTCAAACGACCGGCTTTTTAGCAATGGAGCAGCATTCAACTACTAAAACTTTAGTTGTAAATCATGAAAAAGGAAAACTATTCGATTGGGGTAAAATTTTTAATGATAAAACCAAAGAAGATACTATAGAGGTTTATTTTTCATGGCACTTAAATGAAAGGATGTATGGTGAGCTTCAAGGAAATAATAAAGATGAAATGAGAGAGAAATTTGGAAAAGAACAAGTCCATATTTGGCGAAGAAGTTTTGATGTAGCTCCCCCAAATGGAGAGAGCTTGAAAATGACATCTGAAAGAACTCTTCCTTACTTTAAAGAAGTTATTTTACCTCATTTAGATAAAGATAAAAATGTGTTCATTGCAGCTCATGGAAATTCTCTGCGTTCTATCGTTATGTTTTTAGATAAACTAACTGGTGATCAAGTTGTGAAATTGGAGATTCCAACAGGGGAGCCAATTATTTATGAATATGATCAAAAAGAGTTTGTAAGAACAACAAAAATTTAAATTCAATTTTTTAAAGTTTTTTTTATAGAAAATAAGCTTTTTAACAAAGTAAAAAAAATTATTACATCGGAATCTTTTGATTTTTTTTATTTTCAATTTATGGTATAATTTCCAATTATAAATGCTTTAAAAGCATAGTTATTTTAAAGATAATTTAAAATAAGTTATTTAAAGTTAAAATAATTTAACTAGTTAAAAATGGAGTTATTAAATGAGTCATTTAAGCCTTTTCTTTAACACAAAAATACAAGATAATTCATCTAATGGACTAAATTTATCTAACATGGGAAATTCATATTTAAGTCCAGTTAGATATTTTTTTCATGGCCGTGAGATTAGGGTTTTTGACAAAAGAATTGTTCATAATAAAGCTTACGAAGGTAAATGGTGGGGGTTTTATTGTAATTTTTTTGACTCTTCAAAAGGATTTTTGAAAACATTAATAATGGTATATTTTTTCGTGCCCGGACTGATTATAGGAACGATAGCGAAAAGTTTTACTTATTTATCTAAAAAAACAAGAATAGGACATAATCTTGCTAAGAAACATTTTACACCAATAGATGTTATGGCAATTGGGTCTGAAGATAATAGATTAGATGAAGATGGTATAATAGCAGAGCTAGCAAAGGTAAAAAAAGATCCTCTTAATAGAAAGGTTAATAATCTTGTAATTTATGGAAACGGAAATGTCCAATTCAACACTGATCCGGGTTTTGTTTTAATGGATCCGAAAAAAGTCGTGATGGTTGGGGCTAGAATTATTAGAGATCCGTGTCATTCCATTCGACTGGATGATAAGCTGTCAGGAAAAAAAAGATGGCTAGAAAAAAGATTTAGGGGGATTTCTAATATTAAACAAGTAGTAGCAAGTACTTTTGCAGCACAACTGAGGGTGTCTTCTGTAAAAGAGGCTTTGAATCACAGAACTCCAAGACGCTCTTTTTTATCATCTAAAAGATTCCACGCTGTTTATTTGGTGTATCCTAAGTAATTTTTTTAGAGAGCAACTGGAATATCTACTTCTCTTGATGAGGTTCTCATCAAGAGATTTTTTTATTAAATTGTAACTATTATCAAAAATCGCTCTGTTTTATTTTAAATAAATTATAAATATAACCTTTATAAATAATTTTTTGTAAAATTACCATATAACTATTTTTAAAATTTATAAATTTTTTTTCTAATTAACACATTGAAAAATACTACCCCAATTTTGTATACTCTCAGACATCAAAACATAAAAAAGGTATTTATATGAGTTTACCAACAACACCTAAATCAACTTTTAAAGCAGCCGCTCCTTATGGCATTTTAGCTTTAGGAGTTGGAGCAGCTGGCGCTGTAGCTGGTTTAGCATGCACAGCAACTGCTTTAAAAATTATAGGAATAGCTGGAGCTATTATCGGAGCTTATTCATTTTTTGCGATACTTATTTGTGGTTTTATGAACATGGGACAACCTGAGAAGTTTAAACAGGATCTTCCAAAATATCTTGGAATAATCGTCGGTAGTGCAATTGCTGATATCATTAAAAACGTTGCGATAGAAACAATAAGTGGACTTATTGATGGTGCATTAGGAAGGCAATCTTCTACTATTAGGAGGAGTCGTTTTTAATAAAAAGTTAATCGACTTTTTTAATAGAAGTAGATTTATTTGGTTTTTTTTTAAAAAAACTTTTGAATCGCTAAAAAGATTTTTCTTTTATGTTTTTGGAATCATTTGCAAATAATATCGCCTGCTGCAAAAGAGAGCATCTTTTTATCTGGCATATATAGATTTAATTTACCTTCTGAACTAATTGAGTGCAAAACACCTCTGTATTCTTTTTGACCATCAAAAAATGTAATTTTCTCACCTTTATATAAAAGAAGATTCTCAAACTTTTCATGAAATGGTTCAAATCCTTTTTCTTTAAAAAGTTTTAAATTTTCTAAGAATACTTTTTTTAGATTATTAAGCAGACCTTGTCTGTCCCAAGTTTTTTTTGTATGGACTGTTAAAGAAGTTGCTTTTTGATCTATTTTATTTAAAAAAGACTCGTCAGCATTTACATTTATTCCTATTCCTAAAAAAACATCACAGATAGAGTTTTTTGTCTGAATTTCTGAGAGCATTCCTGCTAATTTTTTATTATCTAACATAACATCATTTGGCCATTTTATTTTTGGATCTAGATCTTTATCTCTTAAAACTTTTATTAAACTAATAGCTAAAATATGAGCAATGCTCACTAAATGTAGACATTTAGAATTTAGCTGAAAATAAAATGTGATATTTAAATTATCATTTTCTGGAGATAACCACTCTCTATTAAATCTACCTTTGCCTTTTGTTTGGCTATCTGCTGATATACAGGTAATTTTTGATTTATCAAATTTATCTATATTTTTTTTGGCATACTCTTGCGTTGAATCTATAGTTTTTAAAAAAATATCATCAAATTCCATCATAAAAAACTCTTTTTTGTTAAAGTAAGTAATATTAAAAAAAATAAACTTTAGTTGCTATAGTTTTTAAAATATGTGGGACCATAGATACCTAAAAAATTTAGATTTTAGACAAATCTTTTTAATTTTATTCTTAATGGGGATTTCTCTTTTAGTTATCTCATCTATGACAATGCAGCAAGATGAGAGTATATTTCTTACAAGATATGTCAAAAATCAAATCCAATGGTTTGTTTTAGGGTGGATTGTTTTTTTATTTTTTGCAGGTTTTGATTATAGAAAATTCTACGAGTGGACTTGGGTTTTGTATATTTTAATGATTTTTCTGCTTCTCGGTCTTTATTTCGCTGCACCAATTCAAAGAGTGCATAGATGGTATAGACTTCCTTTTATCGGTATGAATATCCAACCATCTGAACATGCTAAACTAATCGTTGTCTTTACTTTGGGTTGGTTTTTAGAAAAACAAAAAAATCAATCTGAGAGTGCATCTAGTACTTTTTATTTGCTTTTAATTGTTTTGATTCCTTTTTTACTGATTTTAAAACAGCCGGATCTTGGAACGGCTCTCGTTTTATATCCTATAACTTTAGCTATGTGCTACTTTGGAAATGTTAATAAAAAACTTATCTATACTATGTCCATGATCGGTGCTATTACACTAATTTTTGTCGCTTTAATCTTTAGCGAGACTATCTCTCATCAAAAGATGAAACCTTTTTTTACTACTTTTTTAAAGGAATATCAATATGAAAGGTTTAACCCAAATACTTATCATCAAAAGGCAGCTCAAACCTCCATTGCTATAGGTGGGCTTAAAGGATCTGGTTGGAGAAAAAGTGAGTTCTCTTCCCAAAAATGGCTGCCTGCAGCTCATACAGATTCAGTATTTGCATCTTTTGGAGAAGAATTTGGAGTTATTTCACTGATTTTTCTTTTATTTATATTTTATCTTTTGATACATATTAGTTTTCAGGTAGTATCAAAAGCAAATGACTACTATGCTAGACTGCTTGCCTCAGGCATTGGAGTTTATTTAGGAATGCATATTATTGTAAATATTGCAATGATGTGTGGATTTTTACCAATATCAGGTGTGCCACTGATATTAATTTCATACGGAGGTAATTCTGTATTGACAACTATGGCAGCATTAGGAATATTACAAAGTATCTATAGCAGGAGATTTAGGTTTTGAAATTTAAACATTTTTTTATATTTGAGCCCAAAGCTTGGGTAGGCGAAGGGATTATTACTTTAAATATGGTAGAAGAAAGGTTGAATTTTTTCACAAAATGGTCTGTTAAAGAACCGGATTTTGCTGGAAAAATTATCTCAGTGCAAGAGCTGCAAATTAGTGGTATCTCTGAAAACATGCGAAATGAACTGACATTTTTTGATTTTACAGATGATAAGTTTTCTGTAGAAATGGAAAATTTAAATATAGGAAGAGTTGTAGGAACAGGCGTTTTTGATGAAAAAATGATAGCTTGGGAGTTTAGAGAAAATGATTTAAGTTTTGAAGGCTATGAGACTTATCATATTCAAAAAGATGGTGGATATCTTATGCATGCTGAATATGTAACTTCTGATCAGTTTCGTACTCAAATAGATGGAAAACTCTGGCTTCCTCCTAAAAATGAAGAATCTAAAGATGAAGTAAATGAAGAAGAAGAAGAGGAACCTGAAGAATAAAGGATTTTTTATTATGAAAAAGATATTTTTCTTATTATCAATAACATTTTTATCTATTTGGGGTTGCGCATCTGGCTCAAAAGTAATGACTGCTGAAGGTTTTTCTGAAGTTTCTGTTGGACAAACATCTGATGATATTCAAAAAAAATATGGCAAGCCTTACTCTATTAAGCGCTTAGGGGATAATGAAGTAGAGTATATTTATATAGATAGAATGCCAATGGGAAAAAGAGTTTTGCGGGAAAGACACTATTTAATTATTTTAAAAAATGGAAAAGTCACATCTACTCAAACAAGAACATATAATAGACCTTCCTATGAAGGAAATAGCTACGAAATGCAAACATCATCTTATCAAAGGGATGAAAAAGGGACAGATAAAGAAGCTAATTAATTTTCTTATATAGCTGCTTTAATTTTAATATCAACACCAGCTGCAACAGGCAACACTTTTAGCTTATCTATAGTATCGGGTGTAGGATTCAAAATATCTAAAAGTCTCAAATGAGTACGAGATTCAAATTGTTCTCTAGATTTTCTATCAACATGCGGGGATCTAAGAACTGTAAATATCTCTTTTTTAGTTGGCAGAGGAATAGGGCCTACAACTCTAGCACCTGTTCTTTTTGCTGTTTCAACTATATCTTTAGCCGCTCTATCCAAAAGACGTTGATCATAAGCCTTTAGGCGAATTCTAATTTTATTTTTTGGTTGCTTTGCCATATCTTTTTCCTATTTTTTCATTATTTGTTCTTGTATTTTTGCAGGAACTTTTTCAAAGTGAGAAGGTTCCATAGTATAAGTTGCTCTTCCAGATGATAAAGATCTTAGCTGAGTAGAATAACCAAACATCTCAGATAAAGGAACTTCAGCTGTTATAACTAAAACTCTTTTTTGCCTGTCTTGACCTAAAATCTTTCCTCTTCTTTTGATTAGATCTCCTATAATATCGCCCAAATGCTCTTCAGGAGTCGTTGCTATGACTTTCATAATAGGTTCTAGAATTATAGGGGTTGCATTTTTTGCCCCATTTCTTATTGCCATAGATGCACAAATTTTAAATGCCATCTCAGAAGAATCGACTTCGTGATAAGATCCAAATACAATAGTGACTTTGGTATCTACTAAATTATAACCAGCAAGTACTCCAGTCGCTAAACCTTCAATAATTCCTTTTGTAGTTGCAGGTATATACTCTTTTGGAATTACACCCCCAACAATTTTATTTATAATTTCATTGCCTTTTCCAGTTTCATTTGGTTCTAGATTTAAGACAACATGAGCATATTGACCTCTACCACCTGATTGCTTAACAAATTTATGTTCAATTTTTGTAGGTTTAGTAATTGTTTCTTTATAAGATACTTGAGGTTTGCCTACATTTGCTTCAACTTTAAATTCTCTGAACATTCTATCTTTTAATATCTCTAGATGAAGCTCTCCCATTCCTGAAATTATAGTTTGTCCAGTCTCTTCATTGGTTTTAACTCTAAATGTTGGATCTTCTTCAGAAAGAGAAGATAGTGCTATGGAAAGTTTTTCTCTATCAGCTTTAGATTTAGGCTCTATCGCCATTGAAATCACAGGCTCTGGAAATTCCATTTTTTCTAAGATTAAGGGATTGCCTTCTGAACAAAGAGTATCGCCGGTTGTTGTGTTTTTTAAACCAATACAAGCTGCAATATCTCCTGTAAAAAAAGCATCTTTATCTTTTCTTTGATTAGCATGCATCTCTAAAAGACGAGAGACTCTCTCTTTTTTGTCTTTTGTTGTGTTAATAATAACTGAGCCTTTTGCTAAAGTTCCGCTATAAACTCTTATAAATGTTAATCTTCCAACATAAGGATCAGTTACAATTTTAAATGCTAAAGCAGATAGAGGTGAATCATCAGATGGCTTTATCGACATTTCTTCATCAGTTTCTAGATTTATGCCTTTAATGTCTCCTCGATCTAGAGGCGATGGCATCCAACGAACAACTGCATCTAGAATTTGTTGAACACCTTTATTTTTGAAAGCTGTTCCACAAAGGACTGGATTGATTTTGTTTTCAATTACCCCTTTTCTAATTACCTGATGAATCTCATCTTCGGTTAGAGAATCTGGGTTTTCTAAAACTTTGATCATGAATTCTTCATTTGATTCATCAAGTGTTGCTAGCTCATCTAAAAGCTGAGATCGCATCTCTTTTGATTTTTCTTTTAAATCTTCAGGGATATCCTGAACTTCATATTCTGCCCCAAGTGTTTCTTCTTTAAATATGTAAGCTTTCATTGTAATTAAATCCACCATTCCTTTGAACTCAGCTTCAGCTCCAATTGGACAATGAACAGGTATAGCATTAGCACCTAATTTGTCTTTCATAGATTCAACGGCTGAGAAGAAATCAGCGCCAATTCTATCCATCTTATTTACAAAAGCAATAGTTGGAACTCCATATGTATTTGCTTGTCTCCAAACAGTTTCAGATTGAGGTTGAACGCCAGCTACTCCACAAAATACAGCAACAGAACCATCTAGGACTCTAAGAGATCTTTCAACTTCAACTGTAAAGTCTACGTGTCCAGGAGTATCGATTATATTTATTTTACAATTTTTCCAATAAACGGTAGTTGCAGCTGAAGTAATTGTAATGCCTCTTTCTTTTTCTTGTTCCATAAAGTCCATAGTCGCAGCGCCTTCATGAACTTCACCAATTTTGTGAAGCCTTCCTGAATAATATAAAATTCGCTCAGTAGTCGTTGTTTTTCCAGCATCGATATGGGCCATAATGCCGATGTTTCTAACATTTACAAGTTTATCTTGATCTGGTCGTTTTGACATTTATTTTTCCTTTGATTTTTTACCATTTATAATGGGCAAACGCTTTGTTTGCTTCAGCCATTTTATGAGTGTCATCTTTTTTCTTAATTGTAGAGCCTTGATTGTTATAACAATCAGATAATTCAGTCGCTAAGCTATCTATCATGTTTCTACCAACTTTTGCTCTTGAAAAGGTGATTATCCATCTAGTAGCTAAGGTTTCTCGTCTTTCTGGAGCAATCTCAATTGGCACTTGATAGGTAGCCCCACCAATTCTTCTAGATTTAATCTCTAAAGAAGGTTTTGCGTTTTCTAAGGCTTTTTCAAAAGCTTCTAAAGGATTATCAGACTTTACATTTTTGGCTAAGTTTTCAATTGCTTGATATACTATTTTTCTAGCGAGAGATTTTTTTCCGTCTAACATTACTTTGTTTATAAATTTTGAAACAGTAAAGCTTTTATATAACGGATCTGGATCAATTTTTTTCTTCTCGGCTCGGCGTCTTCTCATTTTCTTCCTATTTTTTAAATTTTTATCTTCACTCGGCTAAAAGCCAACCTTTTAAGGCTTAAATAGCAATAGATGCTATTTAAAGTTACTTAGGTCTTTTAGCCCCGTATTTTGATCTACTTTGTTTTCGATCTTTTACAGCAGCTGTATCTAAACAGCCTCTAACTATATGGTACCTTACTCCAGGTAGATCTTTTACTCTACCGCCCCGAACAAGAACGATACTGTGCTCTTGTAAATTATGGCCTTCTCCTGGAATATAAGCAATCACTTCTTGTCCATTTGATAATCTAACCCACGCAACTTTTCTTAAAGCTGAATTCGGTTTTTTTGGTGTTTTTGTTTTCACTTGCAAGCAAACGCCTCTTTTTTGAGGGCATTTATTCAATGCAGGTGACTTTTTTCTCTTTGTCAGTTTTTTTCTCTTTTTTCGTATTAACTGATTGATTGTCGGCATAAATTCTCCCAAAAGTAATTAATTGCAATCGTTTAGAGTTAAAATATAACCTAAATGGGTAATTTTTGCCAAAAAAATAAATTTTTAAATAATTTTCTCCAAAGATGTTAAGCTTTAAAATTTTAATGTTAGTTAATGGTAATGTTTTGTTTTTAAATAAAGTATAATTAAAAATTAAAATTGCATAATTAAGTTAAATAATAATATAATTAGCCTTAGGGGGAAGGAATATAGAGCAAAGCTGACGACGCTAAGTTTGGATATTTATTTGGTCTTATATAAACCTTCCCCCTAACTTTTTTAATAAAATGATATAAAAAAATGATAAAAATTTTCTTTATAATATTTTTAATACCTTTTTATA
>JAAKFE010000030.1 GCA_011065175.1 Candidatus Anoxychlamydiales bacterium
ATTCAAAATTATTAGTGATCGATATAGAAATAGACGTAAAAGATTTGGGTTAAGATTTAACTTGATTGCAGGAATTTGTAATAGGGATTTAGCAATATGAGAGGGTTATGCAAGAAGTCTATTAATAGAATAAATAAAAGGAGAATAATTATGAGTTCAAGCTCTGCCGCAACTAATCATCCACAACCAAGTATTTTTAATTCTTATTCTTTAAAAAAACAAGAAGAGATTCTTTCGATTTTATGTTTAGAACCCTATGATCCTCTTGAATCAACCTCTTCACAAAACGCTACTTTAGCAAAAAGTGATGAACTTTGGAAAGAAATTTCAAGTGCAATTGGTTTTACGCCTCCTGAAAACCTAGAAGAAGGTCAGCTCTCCTCCCGCGTTAGCATATACATAAAAAATCATATTGATCTACTTACAAACAAAAGGGTTAAGCTTGATATCCGACCAAACACACTAGACAATCTAATAAGAATAATTAATGCAAGCAACTTTTTACGTTATGCTATCGGATTCGTAAAAGCTTTACACGCTGAACACCCATACCTTCAAACTCATATTGAGAAACCAAAATTTGAAAAAATGAAAGCGAGTACATTTAGTAATGAATTGGACCCTTGGCTTTTTAACTTATATTGTAGACCTAAAAGCAGGGCATTCTTGCTAATGGTTAAAAAAGTAGAAGCTGAATATTACGCTAATGATTTAAGAGAAAAACAAAATTAATTTTTGTGATTATTTCTAAAGAATATTGATTTGGTCCGTATATCAAGGGGCATTTAAACAACAAAATCAAGATCTAATTTATCAAACCCTTCTTCTATTTTTATAACCCATTTGCTTTTTCGTACATTTATCATAGCACTAATTAAACAAAATTGATTTTAATGAAAAAATTCTCTAAAGCATGTTTTAATTTGATATTTCTCAAAAGAGCTTGTTTTATTTCATCTACTAAAAAAATTATCTTATCTAAAGAGATTAAATTATTTAGGTTTTGTTTTTTTAAAAGATCTATTTTATCTGAAAAAAACAAAAACTTTTCATCAGCATTTGATTTTAAAAGATGTAGATCTCTAAACCAATATAAAAGTTTATCTAAAAGAAGATCTATCTCTTTATGAAACTTTGTTGGATTTTCTTTGGAAAAACTCTGAACATAAATATCTTCTAATTTTGCTATTGCTTCAGATAACTCATAAAAGCAAGAAATATTTTCTTTTGCTAAAATACTGATAAATAGATCTCTTTTTTTCAAATAATCTGGATGAGTAGCAATCTCTATTGCCTTTCCAATAGAACCCCCAGCTATTTTAGTAATTTTTTTTGCATCATCAATTGAAAGAGCGAATTTATTTTGTAAAAAAGCTATTAGATCTTGATCTTGAATTGGGTTAAAATTAACTTTAAAACATCTAGAAATAATAGTTGGTAAAATTTCATCTGCTCTACTAGATATTAAAATAATATAACTATCTAGAGTTGGCTCTTCTAAAGTTTTTAAAAGAGCATTAGCAGAAGGAATGAGCATTCTATCAGCATCTATAATAATAAATATTTTTGCTTCAGCTTCAAAAGGAGCCATAAAAACTTGTTCTATTAAAGATCTTATAGAGGCAATTGAATGGTGAGATGTTTTTCCTTCAGGCTCTAATATATGAAGATCCGGATGGTTATTTTCTTCAATTTTTCTTAAAGCGCTTGGGTCTATATCTAATTCTGGATGCATTAAACTACTAGCTAATACTTTTGCAAAATGAGTTTTTCCTATCCCTTCAGGGCCAGAGAATAGTAGAGTATTTGAGATAATATTACTATCTATTGCTTTTTTTAGCTTTTGCTTGACGTCATTATTTCCAATCAAATCATCGAATTTCATGAATTCATATTATATATTTTGAGATAAAATTCATAGTATAAAAAAATATTAGTTCATTGAATTTATTGATAGATAATAGATATACTAGTTATCTATTTTCAATTTTCTTTTGTAAAAAAATATGAGTTCAATTAGCTATGATAAAATTCGAAAAATAATCAAAAATGAATCTTTTATTTTTTATGAATTTCAAAATATAGGTAGCGGCAAGGAATTATTAGCACTTACAACTCACTTTATGGATGAACCTTCAATTATAGCAATGGCTAAAACATGTAGGTTTTTTTATCATTATTTAAAAACTAGAAGAGAACTCATAGAAAAATATTTTGATTTATTACAAATGAAAATTTTTAATCTACAAGAGATATCAAGCCTACCAACAATGGTTTTACCATCTAAAAAAACTATTGAATCACTTCGTCCAGAGGAACTCACTTTTCCTTTAACAATAATTGAATACATAGGAAATGATCGTTCTTCTTCGCAAAGTTTATCATTATATGGAAGAGTATTCATTGCATTTAAATATAATGTAAATTCAGGGGAAGCTGATTCTATAGTATGTAAAACAATTGAAATAATTGGTAAAAACTATCACATCATTATTAATGATAAAAATGAAATTAAAATGTTTCCTTATTTATTAGAACCTTGGGAAGTTAAACGTTTTGGAAAATTAATGAAGATGGAAACAGTCGGAGAAAATATTATTATATCATCATCTCTTTGTCCTTTTTCTTTGCATGAAGAGAGAAATAAAAATCGTTGCAAATTAATAGATCGAGAAGAAACAAAGACTTAATCAATAAACTTTGAAACTTGTTTTATAGCATCTTCAAAAACACTTTTTTTAGACTTAGTTGCATCTAAGATTTTTATCCTCTGAGGATTTTTTTTTGCTAAAATATGAAAGCCATCTCTTATCTTTTGATGAAACTCCAAAGTTTCAGATTCTATTCTATCTAGTTTACTTTGAACTCTAGATAACCCTATTTTTGGATCTATATCTAAGTATAGAGTTAAATCAGGAACTGCTCCTTCAATAATAAAGGATGAAAAATCTATTGCTTTATCAATGCCAAGGCCTCTTGCATGCCCTTGATAAGCTACTGATGAATCATTATATCTATCGCAAAGAACAATTTTATTGTGCTTTAATGAAGGTAAAATTACTTCTTTTATGTGCTGAGCTCTTGATGCTAAAAAAAGACAAAGTTCAGCTTTAGAATCTAGATTCTGAGATACATTAGAAGAAATTTTTTTTCCATTTTTTTCTTGAAGAATAATCTCTCTTAAATGTTCACCTAATTTAGTACTACCTGGCTCTCTAGTGACTATATATTCAAGATTTTTGGAATCGAAATATTTTTTGATGCTATCAATGAGAGAGGTTTTGCCAGCGCCCTCTCCCCCTTCAAATGTTATGAAAAATCCCTTTTTCACAAAATTCTACTCTTCTTTAGTAGGTTCTACAGTTTCCATTTTTTGCATGTCAATTAATACATCGTCTGCTTTTAAAGATACTAGTGTTACTCCTTGAGTTGATCTTCCCATAACTCGAAGATCTTTCATGCGCATTCTTAAAGATTGTCCAGATTGAGACATTAAAAACACACCATCTTCATCTTGAACAGAGAGAGCTCCTACTACTAGACCATTTCTTTTAGAGGTTACAATAGATCTTACTCCTTTTCCGCCTCTATTTGTTTGTCTAAATGTATCTACTCTAGAACGTTTTCCAAAGCCATTTTCACAAACAACTAAAATAGTCTCTGTACCTTTAACAACAACAGTTGAAACTACATAGTCTTTTGGATCTTTTAAGGTAACACCTTTTACACCACGGGCAACTCTACCAACTGATCTAACAAGGCCTTCATCAAATCTCACTGCCATCCCATTTCTTGTAAATAACATGATTTGATCATTTGGACGAACTATATGAGCTGATATTAGCTTATCACCTTCGTCTACGTTAATTGCGTTAACACCATTTTTTCGGATATTTCCATATAATGAAACATCTGTTTTTTTAACTACTCCTTTTAAAGTAGAAAGCAGTATGTATGCTTGTTCTTGAAAAGACCTAACTTTTAAAATAGTCGATATTTTTTCATCTTTTTGTAGGGATTCAATATAGTTTATTAAAGGCCGGCCTTTTGTTCTTCTACCAACTTCTGGTATTTGCCAAACTTTTAACCAATAACATCTGCCAAGGGATGTAAAAATCATCAAATAATCATGAGTGGATGCGACATATATACTTTTTAAAATGTCAGTCTCTCTTTTCATTTCTATACCGATAACACCGAGACCGCCTCTTCTTTGCTCACGGAAAGCTGAAGCTGGCATACGTTTTATATAATCATCGTCTGTGATAGCAATAACTACTTGTTCATCAGCAATTAGATCTTCCATATTAAATTCGCTCTCAGCTGCTATCACTTTTGTTTTTCTTGGGCTTTTATGAGTCTTTTGAATTACAGCTAGCTCATCTCTTATAATATCTTTGACCATCTCTTCTGATGCTAAAATTGCTTTGTAGTGAGATATTTTAGCTAAAAGATCTTGATATTCTTTTTCAATTTTATCTTTTTCCATTGATGTTAATTGATAAAGTCTTAAATCTAAAACAGCATTTGCTTGCCTTTCTGTAAAAGAGTATCTACTCATAATCTCTGTTCTTGCAGAGTCTCTATTTTTACAAGCCCTGATAATCCTTACAACTTCATCTAGATGATCTAAAGCTTTTAAATATCCCTCTAAAATATGTGCTCTAGACTGAGCTTTATTAAGCTCAAATCTAGTTCTTCTTCTAATAACTTCTGTTCTATGATCAATCCAAGAAGAGATCATATTTTTAACGTTCATTGTGCGAGGAAGACCTTTATCTAAGGCTAACATATTGCAGCCAAAAGTCACTTGCATATCACTAAATTTATATAGCTGATTTATTACAACATCTGGAATCTCGCCTCTTTTAAGCTCTAAAATTATTTTAAGCCCATCTTTATCTGAATCATCTCTAATATCAGAAATTCCGGTAATTACTTTATCATTTACAAGTTCTGCCATTCTTTCTATTAATCTTGATTTATTTACACCGTAGGGTATTTCTGAAATAGCGATGAATTGTCTGCCATTTGCTTTTTCTTCAACTTTCATAACGCCACGAACTAGAAGTTTCCCTCTACCTGTGTGGAATGCTTCATTGATGCCTCTGTATCCACAAATAATTCCACCTGTTGGGAAATCAGGAGCTGGCATTACTTTCATAATTTGTTCGATTGTAACTTCTGCATCTTTTAAAACTAAAAGTGTAGCTTCTATTAGTTCATTTAAATTGTGAGGAGGAATGTTAGTAGCCATACCAACTGCAATACCAGAAGAACCGTTACATAAAAGATTTGGGAATTTTGATGGAAAAACAACAGGCTCTGTTTTAGTTTCATCATAGTTTGGAGTAACATCTACTGTATCTTTATCTAAATCTTCCATTAGCTGCATAGCAGCTTGAGTAAGCCGAGCTTCAGTATAACGCATGGCAGCTGGAGGATCTCCATCGATAGATCCGAAATTTCCCTGACCATCCACTAAGGTGTATCTCATATTCCAATCTTGCGCCATTCTAACTAAAGTCGGATAAATTACGGTCTCGCCGTGAGGATGATAATCACCAGAGGTATCTCCAGATATTTTCGCACATTTTCTATGTTTTGCTCCTGGAGATAAATTTAGCTGTTTCATAGCATATAAAATTCTTCTTTGAGATGGCTTTAGTCCATCTCTAACATCGGGAAGAGCCCTTGAGATAATAACAGACATCGAATAGCGAAGATAACTCTCTTTCATTTCCTCTTCAACATTTCTCGGAATAATTTTTTCATTTTCCGTATAACTCATAGCTTCTCCTAATTTTTAAATTTTTATACATCCAGGTTTTTAACAGAGAGAGCATGCTGCTCAATAAATTTTCTTCTTGGCTCTACAGCTTCGCCCATAAGCATTGAAAACATATGATCTGCAGCAATAGCATCCGGAAGGGTTACTTTAATAAGAGTTCTTTTTGCAGGATCCATAGTAGTTTCCCAAAGCTGATCTGCGTTCATCTCACCTAAACCTTTGTAACGTTGTATTTCCATACCTTTTCTACCATTTACTCTTAAAAACTTGATAAGTTCTTTTAAAGTAGCAACTGGTGTTGTAATATCACCTTCTTCGATTATATCAAAAAGATTTCCATTTGCTTTTAAATAGTTATTGAAATCCAAATCAAATTTTATAAGTTTCTTTTTAAGTTCTAAAAAGCTTTTTTGATCGAAAAGTTCGATGAAAGGCAGAGACTTTGGTCTAAATATTTTCATCTCTTCAGTAATCTCTTCTTCAGGAATTGATTTAATTGTTTCTTCATGCTGAGCTAATTGAATTTTTTCATTCTCTTTTTTTAGATCTACTAGCTCATCTTCAGAAAAGACAAATCTATCTTCAGATCCAATAGTTACTTGATATTTTGGATAGATTTCATTTTCATTTTTCGCTGAGATAAATTCTTTAAAAGGCACTCCTTTTCTCTCTAGTGTAGCTATTAAAGATTCAACATCTACAATAATAGATAAAAGCTCTTTTAACTCTTTTTGATCTAAAGATTCTTCTAAATTAGCTCTTCTAATCAAAACATCTGATATACCAAGCTCTAAAAGATATTCATCCATCTCTTTTTCTGAGTGAATAAAACGAATAGCTTTTTTTCTTTTTACTCTATAAAGAGGAGGCCGAGCTATATAGATAAAATTGTTTTCTACTAAAGCTGGCATATGACGATAAAAAAATGTTAAAAGAAGAGTTCTGATGTGAGAGCCATCAACGTCAGCATCCGTCATAATAATAACTTTATGATATCTTAGTTTTTTGATATCAAAATTATCTTTTCCAATGCCACAACCTAAAGCTGAGATCATTATTCCAATTTCGTTGTTTTTTAAAATCTTTTGAAGTCTTGATTTTTCAACATTTAAAATTTTACCGCGAATAGGTAAAATTGCTTGAAAACGTCTGTCTCTTCCCATTTTTGCAGAACCACCAGCAGAATCTCCTTCTACTATATATATTTCACAAACTTCAGGATTTGATTCTTGGCAATCGGTTAACTTTCCGGGAAGACGAGTTGAATCCATCGCTGTTTTTCTAAGCGTTAACTCTCTTGCTTTTTTCGCAGCTTCTCTTGCTTGAGCAGCTATAATTACCTTTTCTGCAATCATTTTTGTAATCGCAGGATTTTCATCAAAAAATATTGTGAGTTCTTCGCCTGTTATTTGTTGAACAACTGAGCCAACATCTGAGTTGCCAAGTCTTTGTTTTGTTTGACCTTCAAATTGTGGATTTGGAACTTTTACAGAAATTACAGCTGTAATTCCTTCCCTCATATCATCGCCTGAAACAGCTGTTTTTTCAGATCTAGCAGCTCCAGATTTTTTTATGTAATTGTTTAAGACTCTTGTTAGAGCAGTTGAAAATCCTGTTAAATGAGTACCACCTTGTTTTGTTGAAATATTGTTTACATAAGTGCACATGGTTTCAGTAAAAGATTCATTCCACTGCAAAGCGATTTCAACATCAATAGAACCATCGTGACCTTCTTTTTGAGCATGAAAATATATCGGTTTTTCAAACAGAGGCCCTTTAGTTTGATTTAAATATGATACAAAAGAAGCAAGACCACCTACGTAGTTAAAATGAACATCTTCTCTATTATCTTCTGTCTCATCTATAAAATATAGATTAATTCCTTTATTTAAAAAGGCAAGCTCTCTAAATCTTTGAAGCAAAATATCATAATCAAATTTAGTTACAGAAAAAATAGTTTCATCTGGCCAAAATATAATTTTAGTTCCTCTTTTCGACGTTGATCCAATTTTTTCAAGATCTTTTGTAACTTTTCCTTTTGAAAAGTCCATCTCATATGTAGAACCATTTTTAAAAACTTGAGCTGTAAACTTTACAGATAAAGCATTTACGCAAGAAACACCTACTCCGTGAAGACCGCCAGATACTTTATAAGTATCTTTATCAAATTTTCCACCAGCGTGCAAAACAGTCATAACAACTTCTAAAGCAGTAACATCTTTTTTTCTTTTTTTAGATTCAGCTTCATGTTTTTCAATAGGGATCCCTCTGCCATTATCTTCAACTGCAACAGATCCATCTTTGTTAAGTGTTATGGTTATTTCTGAGCAAAAACCTGCCATTGCCTCATCGATACAGTTATCGACAACTTCATATACAAGTTGATGAAGTCCCGATTTTGATGTATCTCCGATATACATACTGGGTCTTTCTCGAACCGCTTGAAGTCCTTCTAAAACTGTTATAGACTTAGCAGTGTAGTTTTCTTCTTTTGCCATTGTAGTCATGCCTTCTCACTATGTTTAATTTTATAAAAAAATCTACCCTATTTTAAAAATAATATTTCTAATAGTATCTTTTGAAAATTTATCTTGCATAAGAGTTAAAAGACGTTTTTTTTCTTGAGTCTTTAAGATACTCAAAAGAGTCGAACTTTTAACTACCACATATAAAATTTTATTTTCAAAAGATATAGCTTTTGTCATTGGAGCTAATTTTTTACCTACTAATTTAGGCCAATGATTTATTATAAAATTCGGGTTTTTTAAATATTTACTTTCAATATCATTTAAAATGCTTGGCAGGAAATTTTTTAAAAGCTTATTTGTGGACGAGCATCTTCTACTAACAAACCCACTTTTAGAATAACTTTTCGTATAACTTTTAAAATTATCTACCATAGCCTTATATTGAATCTATACCATTTATTATGTTAGCAAATTTATCTAAAGTTAGCAAGAAAATTAAATGAAAAAAAAGAGCGATAAAGAATAAGAAATAAGAAAATATATTGTCATAGATAAAACGTCATTAAACGCTGCAACAATAGGCCCTGATGCAATTGCTGGATCAATACCAATTTTCGCAAAAAAAATGGGTGAAAAAACCCCTAAAAAAGTTCCAGTAAAACAAGCGCCGATGAGTCCTGACCCAACCATAACAGCTAAAGCAAGTGGGCTTGCTCCAAAAGATGTAGCTGCAAATAAGTTCATAAAATACACAATAACGCTGCAGGCTATTCCAAAAATGAGTCCAGTAGTTGTTCCTGTCAATAGCTCTTTAAAAATAGCCTCAGATCTTGTCCTTTTAGTGATAAGACCAAATGCAATACTTCTAACGAGCACGGTAGAACATTGAATACCGATATTTCCTGACATTCCAGTAATTAATGGCACAAAAAACAAAACAAACGTTAAAAGAATTCCTTCTTTTCTTTGAAAAGAAGAGATTATTCCTACGTTAATAAAACCAGCAATTAAAGTAACTATTAGCCAAGGAGATCTTGCTAAAAATCTTTTCATAATAGGTTCTTCATTTGATACATTTTCATAAGTACCAGAGATTTTAGCAAATGCCTCATCTGCTAAGTCTTCCATAGCCTCCAAAGCATCTTCTTGAGCAATAACTCCAATTAATCTTTCATTTTTATCCACAACCGGCAAAAACAAAAGTTTATATCTTTCAAAAAGATCGATAATATCTTTTCTTTTAACATCGGCTGTAACTTTATGTAATATTGGTCTCATCACCTGTTTTAAAAAAGAGTTTTCAGGATTTACAACCATATTTCTAGCGGGTACATATCCTTTAACTTCTTCTTTATCATTTAATATAAAAATACCTTTTGTGAAATCGATTCTCGGATGATCATGAATAAAATCAGAAGCATCTTTAATTGTTTTATCCATATTAAATGCAAAAAACTCACTTGTCATTAATCTTCCGGCTGTATTTCTTTTATGTTTTTTTTGCTCTAAGATTTTTTTAGCTTGTTTAGGATCGATTACCTCCATAACTCTTTTAAAACGTCTCTCTGACATATCATCTAAAATAAATACAGCTTCATCTGTTGGCATTTTCTCAAATAGTTTTTTTACTTCTCTCTCTGGCATATACCTAAAGATAGTTAGTCTAGTTTCTTTAGTTGTATTAATTATAAAATTAATTTTTGCATCTCTTGTTTTTAAATTATCATATAGAATTGGCCGAGCATGAAAAGGCAAATGTGCAGCGGCATATGCTAAATCGATAGCTGAATGTTGAGTCGCTATTTTAGCAATGTCTGGGAGAATGACTTGAGATGTTTTTTTATGAAACGCTCTTTCTAATTTTTCTTTTAAAAGATCATCAATTTTAGTAGTTGGAGACTCCATTAAATCGATATCATTTTCATAATCTTGCATATTTGAATTTTCCATGATACTTACCTTATTATAGCTTTAGAAAAAGCTACTGAAAATATACCTACAAATTTGTTTATATACAAGATTAAAAAAAATTAAAGTTAGATTAAACTTTTTCTATATCTCAGTTTATAAATGTCAAACTAGTCTATATTTTGAGATGAATCAAATGCGCTATTTCTTTCTGCAAACCTTCTTTTTATTTCAGCTAAAGGATCAATTACTCTTGTTAAAACTTTTCCATCCACATCAAAAAAATCAACCTTAAATTCATCTCCAAATTCCATTTTAAAATCATGAAAAGGTTCTACAGGAGCAAAAGTTTTTACGTTTGATGTTCTTGCTATAAGCTCTGCTATTCCCCTCTCTTTCCCTGTAGAACAAGAATACAAAACAATGTTTGCATCTAAAAAGGCTCGAAAAGACTCAAATATTTGTATATCTTTTTTTGCAAGAGAATAATCTTCTGTAAAGTCTATTTTTTCAGGATTTCCATGTCCAAATACAAAAAGAAGATTATATTTTCTTTTCTTAAAAAAAACTTTTGATTTTCTCAGCGTCTCTTCATTGACAGCAATCTATATCAAAAACCCCAGGGAATCTGAAAAAAGCTTTTCAATTAATAGCAGAAAATAATGAACTACCTTAAGGATCTTTAGAAAAAATTCAAGAAATAATTAAAGACGGCTTTTGCACATGGGTCTTCTCTTCTTAAAGAAAAAAATATGATGGTGAATTTTAAGAGATGTAATCAAGAAAATTTTTCAAAAGTTTCGAAAAAAGAATTATTAAAAAAATAAATATTTGCTATTTTCTATAATCACTTTTTAAAATTATCTAAAGGTTATAGAAATGCTCTCAAAAATTTTTAAAAAATTTCAATTTTATAGTTTATTTTTACTCACTTTTTTAAATCTAAATATTTATGCGAGTATTTGGCCAAGCGATTCTGTAGAAATCCCTATAGCCACCCATAATAAAATAACCGATTCTATTCCCCTCGATGCTACCTCAATTTCTGAAGCTATTATCGATAGTAATTTTGAAATTTTAGATCTTTTATTCTCAGATCCATCAGAGGGTCTTTTTCAAAACATCGATGAAAATGGAAATCTTTTACACATAGCAATTTATTATAACAATCTAAAAGCTTTGAAATATTTTATTTGTGATCACTTCGATGATATATATCGTTTAATAGATGCAAAAAATCAAGAAGGCTTAACACCATTAATGCTTGCCTCAAAATTAGGCAATAATCCAATGATAGCTTTATTAATATCTAAAGGCGCAAATATAGAAGAAAAAGATTTTATAGGGAAAACAGCTGTTTATTATGCTGCTTTAAACAACCAAAATTTATCTATTGAACTTCTCTCATATTTAGGAGCAGATATAAATGCAATAGACAACAATAATTTAAGAGCAGTTGATTATTTAAGAGAAAATTCAGACGATAAAAGCAAAAAAACTATAAATCTTTTAAATGAATTAAGTAAGCAAAATGAAATACTCAAAACAGCTCCTCCTTTGTATACATTTATTCCCCTTGAGAATTTAATATTGCAAGGAGGAGGCGCTAAAGGAATAGCATATGTAGGAGCTATAAAAGAGCTAGAAAATTTAAATGCTTTAACAGATCTTAAAAGAGTCGCAGGAACATCAGCTGGCGCAATTATAGCAGCTTTTGTAGCCCTTGGGTTTAATGCTGATGAAATGCTCTCTATTTTATTTAATACGGATCTTTCAAACTTTTTAGATTATTATATTTCAGAAGAAAAAATAAAAAAAATATTTGAAGACACACCAATTTCTGAATTTTTTAAAGATGTAACAAATGATCTTTTTGAAATCTTTAAAAATCCCATTACTACCATCGAAAACTCATTGAATTATTTTAAAAATCTTTTCGATACAGACTCTCTTTGCGCGGGAGAAGATTTTAGAAAATGGATCGAGAAAAAAATTTTTGAAAAAACAAATATTGAATATTTAACTTTTAAAGAGCTTCGCCATCTTAGCGAAAGAGATGATAAATTTAAACATTTGCATGTTTTTACAACAAAAGTTGAACCTTCTTTAGAAATTTTTAGAATAAACTCAGAAGATGAAAAATTTGATGATGTTATAATTTCAGATGCTATTAGAGCTTCTATGTCTATTCCAGGAGTTTTTGAACCGCATAATCTATATATAAAAAACGCTAAAAATGAGCGAGAAAAAAAAGAAGATTTCGGCCTATTTATAGACGGAGGTGTATTAGATAATTTTCCTATAGATGCTTTTGATACTTTAAAATATGAAACACATTCATATACAGAAGAGAACAAAAACTATGTAAAACTTAATAAAAGAACTCTAGGACTAAGTCTATATACCCTTGAAACTGGCAATCAAAATCCAAATGAAGTAACTAATATTTTTGATCTTGGAAAAACTCTAGTAGCGCTTTATTTCAACTCTGAAATTCTCTTCCGTAAATTAGAGCCATATGATGATTTTAGAAACATAAAAATTGATGATATTAATGTATCTACTTTAGAGTTTAAGTTATCTGATGAACTAAAAAAAGCTTTAGAAAACTCCGGCAAAAAAGCAACTAAAAAGTTTTTTGATGAAGAGCAAAAAAAATTAGAGAGTTTAAACCTCTTAATATATCCAAATGAAATGCAAAAAATTGAAGCTTTTGCAAATAATTAATATAACAAAACTTAACTTGCTAATTTAAAGATTAATTTTTAAAGATTTTCTTTTGTTTATTAAGTTTTTTCAATAGAATACTAATTTCAAAATGAGCTTAAAATGATTGATGAAAATAAAATACACTTTCTTATTGAAAAAACAAAAGATAGAGCAAAATCTAATCTAAAAGTTGAAGAAATCTTAAATAAAGCAAAAAATGCTGCTTTAAAACCATCGACTGAGTTTACCCAAACAATTACCCTAGAAGATGCAGCTACTTTATTAAATGTTGATTCAAAAGATGAATCTTTAATGCAAAAGATTTTTGATGCAGCTTTAGATATCAAAAAAATGATCTATGGAAATCGAATAGTTTTATTTGCGCCTTTATATATCTCTAATTATTGTATTAATTCTTGTGATTATTGTGCTTTTAGAGCTGAAAACACTAAAATTGAGAGAAAAATCCTAACAGATGATGAAATAGTTGAAGAAGTAAAAGAGATTCAAAGACAAGGACATAAAAGACTTGTAATGCTCATGGGAGAGCATCCTAAATATAGTTTAGATGATTTTATTAAACATATCCATTTAGTTGCGAGTGTTAAATCAAAACCTTTTGGATCGATTAGAAGGGTAAATATTGAAATTCCAGCATTAGATATAGATGAGTTTAAAAAACTAAAAGCTACAAATGAGATTGGTACATATATACTATTTCAAGAGAGTTATCATAGAGAAACATTTGAAAAAATGCATAAATATGGACCTAAATCCGACTTCGATTGGAGATTAGATACAATGACAAGAGCCCTAAAAGCTGGGGTTGATGATGTTGGAATTGGAGCGCTTTTTGGTCTTTATGATTATCGCTTTGAAGTTTTAGCTCTTTTAGAGCATGCAAGATATTTAGATAAAACCTTTTCAATAGGACCCCATACGATTTCAGTGCCTAGAATAAAAAAAGCTGAAAACGCTCCTTCTTCAAATAATGTACCATATCCAGTAAATGATTTAGATTTCAAAAAGCTAGTTGCAATAATTAGAATAGTCGTTCCATATACAGGAATTATACTATCTACCAGAGAATCTCATCAAATTAGAAAAGAGATTTATAAGATGGGAGTCTCTCAAATATCTGCAGGTTCTAAAACTGATATTGGTGGATATAAAAACAAAACTAAAAAAAGCTCTTCTCAGTTTTCTTTATCTGATAAAAGGCCAACATCTGAAGTTATCTATGAGCTTATTGAAATGGGCTTTATTCCATCTTGGTGTACCGCTTGCTATAGATCTAATAGAACCGGCAAAAATTTTATGGATATAGCAAAAAAAGGAGATATTCAAAATTTATGTCATCCAAACGCATTGATTACTTTTGCTGAATATTTACTAGATTATGCAGATGAAAAAACAAAAAAGATTGGATGGAAACTTATTGAAAAAGAAAAAAACTCTATTACAAATGAGAGCAAGAAAAAAATTTTAGAAAAAGCCTTAGAGAAAACTAAAGATGACAAAAGAGATCTGTATATCTAACAAAAAAGATATTTTATATTTTTTAAAAACAAAATCGAAAAAAAGAATCCAAAATCTTTTCGTCGAAGCAAATACATTGAGTGAAAAGTATAGAAAAAACAAAGTTCATTTTAGAGGTCTCATTGAATTTTCCAATGTTTGTGAAAAAAATTGTTTATATTGTGGGCTTAGAAGAGATCTGGAAATTGATCGCTATACCATGACAAAAGAAGAGATTCTAAATGCTGCTAAATTTTGCTTAGATAATGGCTATGGATCTTTAGTTATACAATCAGGTGAGATAAATACTCAAAAAAACCTATATTTTTTAGTAGATGTAATTAGTACTATTAAAAAAGAGTACAATTTACAAATGACGCTCTCTTTGGGAGAGATGTCAAAAACAAGTTTGCAAAAATTATTTGATGCCGGAGGCAGAAGATATCTTTTAAGAATCGAGACCTCTAATGAAAAATTATATAAAAAGTTGCATCCAAACGATGATAAACACTTATTTCAAAACAGATTAAATACTTTAAAAAATTTAAAATCAATTGGATATCAAGTTGGAACAGGAATCATGATTGGTCTTCCTTACCAGACATATAATGATTTAGCAAATGATCTTTTATTTTTCAAAGAGCTAAATATCGATATGTTAGGAATGGGACCTTATGTTCCCCATCCAAAAACCCCTCTTTATAAAATAAAACCAAAACTAAAAGATGCATTTAATTTAAGTTTAAAAATGTATGCCTTAGCCAGACTTTTTTTAAAAGATGTAAATATAGCAGCTCCAACAGCTCTGCAAGTTTTTGATAAAAAGGGCAGAGAAAAAGCTCTCACATCTGGAGCAAATATTTTAATGCCAATTGTAACCCCTACAAATTTAAGAAAAAATTATCTTATCTATCCTGATAAACCCTGCATAGAAGATACAAAAGAAAAATGTTTTAATTGTTTAAATGCAAGATTAAGATCTATAAACAAAGAAATGGGAAAAAATGAATTTGGGGATTCTATCCACTATTTTAAGAGGCAAAAAAAATGATTGTAAGAACAAACATAGGGATTTTCGGCAAAGTAAATGCCGGAAAATCCACTTTAATGAACCTATTAACACAGCAAATAACATCTATAGTAGATCCAACTTTTGGAACGACAACAGATATCAAAATATCTTTAATGGAGATACATACTTTAGGCCCTTTAAAACTTTTTGATACAGCAGGTATTAATGAAAAAAGCTCACTTGGAATAAAAAAAAGAAATAAAACAATAGAATGTTTAAAAAAATGTGATCTAGTTCTTTTAGTTATAGATCCAAATTCTTCTTTTGAAGAGAATTTTGAAATTATCAATCTCTCTCAAAAACATAACAAATCACTCCTATTAATTTTCAATAATTTCAAAGATAAAAAAAATCCAAAAATTACTAATGAAATCCTCTACCCACAGATATCTTTAGATCTCTCAAATAACGAAGCGAAAAATAAATTAATTGATTTTATCTTAAAAACATATAACCCCATAAAAAAAGAACAAAAACTTTTTCCTCATCTAAAAAAAGATGACATCGTTTTTTTAAATATTCCAATGGATGAAGAGACTCCAGAGAAAAGACTGCTTCGCCCTCAAGCTTTTGTACAAGAGCATTTAATTAGAAGGTTTATCTCCACTTTTGCTTATAGAATGGATCTAAAAAAAGCTAGAAGCTTGGATAAAAAAATCTCTACGCCAGAATTTTTACGTTTTCAAAAGCAGCTAAAAATTTTAAAAAAGCATTTTTTTTTTAAACTTTTAATTACAGATTCTCAAGCAATAGATATTGTTCATAAATGGACTTTAGATGAAAATAATAAACCAATTATTGATATCACAACTTTTTCTGTAATAATGGCAAATGAAAAATCTGATTTATCAACTTTTATACAAGGGATTGAAGCTTTTAAAACCCTAAAAGAAAATGATAAAATTTTAATAGCAGAAGCATGTAACCATAACAGAATAAAAGAAGATATTGGCACTTATCAAATCCCTTTAAAGTTAAATAACTATTTCGGCAGAGGGAAAATTCAAATAGATCATGCTTTTGGAAGGGATTTTACATCATATAACTTAAATGATTATAAATTAATCATTCACTGTGGGGGTTGCATGTTAGATAAACAATCTATGCAAGCTAGAATTAAAGATTTAGAGGAATCAAATATTCCAATTACTAACTACGGTATAATTCTCGCTTACTTAAGCTCTCAAGAAGCCTTTGCAAGAGTAATAAAGCCTTTTATTTAACATCTCTTGCTGATGATGCAATATAGAGAAGAAGTAAAAAAAACCAGACAAGGAAGAGAAATATTGAATTTCAAAGATGTTATTAATATTTGCACATAATTCATCTATGCAAAAAGTATTATAATATTGAAAAACCATTAGCAAATTAACTTTTTTAAGAAGCTATAGTTTTTTGCTGATTTTTTTTGAAAATTGTTAAACTTACTTGGTTTACTTTTTTATTTGCTCCTATAGAAACTATATTAAAACAAAACAAAATATTAGGACTTTCAATTGTTTTAAAACTCAATTCTATGAGAGTACTATCGTTTATTACATATCCCATACCTGAAGACATTCTTCCATTTTATGGATAGCTGGATACTCACTATACAAGCTTGTAAAACTACTTAGCTGATATATAGTATTTTAATTTTTAATTGATAGATGTTATCCTTTATTTTTTTTAAATAAAGGAGTCAACAAATGGCTAGACCTTATTCACAAGATCTCAGAAAAAAAGTTTTAAAATATTTAGAAA
>JAAKFE010000031.1 GCA_011065175.1 Candidatus Anoxychlamydiales bacterium
TTTTTTCCATTTTTTTTCCTTTATAAATTTTCTATTTTTTCTCTTCCGATATCTTCACTTAACTTATAAAAATCCTCTACTATAATAAGCAGAGCTGCATAAGAGAGTATCTGATCGATTGAAAATGGTTTTTTTTCTGAAAATATCTCAATTTGATTAAATTTATATTCCAAAAGCTCTAGATAAAGCTTTTTAGGATCGTTTATATGTTTTTTATATATTTTTTTAATTTTATGGTACTCATGTGGTGGCTCAAAGCTATCTTGATCTTTTTGCGCTAAAATATATGCTACAAAATCATCAGAGAAATCTTCAAATTGAAGCTCTTTTAAAATATCTCTATTCAATTTTTTAGCTCTAAGTGCCGTTATAACTAATCTAAGTTCTCTTTCAAAATTAAAATAAAACTTTAAAAAACCTTTCTGAGAGCTTTTGATATTATTAAAAAAAGAGGCTATCAAAAAAGAAAAATACTTTAATCTATCTTCTGTTTTTTCATATCTATCTAAAAAATCAAATACAAAATCATCAAAAAAATCTTTTATCAAAATCGCATCTTCTAGCTCAGCAGTATTTAAATTGCCACGGGGATCTATCTCTTTATTTAACCAAAAAAGTCTTAAATTTGTAACATCTATAAACTTTTTAAATATTTTAGCTTTTTCTAAATCTTTATCATTTAGATTAAGTTTTAACATAAATTTTAGCTCTTCAAAGCTAACCTCTGGTTTAGCTTTTAAAGAAATCGTAGGAAGAGCTGTTGCTAAATAGTAATATTTCATAAATCTATATATTAAAAATTAATTCACGAAAATCTGATCTTAAGTAATCTGCAACCAAACTTTTTATAGCATCGTTTGAGATGTCTATGGTTATTTGCTTATCATGGATTTTTAATTTGATCCCACCTTCAAAATCCCCTATTAAAACCTCTTTTTCTTTTAGCTTATCTGCAGCTTCTTTTAACAAGAGTTTATTTATTTCTTTTACATCTACCTCTTTGGGGATATATGCGCTAACATCAGCATCAATTCCAAACTTTTCAATTGTCTTTACTAAAACGTTAATTAGATTTGCTATAACTTTGGGATCTTTTGTCTCACTTACAATCACATCTTTTAAATTTTTAGAAAATAGCTCATTTTCAATTTTTTGTTTTAAAACTTCTAGGGCTTGTCTTAGAGCTAAATTCAAAGCAGAATCAAATATTTTTCTCTCTTTTTCTATCTCTTTTTTAGCCTGCAAAATCATCCTTTCTTTTTCTTTATGAGCTTTTTTTATGATTAAATCTGACTCAATATGAGCATTTTCAACTATCTCTTTTGCCTGTTCTCTTGCGGGAAGAAGCGTCTCATTTCTTATAGAGTCACAAATTTTTTGAATTTTATCTTCTGAGCTTTCTAATTTATCCATTGCATTTTCCTAAAAAATTAAGTTACATCTACGTTAAATTATATAGGGAATTTCTTTTTTTGGGAATACATTTTGAAATTATCAAAAGATTTAAAAAACACTGAACCACACTTTCTCAAAAAGGAAAGTGTCTTCTTGCTATAAAATGATAAAATTAGTAAAAATGATATGAATATTTTTTTAAATTAGGTACAATAACTTCCATGAGAAAAAAACTACTTTCGATATTTTTAATAATTTGTTTTTGTTTATTTTCAACAAACACATTTGCAAAAAGTTCTGAATCTACTAGAATCAATGCTGAAGCAGCATCTGCAGGCTCATATCATTCTACAGCTATTTCTATGGTTTTTTGGGGAGTTTTATTAGTAGCTGGAATGGGTCTTGCTGCAATTTTAATAGACTCTTCAACATCAACAGCACACTCTAGTTAAAATGAGAAGATTATTTTTTGTAATTTTTACACTTATTTCTATAAATTTAATAGCAGAAGAAAAGACTGCTTTTTTTATTCCTCCTAAAGATTGGGTAATAATTAATCCAAAAACCTACACACCATACATGAAAGCAGCATTTACAAAAAATGAAAAAGCTATTTGTAGACCGACAATGAATTTTTCTATCCAAGAGACTGACTTTACTTTAGATGAATACACAAACGAAGCTAAAAGAGCACATGAGATAGATCCAAATATTACATATACTATTTTAGGTAATATAGATTTCAAAGAAAGCAAAGCAACTCTATCAGAGGTTAGTAAAACTGCAAACTCGATTGATTATAAAATTTTGCAACTCATTTTAGTAAAAGAGAAAAATGCATATATTCTAACAGCTGCTTGCAAAAAAGAAGATCGCATAGATTACTATCCAATTTTTATAAATAGTTTTAAATCTTTTGAACTAACTGATGATCTATTTTCTAAAATATCTTCTGCATCTAAAAAAAATACTTTACTACAAAAGTATAACTCACTCATTACTAATTTAAAAAAATCAAATGATAAGCAAATCACAAAAAATCTAGTCTCATTTGAAAAATATCTAGATAAAAATTATCAAAACGAAGGAAAATACTTTTCAATGCTTGTAATTGAAAAAGCATTAAAAGAAATTAAGGATTTAAAAAAATGAAAAAAAAAATAATTCTTTTATCTATGATTTTTAGCTTTCTATTCTCAAACTATCTACAAGCCGAAACAACTGAAGTACCAAAACTTACCAAAGAACAAGAAGCTTCAGTTAAAAGAAAAAACTGGAAGCCTTGGGCAGTTGCAATAGTTAGCATATTATTTGCAGTAACAGGAATCGCTATCTTGAAGAGTAAAGAAGGCAAAAAATCAACTTAAAAGACTTCTGAAAAGAGAAAATTTCGTCTAGCTATAAAACTAGCATAATGCTAAAATTTCTATTTATAAGTGTTCAAAATTTAGGTTTTTTATGTCAAAAAAAATATTTTTTTTAACTATTCTAATTTTGTCTATTAACTCCTTTGCAAATATTGAAATTGAATCAAATAAATCAAAAGAAATGTTAACAATGCCTGGAGAAACTATAGAGTTAGAATATCTTATAAAAAACAATATAAAAAATTCTAAAAACTTAAAAACAAACATCGATCTTCCTCCTGATTGGGAAATTTTAAATGAAATAGAAAAAGAGTTTAAAATAGATGATCAAAAACTAATTTCTTATTCGATAAAAGTTCCCGAAAATTTAGAGAAAAAAGATTATCAAATAAAGTATGAGCTATCAGACGAAGATGAAAATACATTAGATTCATATATTTCAAATGTTCACATAAATGAAAATCCTTATAACAACTCTGATCAAAGAAATACAGAGTCTTTAAATGCTCCCCTTTCTACAAGCTTTGATATAGCAAAAAAAGAAGAAACTCTTTTTGATCTATCAAATACTGCCTCTATAGAATCACCTATTACAACATCTTTTGGTTATGGTTTAAAAGAGAGTCCAGATTCTCAATTTTTTTTAGAAACTAAAGGCTCTAAACTTTTAAATGAAAATCTTCAAAATAATTTAGAGTTTGATCTAAAGCTACCTTTAATGCATGAAGGAGCTCTTCCTAAAAAGGTAGATGGAAAACCAGAGAGGTTTTATTTAGGGTATAAGACTCCCCTTTATAACGTATTAGTTGGGGATACTGAATATAAAATCACTCCTTTAACAATTTCTCCATATTCAAAAAAATCAGATATCCCAGCTCCTCTTGGCAGAGGATCCCTTGTAACATTTAATAGAAAAAAATTAGGTCTTGGTATTTTATATCTAACAAAACAACCCTTTGAAGTATCAAATAAAAGAGACAACATTTTAGGTTTTTTATCTTATAAATTATTAAAGAACAAATTTACTTCTACTATTTTTAACTCCTCATACAAAAAACCTTTAGATGGTATGAGTAAAAATGAAATGACTTACTCACTTAGATCGACATATGATAAAAATGATTCGTTTTATGATTTTGAATATGCCGTAAATTCATTTAATACAAAAAAAGATGCTTACTTTTTAAAAGTAAAAGACAAAATAGATATTTTCTCTTTTGGACTAGAGGGACTCTATGCAAAACCTAAATTTACAGGCTATCTATCAGATACTTACAAACTTGAAAGCAACATAAATTTTGATATTATCAAAAATTTAAAAGCTACTACAGAATATAAACTAAAACAAACAAACTTAAGTAAAAATAAAACTCTAGATAGCGGTGATAGAAACTTTTCTTACTTAGCTAAGCTAACGCATGAAGCTTCATTTAATCTCACTTCAAATCTTGGTTTTGAAAGCATTAATAACAAAGATATTATAAAAACTTCTAAAGGCTATAGATTAAATAAAGCTAAACTAAACTTTAAACAACCAATCAAAAAATTCTCAATTGAACCTTCTTTTGAAATTGGTATTTATAAAGCTAGAGAAGAAAGATATCTTTCAAGAGCTTGGAGAAAAGCTGAGCTAAAATTAAATTATGAGCCTTTTGAAAAACAATGTATTTCAATCTATACCAAACAGGGAAATTTTATTGACTCAAATATTTATAATTTAGGACAGATCTATGGAGTTAAAACAACTGTTAAAGAAACAGATAATTTTGATTTTTCACTTCTTTATGAATTTACTCATTATAAAAGAAAAACTACAGTTCCGTTAACATCTACTACAAAAATCAAAAAATCACATAAAATAGATGGATCATTAGATTACAAACTTGCATCTAATCATATACTAAAATTAAAAGCTAAATTTGACCCTATGAAATTTTCAACCAAAACATCTGAAATTGCACTGTCTTACTCTATTCCTTACGATGTACCATGGCCTAGAAAGAGCAAATAAAACTGAATAATTAAGCCCCTCATTTTATCTTTCCCTAAAATACAAATTGAGATCAAAGCTCCATTTTTGTTAAAATTTGTCTATCTAAAAAAATAAGGCAACAAAATGAGCGAGACAAAAACTAAAACTACGCTAGATCAATTAAAAAAGCATACTACAGTAGTAGCAGACACATCTGATTTTGAACTTTTAGAAAAATATAAACCAGAGGATGCTACAACTAATCCTTCTCTCATTTTAAAAGCATCGCAAAATGAAAAATATAAAGATTTAATTGACGAGGCTATTTTATTTGGAAAATCTCAAATTTCAAAAAATACTTTAGAAATAATCGCTATAAAACTATTTGTAAATTTTGGAATAGAGATCTTAAAGAAAATTCCAGGAAGAGTCTCTATTGAAGTTGATGCTAAATACTCATTTGACACTGAAAAAAGCGTTGAGATAGCTAAGCTTATCATTTCTTTATTTGAAAAAAATGGTATCGATAGAGAAAGAATATTAATAAAGCTTGCTACTACCTTTGAATCAATAAAAGCATGCGCCATCTTAGAAAAAGAAAATATTCATTGTAATATGACACTTCTTTTTTCTCTACCGCAAGCAATTGGAGCAGCAGATGCTAAAGCTACATTAATCTCTCCTTTTGTTGGAAGAATTTTAGATTGGCATAAAACAAATCATAAAAAAGAATATTTATCTCATGAAGATCCAGGGGTTTTATCTGTAACTAACATTTTTAACTATTTCAAAAAATTTGATATAAAAACTCAAATTATGGGAGCTAGCTTCAGAAATGCTCAAGAAGTAATCGAGCTAACAGGGTGCGACCTTCTAACAATCTCCCCTAATCTTTTAGAAGAGCTTCAAACCGCTGATAGAGAAATTGAAAAAAAATTAGATCCAAAAACTTCTAAGGCTATGGAAATCGATAAAATTTTATTTGATGAGAAAACATTTAGATATTTATTAAATCAAGATGCAATGGCTACAGAAAAGCTATCTGAAGGCATTAGAAAATTCGAAATTGATCTAAATAAAATAAAAGATCTGATAAAAATCAAAATTTAGAAATAAATTACTTTATCCAATATTTTTGTTTAAAAAAAATGAAAAGCCAGATAAAAATATCTGGCTTTATTTAATTTTAGATTTATATTTAAACAGTAGGAGTAGAAGCAGTCTCTTTTGCTTCTTTTAAAAAGTCTTTAACTTTAAAAGACTCTTCAAAAGAATATAAAGGCTCTTCCAAAGCTTGTCTTTCTATGAATTTATCTGCTTTTTTATGATATGCAAATCCTGTACCACCTGGAATAATGTGTCCCATAATAAGATTTGATTTAAAATCACGAAGATAATCTACAGCTCCATCTGCAGCCGCTCCAGTTAATATTTTCGTTGTCTCTTGGAAAGATGCAGCAGATACAAAAGATTCTGATCCAAGTGATGCTTTTGTAATGCCTAAGAGGACTGGCATCGCTTTTGCAGGTTTTCCGCCTTCAGCTGTTGTTTTTTTATTAATATCATGGAATTTCTTTTTATCTATATCTTCACCATATAAGAAAGTAGTATCGCCTGGATCTGTAACTTTAATTTTCTGAAGCATCTGACGAGTGATAATCTCGATGTGTTTGTCATTGATATCAACTCCTTGCAAACGATAAACTTCTTGAACTTCATTGACCAGATATTTTTGAAGTTCCCTAACTCCACAAATCTCTAATATTTCTTGAGAGACGATAAGTCCTTCTGTGAGCTGTTGTCCTTTAACAACCATATCTCCTTTTTGAACTATCATATGTTTAGGTAGCGGAATTAGATGTTCCTCTTCCATACCAGTTTCTTCATCTTTAACAACTAAAATTCTTTTATTTTTCTGAACTCCTTTAAAGTCAACTTCACCATCTAATTTTGCAATCTCTGCAGCATCTTTTGGCTTTCTCGCTTCAAATAGTTCAGCTACCCGAGGAAGGCCGCCTACAATATCTTTCGTTTTGATAGTTCCTATAGGCATTTTAGCTATTATTTGACCTGGTTTTACTCCTTCTTTTTCTTTAACCAAGATCAAAGCTCCAGCTGGAATCGCATATGTACCAACTAGATCTTTATTTTCTAGATCAGAGTATATAGCAATTTGTGGATGCAGTTCGCCTCTGTGCTGCTTAACTTTAAGCTCCATTTGGCCTGTTTGTTTATTGACCTCTTTTTGGGTAGAAATTCCTTCAACTAAATCTTCAAATTTTACATGCCCTTTTCTTTCACAAATAATCGGTGCTGAGTATTGTTCCCACTCACCAATTTTTATTTTTTTATTAATTTTTTCTCCATCCGCAAATAAGATATTAGTTCCAAGTTCAACTGTAAATATTTGAAGCGGTTCTAAAGATTTTGTATTCAAAAGTTTTTTATATTCTTCTAAAGATCTACCTTCATCTTTTACAATATTTATTGTTCCGTTTTTATTTAAAGCAACCCAATTACCTTCTTCGTTTTGAACAACTCTTAAATCTTTATAAACAATAATACCATCTTTTTCTGTTATAAGCTGAGGACTTACCATAGCAGAGGCAATACCACCTATGTGGAACGTTCTCATCGTTAACTGCGTTCCTGGCTCTCCAATTGATTGAGCGGCAATAATACCTATTGCTTCACCAAGCCCTACAATGCTTCCTGTTGCTAAATTCACACCATAGCATTTTGCACAGACCCCTCTTTGAGATTCACAGGTAAGAGGAGATCTAATTTTTACTTTTTCGATACCAGAATCATCAATAGCTTCTGCTTGTTTAGTATTTAAAAGATCTAAAGATTTTGCAAGTCTTTTAGTGCTATCTCCAGGTTGATATATATCTTCACAAACAGTTCTTCCAAAAATTCTATCTTTTAGGGGTAGTAATTCTTCTTGACCTTGTTTTATAGCTGCAACTTCAATTCCATTTAGAGTTTGACAATCCCCTTCAACAATAATTACATCTTGAGAAACGTCAACAAGTCTTCTTGTTAAGTATCCTGAGTCAGCAGTTTTTAAAGCAGTATCGGCTAAACCTTTTCTTGCTCCGTGAGTAGATATAAAATATTCAACAACTGTTAGACCTTCTCTAAAGTTAGAAATAATAGGAGACTCAATAATTTCTCCAGATGGTTTTGCCATAAGCCCTCTCATAGCACCAAGTTGTTTAACTTGAGAACGATTTCCTCTAGCTCCTGAATCCATCATTAAAAATAAAGGATTTAACTCGCCTCCTACAGGCTCACAAATTAATTTATAAAGCTCTTCTGATAATGAATCTGAAACTTCCGTCCAAATACTAATAATTTTGGACTTCCTTTCACCTTCAGTTATAATTCCCTCGTCATATTGTCTTTTTACTTTTGAGACTATTTTATATGCATTTTCAATAGCCTTCTTTTTACCTTTTGGAACTCTAACGTCTGTTACTCCCATAGAAAGTGATGCTTTTGTAGCTTCAGCAAAACCAAGGGTTTTCATATCATCTAAAAACTGAACGGTAGCTTCTAACCCTATTCTTTTATAACAATCTAAAACAAGCTCTGAGAGTCTTTTTTTTCTAAGAGCATAGTTTTGAAAACCTAAATTTTCAGGAACTATAGTATTGAAAAGAACTCTACCAGGTGTTGTATCAATGATTCCGCTATCGATACGAACTTTTATTCTTTCATGAATATTTAGCCCTCTTCCTGTCTCATCTATTCTTTTTTCATCTGATTTTTCTTTATATCTATTGTGACTAATACCTGCTCCTAAAGCTAAAAGCACTTCTTTTCGATCTCTAAATATTTTTAATTTTTTTCCATGCTTTTCAGGATCGTAGGTTGGATCTATCATCAAGTAATATAGTCCTAAAATCATATCTTGAGTTGGTAAAGCAACTGGTTTTCCAGAAGATGGTAAAAATATATTATCGGGCGACATTAATAAAAGTTTAGCTTCTAGTTGAGCCTCTATAGATAAAGGCACGTGTACAGCCATCTGATCTCCATCAAAGTCAGCATTGAAAGCAGGTGTAACTAAAGGATGAATTCTAATTGATTTTCCTTCAATAAGAATTGGTTCAAAAGCTTGAATTCCAAGTCTGTGAAGAGTTGGTGCTCTGTTTAATAAAACTGGATGCCCTTTAATGATCTCTTCTAAGACATCCCAAACTTCAGCTGATTGTTTTTGAATTAATTTTTTAGCTGATCTGATAGTATAGATATAATCTAATTCTTTTAGTTTTTTTACTATAAAAGGCTCAAAAAGTTCTAGAGCCATTTGTTTTGGTAAACCGCATTGATTAAATTTCAAATCAGGGCCAATAACGATGACAGATCTACCTGAGTAATCTACCCTTTTTCCAAGTAAATTTTGTCTGAATCTACCTTGTTTACCTTTGAGCATTTCCGATAAAGATTTAAGTGGTCTATTTCCAGCTCCCATAACAGGATGTCCATGTCTTCCATTATCAAAAAGAGCATCGACAGCTTCTTGAAGCATTCTTTTTTCGTTTCTGATAATTACATCTGGAGTTTTTAATTTTAAAATAGATTTCAATCTATTATTTCTATTGATAACTCTTCTATATAAATCATTAAGATCAGATGTAGCAAATCTTCCTCCATCTAAAGGAACGAGAGGTCTTAAATCTGGTGGTATCACAGGAACAGCAGATAAAACCATCCATTCAGGAGAATTTGGAGAAAGAAGCATTCCTTCAACAATTTTTAAACGCTTTGCAATCTTCACTCGAGCTTGCATAGATTTAGTTTTTCTAAGTTTTTCTTTGAGCTCCATAACTAAAGCATTTAGATCTTCATTTTTTAAAAGATCGAAAATAGCTTCTCCACCCATTTTAGCAACAAATCCATTAGGGCCCCATTTTTCTAACTGTTCTCTATATTCCGTATCATTTAAAAGCTGTTTTTTTTCTAACTCTGATTCACGAGAATCTGTAACAATGTACTCTTCATAATAGATTACTCTTTCAATATCAGAGACAGACAAACCTAAAATATTTCCGATTTTAGATGGCATTGTTTTGAAAAACCAAATATGAACAACAGAAACTGCAAGTTCAATATGTGCCATTCTTTCTCTTCTTACTTTCGATAGAGTTACTTCAACACCACATCTATCACAAATAATACCTTTGTGTTTAATCTTTTTATACTTTCCGCAAGCACATTCCCAATCTTTAGTTGGACCAAATATTTTTTCACAAAATAGTCCGCCTTTTTCTGGCTTAAATGTCCTATAATTGATAGTTTCGGGTTTTTTTATTTCACCTCTAGACCATGAATTTGTAATAACATCGCTAGAAGCTATTTTGATCGTTAACTTATCAAAATGAGAATTTTTAGAATCCTCGAAATCTGTCATTGGTTACTCCCAAAGTAATAACTTTTTTTAATCTTCTTCTATGGACTCTGCTTTTATATTTATGCACAGTCCTTGCATTTCTTTCATTAAAACATTAAATGATTCAGGTGTTCCGGCATGAAGTGAATTATCGCCCTTTACAATTGATTCATAGATTTTAGTTCTACCCTCAACATCATCCGATTTCACAGTCAACATCTCTTGAAGTAGATGAGCGGCTCCATATGCTTCTAAAGCCCATACCTCCATCTCTCCAAATCTTTGACCACCCATTTGAGCTTTTCCGCCTAAAGGTTGCTGAGTCACTAATGAGTACGGTCCTATTGCTCTTGCGTGGATCTTATCTGCAACCAAGTGAGATAATTTAAGCATATATATATAGCCCACCACCACATGGTTATCAAATCTATCGCCAGTCCTGCCATCATATAAAACAAATTTACCATTTTCAGGAAGATTTTCATCTTTCATCATCTGCCAAATTTTGGCTTCTGGAAAACCTTCAAAAACTGGAGTTTTAATATATATTCCTGCTTTTTTAGCAGCGTATCCTAGATGGGTTTCTAAAAGTTGCCCCATATTCATTCTAGATGGCACTCCAAGTGGATTTAAAATAATTTCGATAGTTTTACCATTATCAAGATATGGCATATCAGCTTCAGGTACAATCGTTGCAACAACACCTTTATTTCCATGTCTTCCTGCCATTTTATCACCTACTTGCAGCGTTCTTTTTGTTGCAACATAGACTTTTACTTGGCGAATTATTCCTGGATCTAAATCAACATCACCTTTTCGTACAAACTCAACATCTAATTTATGTTTAGATTGAAGTGTTTCTAAAGCTAAATCAAACTCTCTTATTATTTTTTTAATCTCATCGAAAACATCATTTTCTTCCATAATAAGATCTTCTATTTTTTCATTCTCAATTTTCTCTAAAAGATCTTGAGTTATAACCATGCCTTTTTCAACTACAATTTCGCCAGTCTTTCTATGCATGATAGGAGCTGGGCTCTCTTCATTTAATAAAAGAGCTCCTAATTTTTCATGAAACTCCATTTGAAGTTCTAACTCTTCTGATTTATATTCTTGAGCGACATCTTTCAATCTAGTAGCTTCTTCAACAAGCTCATCATCAGTTTTTGATAATCTATCTCTTCTTGAAAAAACTTTAACATCCATTACCACTCCCTCTGTTCCTGGAGGACATGTAAGTGATGCATCTTTTACATCCGCTGCTTTTTCTCCAAAAATAGCTCTAAGCAGTCTCTCTTCTGGAGTTAGCTCTGTTTCTGTTTTAGGAGTTATTTTACCAACTAAAATATCACCTGTCGTAACTTCAGCTCCAATTCTTATTATTCCATCTTCTTTAAGATCTGCTAAAGCTTCTTCTGATACATTTGGAATATCTTTTGTAATTTCTTCTTTCCCAAGTTTGGTATCTCTTGCTGTTAATTCAAACTCTTCTAAATGAATTGATGTATAGGTATCTTTTTTTATTAGTTTTTCTGAAATAATAATAGCATCTTCGTAGTTATATCCACACCAGGGCATGAAGGCAACTAAAACATTTTTACCAAGAGCTAACTCTCCCCTTTCAATTGCTGCTCCATCTGCTATTATATCTCCTGCTATAATCTTATCTCCAATTTGACAAATAGGTGTTTGATTAATACATGAACCTGAATTAGATCTTAAAAATTTTCTAAGCTCATATGTTTTTTTATTTGTTGGATTATCATTTGGGGCAACTATTATTTTAAACCCATCAACATATTCAACTGTGCTATCTTCTAAAGCAACTACAACTGCACCAGAATCGGATGCTGTTCTTGCTTCTAGACCGGTTCCAACAAGAGGCGCTTCTGTTTTCATAAGAGGAACTGCTTGTCTTTGCATATTTGATCCCATAAGAGCACGGTTAGCATCATCATGCTCTAAAAATGGAATAAGACCAGCGACTACTGATACCAACTGTTTTGGAGAGACATCCATGTGCGTTACTGTAGTAGCTTTAACCTCTAGAGAGTCTCCTTTATGTCTCGCCCAACAAAGATCTTCTTTAAACATATTAAATTCATCTAAAGGAGCTGATGCTTGAGCTATAATACAATTTTCTTCATAATCTGCTGTCATATATTCAATTTCTTCTGTGACAACATTATCTCTAACAATTCTGTATGGAGTTTCAATAAATCCAAATTCATTGATTTTTGCATAAGACGATTGAGAAGTGATAAGACCAATATTTTGACCCTCTGGAGTTTCAATTGGACAAATCCTTCCATAATGAGATGAATGCACATCTCTAACTTCGAATCCCGCTCTTTCTCTATTTAACCCACCGGGTCCCAAGCAAGAAAGTCTTCGTTTATGAGTTAACTCAGAGATTGGATTTGTCTGATCCATAAACTGAGAAAGCTGTGATCTTCCAAAAAAGTCTTTTAAAAGACCCGCTAAGCCTTTTGCAGAGACAACTTTTCCAGGTGTCATAGTATCTGCTGAAAAATCAAATAGATTCATTCTTTCTTTTACAATTTTTTCCATTCTAGCCAAACCAATTCGACACTGATTTTGAACAAGCTCACCTACTGATCTAACTCTTCTATTTCCTAAATGATCGATATCATCAACTTGTGTATTTTCATCACCTTTTTTCAGTCTAATCAAATATTTCAAAGCTTCTATGACATCTTCTTTTTTTAAAGTTACTGTATTTAAAATCTCATCAGAAATCTCAAGTCCTAATTTTCTATTTAATTTATATCTACCTACTCTTCCAAGATTATATCTTTTAGCATCAAAAAAGAGCCTCATTATAGCAGATCTTGCATTAGATAAAGTCGCAGGCTCTCCCGGTCTAATTTTTCTATAAAAATCTTTAAGCGCAGACTCATAAGAATCTGTAGGATCTTTAGCTAGCATTTTTATGATTGGATGTGTTTCATCTATATCTTCTGCAATCTTTATCGAAGTAACTTTTTCATCCAACATTCTTTTTAACATTGCAGTTGTAAGTTTTTCTGCAGCTTTTCCAAAAACCAAACCTGTCTCTTCATCGACAACATCTTCTGCTAATATCTTTCCAACTAATTTTACAAAATCTTTTTCAGCTTTAATTTTCACTCTTTTTGTATCGAAAAATTCTTCAATAACATCAGCATCTGATGAATATCCAAGTGTTCTTACAAATGATGTTGCTAATACCTTTCTTCTTCGTTTTTTTCTATCCACATAGATATAAATCAGATCATTATTATCAAAAGCCGCTTCTAACCAGCTACCTCTATATGGAATTAATCTAAACGAATAAAGCATAGTGCCTTTAGAATGACGAGTCTTTGCAAATGCGATTCCAGGCGATCTATGCAGCTGAGATACAACAACTCTTTCAGCTCCATTTATGATAAAAGTTCCGTTTTCAGTCATAATTGGAAGTGTTCCCATGTACACTTCCTCTTCTTTTATACCTGTTTCATCTGTTAATCTAAATTTAACTTTCAAAGTAACGTTATAGGTAATTCCTCTTCTGATACACGCTTCAGGAAGATATTTAGGCACTCCTAAATCATATGAAAGATATTCTAGAGTTGTTTTTTCATCATAAGATTTAATTGGAAAAACCTCTTGAAAAACTTCTTCTAAACCTTTTTTTTCTCTTTCATGGGGTAGTTTTTCAGATTGCAAAAACTCTTTATATGATTTAATTTGTATTTCAATTAAATTCGGTAGATCTATAATCTCTTTGCTTTTTCTAAAACTTACCCGCTCAGGCGGCTTTTTTAGCATCTTATTTGACTCCTTAAAATAGATTTACAGCTCATAGCTTTTTTTTAAATACACTAAAGAGCAAAAATTAAAAAATTTAACTTTTGCTCTATTATTAAACAAAAATATTTTAAAGGCCTTTTAACGATGCCTTTCCGCCTGCTTCTACCACTTTCTTTACGATCTCTTCAGCTTCTGCTTTTGGCGATGATTCTTTTAAGACTTTAGGAGCCCCTTCTACAAGTTCTTTAGCTTCTTTAAGCCCAAGTCCTGTAACCGCTCTAACAATCTTAATAATAGCAATTTTTTTATCAGCAGAAGATTCTTCTAAAGTAACTTTAAATTCAGTAGATTCCTCTTTTGCTTCTCCTTGAGCTTCAGCAGCTGCTGGAGCTGCCATAGCAGGCATTGCTGCTTGAGCTTTTACACCCCATTTATCTTCGAGAGCAGTTTTTAATTTTGCAAGCTCAATTACTGGTAGCTTACTTAATGTTTCAACAATTTCATCAATATTTGTGGCCACGATATTACCCCTTATTTTTTTCTTCTAATTTTTTCTTTTCTTCTAATGCAAAAACTACACTAGTAAGAAGGCTTTCCATTACTGAGAGAGTACCAGACATTGGAGCTTCTAGTAGTGATAAAAACTGTGCTCTAAGTTCATCCATAGCTGGCAATTTAGATAAGATAAGAAGATCTTCTTTATTATAAGTTTTATTATCAATCTCACCTCTTATAACTTCTAATTTATTTGTCTGTTCTGAAAACTCAAATATAGCTTTAATTGCTCGAATAGGATCATCTTTAATAAAGATAACAGCAATTTGTCCATCTAGTTCTTCTATAGTGCATTTATATCCGCTTTTTTCAAAAGCCTTCAAAAAAACTCTTTTTTTAACTACTTCCATTTCAGATGAGTTTTTTAAAAGTATATTTCTAAAATTCCAAGACTCTGAAGTTGTAATATTTGTATATTTTGCAACAACTACAGATGAAGCTTGATCAATTTTTTCTTTTATCTCATCTAATAAAAGCTTTTTTTCCTCTCTCATAATTTATTTCACCTTTTATATAATATTTAATGCTTGTAGATCAATTGCAAGACCAGGTCCCATAGTAGTAGATAATACTAAATTCTTAATATAAGTTCCCTTACAAGTAGATGGCTTTGCTTTTGTAATAGCTGCTATAAAAACCTCAAAATTTTCGATAATCTTTTTGTTTTCAAAAGACAATTTCCCAAGTATCGTATTAATAACTCCATTTTTATCAACTTTAAATTCAACTTTTCCTGCTTTAATCTCTTTTACAGCTTTTTTAACATCTTGTGTTACTGTTCCAGATTTTGGAGTAGGCATTAAAGATCTAGGACCTAAAATTCTTCCAAGTTTTCCCACTTCTCTCATCATGTCAGGAGTTGCTACAACAGCATTAAAATCTAACCAACCACCTTTTACTTTTTCGACATACTCCTCTGCTCCCGCAAAGTCAGCCCCTGCATCTAATGCCTCTTGAACCTTGTTTGCCTTCGCAAAAACTAATACTTTTAGAGATTTCCCACTTCCATGAGGAAGAGATACAGTCCCCCTTACTTGTTGATCAGATTTTTTTGGATCTACACCTAATTTCATAGAAACTTCTATAGATTCATCAAATTTTAATTTAGGGCATTTTTTCAAAAGATCAATAACTTCTAATGTAGTTAGCTTTCTTTCTTCTCCCACAATTTGAGATATTTTTTTTGCTCTTTTTGATTTTTTCATAATTTTATCCTTCTAATTCTATTCCCATTGAAGCAGCTGTACCTACAATCATTTGAACAGCAGCCTCAAGTGAGGAGGCCCTCATGTCTGGCATCTTTCTTTTTGCAATTTTTTCAGCAATTGACCTTGTCAATTTACCAACCTTTTCTCTATTTGGCATTTTTGAACCTTTTTCAAGCTTTAACTCTTTCAAAATTAATCTAGATACTGGTGGCTGCAAAGTAATAAAAGAAAAAGTTCTATCTTTATAAACTTCGATTACAACAGGAAGCACATCTCCTGCTTGAGATTGAGTTCTTGCGTTAAAATCTTTACAAAATGCCATAATATTTAAACCTGCAGCGCCCAAAGCTGGTCCAATTGGAGGCCCTGGATTTGCTTTTCCAGCAGCAATTTGAAGTTTTATTATTTTAACTACTTTCTTCTTCGCCATTTTTTCCTCTAATTAATTTATTTCCTCTGGTGAGGCTTGCTCCACTTGCCAAAATTCTAAATCATCAACCCTAGTATCTCTTCCAAAAATTGAAACTAAAGCAGAGAGTTTTCCTTTTTCATGATTTACTTCGGTTACAGTCCCGATGAAATTCACAAAAACTCCTTCTGTTATTTTAATTATATCGCCAACTTCAAATTTATGTTTTTGGACTACACTTTTCTTCTTCTCTTCTAACTCTTTTAAAACCTCTTCAACCTCTTTTTCAGATAAAGGAGCAGGTTTTCCTCCTCCTAAAAAATCGATAACACTTGTAGTTGACTTAACAAAACTCCAAGCCTCATCTGTTAAATTCATCTTGATAAGCATGTAACCAGGCCAAAGTTTTTTTTCTGTTACTTTTTGCTCACCTTTTTTTACTTCTTGGACATTTTCTGTTGGTACTAGAATCTCTTCTATAAAACTGTCCATACCACTTGATTTTAAATTTTCTTCTAAAGTCCTTTTGACTTTTTTTTCATGACCCGATAAAACTTGAAGAACATACCATTTCATATTATTACCCAAAAAGCAGTTTGGCAATTAAATTAACTACAT
>JAAKFE010000032.1 GCA_011065175.1 Candidatus Anoxychlamydiales bacterium
TTTCTAAATATTTTAAAACTTTTTTTCTGAGATCTTGTGAATAAGGTCTAGCCATTTGTTGACTCCTTTATTTAAAAAAAATAAAGGATAACATCTATCAATTAAAAATTAAAATACTATAAAGGCAACTTGGAATGAACCGGTGAGGCATTATTCTCGCTATACTAAAGCAGAAGTAATGTTAGTTAGTTTTATTGTTGCAACTATTACTTTTGTACCTGCAATATTCTGTGGAAAAATAAGCAGAACGTATACCAGATTAGAAAGAGCTCTGACTCACCAACAAAGCAGCAAAAAAGAGCAGTAATTTTTAGATTTATCTAAAAATAGAGCAAATCTTAAAAGAAATATCTTGGTGATTTGATTTTTATAAGATATAGAAGACTCGAAACTTAAGTTTATCAGTCAAAACTCTTTCTTTTTTGTCTGATATTTTTCCTGGTTTCAGCATCTAGAAATCTTCTTTTCTCTTCTAAAGTATATGGAATTACTAAAGGAACAGCTTTTTCAGATTCATCAGCTTTAAAAATAAAGTATGCAGATAAGATATGTTTTTTCTCTAAAGATCTAAAATCTTCAGCGATAACCTTTACTCCAACCTCTATCATATCATCCCAGACATGATTTACCTGAGATTTACAGATCAAGATATCTCCTATTTTTATAGGAGAGAAATATCTAATAAAATCAATTCCAATAGTAAAGCAAAGAATTTCAGCATGTTGAGTCGCTACTTTTCTTGCTATGTCATTTACCAAATTTAAAATCCTACCTCCAAAAATAACTTCACCTAAAGACATATTCTCGTCAAATATCTCTAGTTTTTGGTTATCTATGGCTGTCTCAGATACAGGCTTTCCTTGCCTATCTTTATGGATAATAAACAAAATAATTCCCCTCTATTAATTTTATTAATATGAATAACTCTTAATTTGGGTCAACTAAAAATTGAGATATTTAAAAAAAACCTTTGGGAAATAAAAAAAAGGCCTTTGGGAAGAATTCCCAAAGACCCTTAGATAAACAAGGAGGAAGAAAATTTTTATCGTTTAGAAAACTGAAAACTCTTTCTAGCGCCCGCGAGGCCATATTTCTTGCGCTCTTTTTTACGAGGATCTCTTGTAAGATATCCAAGTTCCTTTAATGAACCTCTATAGTCTTCATTTTCCAAAACTAAAGCTCTTGCTATTCCAAGCCTTGTAGCTATTGCTTGGGCTTGGAGGCCACCACCTTTTGCTCGAACTATTAAATCATATTTGCCAATTAGTTCGAACTTTGTTAATGGCGATAATATTGTATCTCTTTGAAAGACTAAAGGAAAATAATCTTCGAATTTTTTTCCATTTATATCAATTTTACCTTTGCCTTTTCTAACTCTTACTGATGCGACTGCTTTTTTACGTCTACCAACTCCAATAAACTCTTTAATTTGTTGTTTCTTTGCCATTTGTCCTCTATATATTTACAGCTATAGGTTTTTGAGCATGCATATTGTGTTTTTCACCAATAAAAATATGTAATTTTTTAAGTTGAGCTCTTGCCAAAGTAGTTTTTATAGGCAGCATACCCTTTACAGCATGCATCAATATATGTTCTGGCTTCTTTTTTAACATCACTCTATATGGAGTCTCTCTAAGGCCGCCGAGCCAACCTGTATGTCTTCTATAAACTTTTCTAGCAGCTTTATTGCCTGTTACCTTGATCTTTTCTGCATTTATAACAATAACAGCATCTCCTGTATCAGCATTTGGTGTGTAGCTAGGTTTATGTTTTCCTCTTAAAATTTTAGCAATCTCAGATGCAAATCTACCGAGCGTTTTATCTGTAGCGTCAAACAGGTAGCATTTTCTCTCTTTTAGAGCTTCTTCTTTTTTGATAAACTTTGTTTTATTCATATTTTTTATTTACACTAATATTTAACATAACTATGAACATAAGAATATCTTTATTACTCTTTTTTTGCCAAGCTTTTTTTAATATAAAAAAATATTTTTTTTAATTTAGAGATGTCTCTTGTAAAAAGTTAGCTATTCATTTAAGCTTTTAGCAAGCAAATTCAAATAGAACTTATCTATGAAAATTTTAAATACTTTTTATATACGTACCTACGGTTGCCAAATGAATGAGCTAGACTCAGAAATTATTTCAACGCAGCTAGAGATGAGAAATTTAAAAAAAGTAAGTGAAGAAGAAGAAGCAGATATAATTATTTTAAATACCTGCTCTATAAGGGATCTTTCTGAAAAAAAAGTCCTAGGCAAACTCTTCGAATATAAAAAGGATAAAAAAGATAAAATAATTGGTGTATGTGGCTGTATGGCAATGAACCAAAAAGATAAACTTTTAAAAAAATTCCCACATCTAGACTTTATACTCGGAACAAATAATCTTTTAGATATAAATAAAATTTTAGATGATATCATACAAAAAAATACTCAAGAGAAAAAAATAGATTTAAACTACGAAATTGGAATAGAGAATTTCTTTGCTAAAAGAGAAAATAAAATAAAAGCTTCAATATCTATTATAAGAGGATGCAATAATTTTTGCTCATATTGCATAGTTCCTCAAACAAGAGGAAGAGAGGTCTCTAGAGACTCTAATAGCATTATAAAAGAAGCTTCGCACCTAGCTAACCAAGGCATAAAAGAGATCACCCTTCTTGGTCAAAACGTCAACTCTTATGGTTTAGATAAACCTAATTCAAAAATTTTATTTCCAGATCTTTTATATATGCTAGATAAAGTAGATGGCATAGAAAGAATCAGATTTATGACCTCTCACCCAAAAGATATTACTAAAGATTTAATGTTAGCTCTTAGAGATTTAAAAAAAGTTTGTGAGTTCGTTCACTTTCCTATGCAAGCAGGCTCTAATAAAATTTTGAAAGCTATGAGAAGAACCTATACAAAAGAGCACTATTTAGAAAAAATAAATTTTTTGAAGAGTTTAATCCCCAATGTAACGATAGGCACAGATATAATAGTTGGATTCCCTAATGAATCAGATGAAGATTTTGATGAAACATATAAATTGTTTGATGAAATTAAATTCGATACAGCTTTTATATTTGCATATAGCCCTAGGCAAAACACTCTAGCTTCCAGATATGACGATAATATTTCAAATACTCTAAAACAACAAAGGCTTCAAAAGTTATTAAAACTTTTTCATAAAAACCTAAAAACTAAATATGACAAGCTAATCGGCACTAAACAAGAGGTTTTAGTAGAAAGGCTAAATAAAGATAAAAAATCTTTAAAAGGTAGGACTCGGACTTTTGAAAAAGTCCTGTTTGCAGCAGATCCAAAGCTCATAGGCTCTCTTCAAATAGTTGATATTAAAAACTTTAGCCATCAAACGCTTATAGGGGAATTGATATAAGCCCCTAAATATCATTGATATTATCTATATTAAATGTTATAATTTGAATAATTAAATTTTATTAACATAAAAACATTGCAATTACATTAATCATGAAAGAAGATTTTTTTAACAAGACTTTAAAAATTGGCTCATTTAAGCAACTGATTAAGCCGATTAGAATAAATGTTAAAAATATCACATTTTCTCATTTTCAAGATATCGAGCTTAAAAACACTATAAAAAGCTCAAAATCTACAAAATCTTATTCTAAGGATCTTTTTTTTGAAACTTTCCCCTATATTAATTCAAATAATAGAGAAGAATTATTAAATAAAAATCTTCCAGCAATATTTTTTGATTCTACAATTTTCCCAAATGAGCTTATCTCTTTAAACTTAGAACCATTAACAAAAGAAAAAAATCCTTATATAAATTATCTTAAAAGTTTAAGATTTTTTGGAACTTTAAAACAAAGAAAAGATAAATCAGTTTATTTAAAAATCGATAACTCATTTATAAATTTAATCTCATCTAAACTGCCCTCATATGTTGAAAAATTAAATGATTTTAATATCGAAATAATCTCAAAAGAAGAATATAAAAAATATGAAGTTTTTCCAATTTCAGAAAATGAGGAAAAATTTCAATATAAGATAAAAGATTTATATTCTGTAAACATCCAAACTCAAAATGGTTTTCAAAAAGTTTGGTTTTTAGAAATCGAATCTAAAGATTTAGAAGAGTTTAGATATAAATATCACCTTTTTCCCAAAAAAAATGGTCATAACTTTTCAATAAAACTAGGAGTTTTAAAATCTTTTAAACTCAAAATGATCTATTCTTTAATGAAAATCAACTCATCAATTTTTGCAGCTTAAAAAACTTGCAATTAATCCTCTTCTAAAATAAATTTGCAAGACTTTAAATATAAAAAGGGAAACTAGTATGGCTGCTCTAGCAAGAGCTTCTTCTGCAGAGGATACATCAGAGTTAAGTATAGAAAATATTACTTGTCCAATTACTCAAGATGTTTTAATTGAACCCTACAAAATTACCTGCATTCATATAATAGAAAGATTAGCATTAGCAAAACATTTACAACATGATAATAAATGTCCAATTTGCAGAACTACCATTTCTTCAGCAATCCCAGACACTGAACTTGCTAAAAAAATACAAGAGCTATTTGTTAAAGTTTCAGATGCAAATAAACAAACATTCGAAGATCAAAAAAAATATCTGGAAGAAGATAAAGATTATGATGATGTTAGAGAAAAGCTTATATGTGAACTTCTAAAGCAAGCAAAGCCCCGCTGCGAACCAGATGATACGAGTGAAGCAGATATTTTATCAGCCGCTAGTTCTGATTCAATACTAAGAAGAAGAGCTAGAGCTAGAATAAGAGTTAGATTACCCACTTATTCTCTTCATCTTTATACTCAAATTCAAGAGTGGATTAATTCTGATAATTTATTTTACGCAGAAATAATAACGGACGCATTATCCGTATCTAATATTGAAGGACTATTATCACAAGATGATATAGATAAGAGCTATGAAAAAATAGCTAAAGCATTCATAAAAAAAGCAAATACAAATATCTCAAATCTAGAAGACAGCATACGAATTTGTAAAAAAATAACTAAGTCAAATTTAAAATGTGAAATCTTTCCTATTATTGCAATTAAATATGCAGAACATAAAGAATATTTAAAAGCCTTTCAATCAGTTAAAAACATTCCCAACTATTTTTTTAGGTCCTCAGCTTACATATTTATTAGTTTAATAGTTACATGCCATGGCTTTTTATTTATTTTAAAAAGATTATATGGATCTATTAAAGATTTGAAAGCTAAATTAAGATTAATGGTTGGCAATTCATCCCTTCCTTAAAGGAAAGTGTTTTCTTGCCATAAAAGGAAAAAAATAAGCTTATGACCTGTTTATCAGCTATAACTTCAGATAATAGCTCTTTTCCCTTCCAGCAGCGTGAGATCTCTATTAGAGAAGAATTTAAATGCGCTTTTAGCCATGAATTATTGATTCATCCAATTAAAATTAACTGCTTACATGTATTTGAAAAAATCCAGCTTATTGAAATCTTAAGAATAAGTAGATTCTGCCCAATTTGCCATAGAAGAATTGAGAAAGCTATAAATGATGTAAATCTTGCACGAAAAATTCTAAGAGAATTTGTTAAAGTAAGCGAAGAGAATAAAGCTATTTATGAAAAGCGAGCAGAGGCTATTAATAACAGTAAAGTTTATAAACTATTTATAGGTCTTCCTTTACTTTTTCGAGATAGAGCTGTTTTACCAAAAACTCACCAAGGGATACTACATGACATCGCATCTATTTCACTAGAAAGACAAGCATTAGATTTAACAGAAAAAGCAACTGATAGGCTAGATCAAGATGATCCTTGGAAAGATCTCTATTATAAATTTGTAGCTAAAAAACACTTAAAAAAAGCTAAAGAAGACTTGTCTGCTCTTGAAACTTTGAAAAGAATTATAGCTAAAATTTCTAAAAAATCATTTAAAGATTTTTTCATAAAAAAGATTGCATACATCTATTCGAACCAGAAAAAATTTACAAAAGCTTTTGAAACTGTTAAAAAAATCTCTTTTTCTAAAGCTAGATTTTTTTTACGTTTATTTATTATATCTGCTGTTAGTATTCACGCACTTTCATCTTTTGTAAAAGCTATTTTATGGCCGTTTAAATCTATTAAAAATAAAATACATAAAATTTTACCCTCATCTATAAATAACTACTCCGTTATTGAAACCATAACCATTTTGGCTAATAAAATATTAAATAAACTCCGAATACTTATAGATCCTCTTACCGATAAGAAATTTTATCGTCACTTAGCTAAAAAAAAACCAATTCCAAGCCATCCGGATTCTTATAGAATCTATTATTCAGGTTTTAATGGTTTTTTAAGAAAGATATCTCACAAAATTATAGCTATTCGTAAAATTATCGCTGAAACACTTAAATTATTAAAATAACCTTAAGACACTTTTAAAATCTTTTGATCATCAGATAATACTTGCTTATTTTTGCTTAAATATTTTAAACATTTGCAAAAATAATAAAAATTTTTTATTCTTTCAAATCAAAAAAAAAAAGTTTAACTTATGACAAATATAATTATTTCAGAAGCATCACAAGCATATGAATGTCCCATAACTTGTGATATCATGACAAAGCCTGTTAGAGCAAACTGCCTAGAAGAAAACCCAAAAGAATCTACTAGCTCTTTAAGTGGCAGAGTCACAAGAGAGCCTTCAGGAACTTCTTGCAAGGGTCATTTCTTTGAAAAACGAGCTCTAAAAGCTTGGCTTCTTAAGTGTAATTCAACCTGCCCTCTTTGTAATAAGAAAATCACAAAAATTATCCCAGCTATAGCACTAACAGAAGAAATAAAACAATTTACATCTTTAAGTGAAGCTCACAAAAAGCGTTTTGAAGAAGCGAAAAAAACAGTTAAAGAATTATACCCTAAAAAGTCAGATCAAAATATCCACCCCCATGTCTCCTCAAGAGACCTAGCTCAAGTAGCAGGATCTTCTAGCGCCTCTAGTAGCTTAGCTACTCATGATCTATTTGAACACCCCTCTTTTGATTCTCATCATCCTCTTTTTAGAGAGAGCCATCCACCTGTAGTAACTCAGATAGGTAGATATAATAGAGTTTTACAACACATTAGATATGGTAATTTAGCTTTAGCAGAAAGAGAAGCAGATGGGATAACATCCACTTCTTTTAAAAATAAAAGTTATAAAGAAATATCGGAAAAATATCTTTCCAGATTTTCCTTAGCTTATGTAGGTAGATCTCTTTTAGATTTACAAAAAGCAGAAAATTTTGCTTCAAAAATTACAGATCCTCAAATGAAAAATGATCTTTATTATAAAATCGTTCAAATTGCATTTTTATACAATGAACATTTAGTTTTTGCAGAAAAAGCAGCTCTTCTAATCTCTGATAGCTCACAAAAAAATAGGGCTTTAGAAAAAATTGCAAAAAAATATCTAATTATTTATTCACGCACTAAAGATGAAACAAATATTCAAAATGCTATAAGAATAGCTAATACTATAATTAGTGATTCTTATATTTATCAAAGCCTTTTAAACAGAGCAATTAATGAATATATATTAAATTTAAAACTAGAAAAGGCTCTAACTCTAAATAACTCTATCTTATTGACTATCACTAAAGAGCAAAACAACAAAGATATCGCTGAGCAATATCTAATTATTTATTCACGCACTAAAGATGAAACAAAAATTCAAAATGCTATTAAAATAGCTAATACTTTAATTCGTGACTTTTCAACTCAGCAAAGCATTTTAATAAAAGCAATTGATGAATATATATTAAATTTCCAACTAGAAAAAGCTCTAAATCTAAATAACTCTATCTTATCGATTACTCCTAAAGATCAAAACAGCAAAAAAATTGCTGAGCTCTACCTACAGAGAAATTTCACTAATGTAAATTTTCAAAAAGCTTTAATTGCAGCAAGTAAAATAGTTAACACAGATGCAAGAGACTCAACATATACTTTTATAGCAAAAAAAGCTGAGATAAATAAAGCCTATCTAAAAGCATTTATTGCAATCACAAAGGTATCTACATTTAAAAAACGGCTTGGCTTGCATATTAAAATTACTGGTAAATTTTTACTAATTGGACTTTTTAAAATTTTTATAACACCTTTTAAATTAGCTTATTTTGGATTAAATTATTTGCTAACAACATTTAGAGCTATAGCTAACCGAAGACAAAAAAGCAGGAGTTAATATGGCAAACGCTTCAAGCGTAGTTATTCCTAATCATTTTCAATGCTCCCTAACATTAGAGTTAATGGCAGAGCCTGTAAAAACAGATTGCAAAGGCTCTAATACTGGCAATATTTTTAAACGCATTTATTATGCCCTATTTTCTGAATCAAGCTTTAATGGCCATGTTTTTGAAAATCTAGCTTTAGCATCTTGGCGTACTACTAACACAACCTGCCCTATTTGCAGACAAACTATAAATAAAGTTACATATGACCAAGATATGGAAAAAAAAATCAAAGAACAATTTATAAAAGCAAGTGAAGCAAATAAAAAGTATTTTGAAAAGGTTAAAAAAGAATTAGAGGAAGAGCCTAGCTATTTACATGTTAGAGACAAGCGCGTTTTACCACCTCAAAGTACTTTAGAAAGTATAAAAAAGCGTTTCAATAGCGCTACAACTAATCCAGATCAAACATTTGATGAAATATTTAATGTTGAATCAGTTTTAACCTCTTGCTTAAGAGATGATAATTTAGAGAGAGCAGAAAGTATCGTTGATAGAGGTTTTGCTTTTGATTTCTTTGATAGCAGAAAAGATTTTTACTTAAAAAAAATTATAAAAGCTTACATAAATAGACCCTATTCAAGCTCTAATTTACAAAATGCAATTAGAATTATCTATAAAATAAATTGGTATGATTCAAGGTTTCCATCTCGAGAAAAAAATGAATTATTAAAAACTATCTTAAGACTGTCTCTTAATTTTGATAATCTTCAGATGGCTGAGTATGCAGCTGATAGACTTTCAAATATCTCAATTCATTTGCAAGAAAATAACTTTGCAAGCATTGCTGATGCCTACATTAATAGAAGTTATTTAGATTCTAATTTAAATGAAGCTAAAAGAATCGTTTCAACTAAAACACGTTTATCAAACAGTGATTATATGCTAGAATCTATCGCTATCAAATATATTGAAAATGGTAAATATAAAGAGGCATATCAAACAGTAAAAAGCATTTCAACTATTTTTCTAAAACTAATTGCATATGTTACTATTAGCATTATGATAGGCCATCAAATCCCAAATAAAGTTACAAATGCTACCAAGGCTTTTAAAAATTTTGTAAATAGAGCTAGAGCATGGCTGAAAACTCATCTTCCATGAGAGTTTTTATACCTAGTTTTTTAGCTTTATCAAATTTCGAGCCAGGCTCTGATCCTACTAAAACATAGTCTGTATTTTTGCTAACAGAGCTAGATGTTTTTCCCCCTCTTTCTTTTATAAGATTTTGAGCTTGAGATCTTGTATATTTTTCTAAAGAACCTGTTAAAACAAAGGATTTATTAAAAAATAGTGGATCTTTTTTTGTCTCTTTAGGCTTTTTAGGAGAAACGCCTAAAGATAAAAGTTTATCTATCTCATCTAAATTATTTTGATCTTCAAAATACTCAATTATTGAGCTCGCTGCAATATCGCCTATTCCTTCGATATTTAAAAGCTCTTCTTTAGTAATCTTTTGAAGTTTTTTTATATCTTTTGCATGGGCAGCTAAAAGATCGGCTGTCTCTGATCCTACATATTTAATACCAAGTGCCATTATGAATCTTGAAAATGGACATTTTTTTGATTTTTCAATACTATTTAATAGATTTTTTATTGATTTTTCTTTAAATCCTTCTACTTTAGAGAGCATCTCTTCATTTAAAAGATAAATATCAGAGGGTTTTGATACAAATCCCATTTCAAGTAGAGTTTGCATAACTTTTGCGCCTAAATGCTCGATATCCATCGCATTTTTTGCAGCAAAATAAATAAGACTTCTAAGATTTTGACCTTTGCAGCTAAGGTTAGTGCAGCGATGAGCAACTTCTCCTTTTATGTTTATTACATCAGATGAGCAGATAGGACATTTTTTTGGCATCTCAAATTTTATAGCTTGCTTTTTTCTTTTAGTAAAATCAACGCTTACAACTTTTGGAATGACATCGCCACCTTTTTCTATAACAACAGCATCTGTAATTCTAATATCTTTTCTTTGAATCTCATCAATATTGTGAAGAGTAGCTCTCGAAATTGTAGATCCTGCTAAAAACACAGGCTCTAGCTCAGCTACAGGCGTTAAAATGCCTGTTCTTCCAATTTGAATGGTAATATCTTTTATAGTAGTAATGGCTTGCTCTGCTGCAAATTTATAAGCTACAGCATATCTAGGAGATTTCCCAGTAAATCCAAGTGATTTATGATTTTTTACATCATCTACTTTTATAACGATACCATCGATTTCAAAAGAGAGCTTTTCTCTTAAATGTTCTATTTTATTTGCAAAAGATAAAATATCATCTAAGTTTTTACATAACTTGAAATGTTTTTCTGAAGAAATTGGCAGTCCGAATCCTTTTAAAAAACCATGCATTTCAAATTGAGATAATACAAATTCTTCAGCATTTGCTATTCCATAGCAAATAACATCTAAATGTCTTTTTGAAACCTCTTTTGGATCTAAAAGTTTTAAAGAGCCTGCTGCTGCATTTCTTGGATTTGCAAAAACATCTAACCCTTCATTTTCTCTATTTTCATTTAGCTTTTTAAAAATATTTTTATGCATAAAAACCTCGCCTCTAACTTCAATGAGACCTGGAATGTTTTTCCCATGAAGTTTTAAAGGAAGTGTTTTTATTGTTTTTATGTTTGTAGTTACATCATCACCGATTTTGCCATTGCCTCTAGTTAGCGCTTTTGTAAGATGTCCTTTTTCATATCTAATAGATATTGCTGTTCCATCCATTTTTAGCTCAGAGCAGAATTTAACATCCTCTTTTTCTAAAAGCTTATATATCCTTTTAAGAAAGTCTTTTAGCTCATCTTTTGAATAGGCATTAGCTAGAGACATCATAGGAGATAAATGAGCTAAATGCTTAAAACCTTGAGTTAAAACTTCTCCAATTCTGAGTGTGGGTGAATTTGGATGAATAAGATCAGAATTTTCTTTTTCAAATACTTGAAGTTCTTTAATTAACTGATCGTATTCGTAATCTGAAATTACAGGTTTAGCCTCCAAATAGTAGTGCTTATCATGTTCGATAAGCTCCAGCACAAGATTTATATAATCTTTTTGATCTTTTATTTTCCTATAAGTCAATTTGAACCTCAAAAATCAAAGTTGTAAAAGCCGCTATATTTAAGTATAACCCATTTGATGATATTTTTACAGTTTCTAGCTCTTTTTCAGATCCTGCATATTTTTCTAAATTAGTATTAAAAATTAATTTCGCTTTTTTTAGTTTCTTTAGTTTTATAAAATAGTTATTTAAAAAATTTTCAGAAAAGTTATGGAGACAAAGTAGCTTTGATTTTTTTGATATTCTTAAATAAGAAATTATTGAATTTTTCTTATCTGTTATATCAACCCATTTAAATCCATCAAATGAAAAATCATCTTCAAATAAAGCCTCTTTCTTAAGATATACATGGTTTATATCTTTTACAAAATCTTGATATTTTTTATGTAGAGGATTTTTTAAAAGCTCCCAGCTCAATGTTGCAAAATTATCCCACTCTTTTATTTGAGCTATCTCAAAACCCATAAAAGAGAGTTTTTTTCCAGGATGGCAAATCATATAGCTATATAAAAGCCTATAATTTGCAAATTTCTCAAAAATATTTTCCCCTTTCATCTTATCAAATAAAGATTTTTTCTCATGAACAACTTCATCATGAGAAAACGGCAGAATAAATTTTTCATTAAATGAATACATTATAGAAAATGTCAGATCATTTTGATTCTTTTCTCTTTTTTCTATGGGAGTTTGAAAATATTTCAAGGTATCTGTCATCCATCCCATATTCCATTTAAAATCAAAACCTAAACTTTTTTTATCAGTAATTCCCTTATAAGCTGTAGCCTCTTCAGCTATCATTAATACATCAGAAAATTTTTCATGTACTTTTTCATTTAATTTTTTTATAAATTGGGTAGCTTCTAAATTTTTATTATCTCCAAACTTATTTGGCTTGTATTTACCTTTTTCTTTCCCGAAATCTAAATATAGCATAGATGAGACTGCATCTACTCTTAGTCCATCTATATGGTATTTATCTAAATAAAAAAGAGCACTAGCGATTAAAAAATTTTGAATTGCTTTTTTTTCATAATCAAAAATTGATGTCTTCCAGTGAGGGTGCTCTCTCATATCTTTATCTTCATGCTCAAATAAAAATGTTCCATCGAACTTATTTAAAGCAAAGTTATCTTTTGGAAAATGAGCAGACACCCAATCTAAAACAACTCCAATATTATTTTTATGCATGTAATTTACAAAATACTGAAAATCTTGAATAGTTCCATATCTAGAAGTTACAGCAAAAAACCCACTAACTTGATAACCCCAGGAATCATCTAATGGATGTTCCATTATTGGCATAAGCTCAATATAATTAAATCCCATCTCTTTTAGATAGGGAGCAAGTCTATGCGCTAACTCCTTATAATTTAAGAAAAAATCTTTTCCTTTAACCCATGACTGCAGATGAACTTCATAAATGTTGATTGGTTTATTAAACTTTGTAGATTCATTCAAACTACTGTTTTTTCTTTTATTTAACCAATCTTCATCTTTCCACTTAAAACCATCAACATTTGATACAATTGAGCTATTGTGGGGTCTAAGCTCAGTAAAAAAAGCAAAGGGATCTGTTTTTACTAAAATTTCATCAAAATTAGTTGTTATTTCAAATTTATATAAAGATCCCCAATTAACATTGGGTATAAATATCTGCCAAATCCCTGAATCTTTTACATTTTTCAGTGGGTTTATTTTTCCATCAAACTCATTAAAATCTCCAATAACTAAGACTCCTTTTGCATTTGGAGCAAAAACGCTAAATTCAACACCTTCGATACCATTTATAATTTTTTTATGAGCCCCCAAAATTTTATAAAGAGTAAAATGACTTCCATCTAAAAATTTTTGAATATCTTCATCTTCTAGAGTTGTTTCAAATGCATAAGGATCATGAATAAGAGATTTATTTGGTGTATGTATTTTATAATCTATACTATTAATTGATTCTTCTAATCTATGCTCAAAAAGCCCTCTTTTATCAATGTTTTTTGCTTTTATCTTTTTGTTTTTAACTTCTAAAAATAGCTCTTTTTGATTAGGTCTAAAAATACGAATTACACTTTCATGAAGTCCTAAAAATGAATGTGGATCAGGATGTTTTTTTTCTAATAAAAGATCTAGATGCTCTAGCATGGATTAAATATTTGGTTTTTCTTGAGGGTACAAAAATAAAAATTGTTTTTCAATTTTATATGTGAAAAAGTTTTTATTTAAAATAAAATTATTTTTGAAATTTATCAAAATAATAAGTTTTATTTTTCTCAAAAGATAAAAAATCTTTATTTTTAAAAAATTTGCCCTTTTCTTTGAGAAATCTTCTTAAACGATAATCATTGATTTTTGATTGAAAACAAAACTTCAATTTAACATCTTTTTTAGGTCTAAAAATAAGTTTTTTTATAAGTTTTTTTGACCATTCGATATCAAAAGAACCTATTGGAAGAGTTATATTTAAAGCTTTGCCTGAATGAAACGTTATAGGCAAAGATGGTAAAAAAGATATCTCATCTAACTTTTGATTTATTAAAATAGATTTAATTATATAAAAAAGCTTTCTTAAAATATGCAGAGGATAAGCTTCTTTTTCAACAACTATTGGAATAATATTTTGAAAATCTTCATCATTTACTCTTGGTATAAAACAATCAAAAAAATGAGCTTTATAAACTTTTATAAATTGATCTTCAATTTCAGATCTTTTTTTATTCTGAATTTTCTCAGCTAAATCTCTAACTAAGCAATTGTCTCTTAGACATTTTTTTGTTTGTATATCTTTAAAAAATTGCGAATATAAAAATAAAAACGGTAAAAATTCCGTAAGATTTTCTCTTTTATGAATAAGAGCTAAATCTTGTTTTTTATGAATACCTAAAAACAAAAATTCTTCTGGCTTTTTTGTATAAGATATTTTTATTGGAAGATTTAAAATTTCTTTTTCTTTTATTTTTTTTGCTTTATCTATCTTAACTGAAATCTCATCTAGAGGTAGTCTTTCAAATTGGATAGAGCAAGTATTATTTTCATTAAATATTTTATAGGATAAAAACCCTTCTTCAGAGTGAAAAGAAACCTTTAGATTGCCATTTTGTAAATTCTGAAAAATCGTGAATTTTTTTATAGGACCAATAAAGTCTAAAAAAACTTTGAAACTTTTATTAGAATTCAAATCTTTAAAATGCAACTGACCAGGAAATATTTGAACAAAATATGAGGAATTTACAATCAAAAATTTTGTCCCTATCTTGTGTGATATTATATTGAACTTTTGTTTAATTCTTATTTGCATAAATCTCCTAAAATATATCTTCTCATATTTTTTACAAGTTTTACATTTAAAATATCATTAGAAGATATTTTTTCACATTTAGGTACATTAACTATTAGATTGTTCAAAGTTGATCCAACAAAATAATCATCTTTTATGTTCTCTAATAAAACTTTCATTTCTCTATTAATAAATTTTTCTCTTTTTTTATAAGCTATTTCATTTGCTATGAAAGATAATTTTCTTTTTCTTTCATCTACAACACTTTTATCTACTTGATCTAAAAATTTTGCGGCTAAAGTATCCGGCCTTTTAGAGTAGGGAAATAGATGAACTTTTGTAAACTCAGCTTCTTTAATGATTTTTATAGTATCTTCAACATCTTCATTTGTCTCAGAAGGAAAGCCAACTATTAAATCAGTCATAAAAGTAAAATCTGGATTTAAAGATGTTAGCTTTTTTACTTTTTCTAAAAATATTTCAGTTGTATATTTTCTTCTCATTTTTTTTAAGATTTTATTAGATCCAGATTGAAGTGAGATATGAAGATATTTACTCATTTTTTCAAAATTTATCAAAATATCGATTAGCTCATCTGTAATGTCTTGAGGATGAATAGATGATAATTTGATTCTTTTTATATCTTCAATCTTATGAATCTCTTTTAAAAGATCTGCAAAAGATATATCTGATGCATATTCCCCTAAATTAATACCTGTTAAAACTATTTCTTTATATCCGTTATCTGAGAGCTTTAATATCTCATTTAAAATATCTTCTGCTTTTCTAGATCTAGATCTTCCTCTTGTAAATGGAATTATACAATAGCTGCAATATGAATCACATCCATCTTGAATTTTCACAAATGCTCTTGTGTGATTATCAAAATTTTTTATTCTAAATTTTGGAACTATTCTATTTGGAAAAATCTCTGATACTAAGCTCTCTTTTTGAGTATTTGGTATAATTATTATATCATCGTCTAGCTTACTTTTGACATCTTTTGAAATGCATCCTGTAAAATAAAATTTTGCATTTTTATTTTTCTTTTTAAAATATTTTATTGCATCTATAGATTTTTTATCAGCGCTACTTGTAACTGAGCAAGCATTTACTATACAAATATCTGCATTATCATCTTTATTTGCCAAAATCAATCCAAGGGTTTTTAACTGATCTGAAAAAGCTTGAGATTCATATTGATTAGCTTTGCAGCCAATTGTCAAAATGTTAAATCTTTTTTTCATAAAATCCTTAAGATACAAATCTAAATTTTGTATAAAATATACCAAAAATCAAAAAAAACAGCATGAAAAAAAAAACAAAAGATGCTTATAATACCTAATGTATCAAAACATTAAAAAAAATAATGAGGTTATATCAAAATGAGTATCTTAGTGACTCCTGAGAAAATGTCTTTTATTCAATCTGCAATCTATATATTTTTCGTCTTTAATTCTATTGGTGCAATCCCAATTTTTGTATCTCTTCTAGCCCGATATAGCCACAAAAGACAAATTAAAATTATAATTAGAGAACTTCTAATTGCTCTTTTTGTTATGCTTTGTTTTGCTTTTTTCGGAAAAAGCATGCTTCAAGCTCTTCAAATCTCTACCTCTACAATAAGTATTGGAGGAGGTCTTTTACTAATCATTATAGCTTTAAATATGATCTTTCCAAAACTAGAGCATGCAAATAAAAAAGATTTACATGGCAATGAACCTTTTATTATACCACTTGCAATACCAGGCTTAGCAGGGCCTGCTACTATAGCAGCTATGTTTATTTTATCCGCTAAAGTTGGCCCAATGGTTACTGCTGGTGCTATGACACTTGCTTGGATACC
>JAAKFE010000033.1 GCA_011065175.1 Candidatus Anoxychlamydiales bacterium
GCTTCTAAAAAATCTTGAGTTGGTTTTCCTTGTCTTATTCCTGGAATAAACGCTCCATTTTTTTTCATATCTGATGCGATTTGTTCAGGATTAAATTGAGTTGCTGTCCAAAAATACGTAAAAAATAAAATTAAAAATACATAAAGTGAAAGATAGATCCAACTTCCAGGAGATAGAGAAGCAGCTACTTTTCCCATCCATGAACTTCTACCTAGCATCTGTCCTATTGTTGCTGGAAACATTAAAAGAGAAGATGCAAAAATAACAGGTATAACACCAGCATAGTTAACTTTTAGAGGTATATTCGAGCTAGATCCTTGCATTTCATGTCTTCCAACTATTCTTCTTGCATATTGAACTGGGATTTTTCTCTGCCCTTGAATAATTAAGATTGTTCCAATAATTATACATACAAACACCAAAAGAAGTATAATTAAAGCTGAAAAAGTTATTTGTCCAACTTCTTGTGATTCTAAATTTAGCTGTTTTATAATAGAGCCAATAGTTGATGGAAGCGATGATAAAATACCGAGTGTAATTATTAAACTTATACCATTTCCGATTCCTTTCTCTGTAATTTGTTCTCCTATCCACATTAAAAAAACCGTTCCAGTTGTAATTGTTAACATAACCGTTAAATAAAAAAGCCAAGGTATACCAAAAGCAGTTATGTTTAGCATCTCTTGAGCAACAACGCCCGGATGAGTTGCATTCATACTAAGTGCATATTTCACTATAAAAGAGGCTTGCAGCAAACCCAAAGCTAAAGTTGCAAGTCTTGTATATTTTGTTATCTTTTTTCTGCCTGCCTCAGGATTTTCTCTTACCTCTCTTTGAAGCGATGGTATGATCGCAACCAAAAGCTGCATAATTATAGAGGCAGAGATATATGGCATTATACCAAGAGCAATTATAGTAAGCTGTTTAAAAGCTCCTCCTGAAAAAATATCCATTAATTGAAATAAATTCTGCCCACCGCCTGATGCCGATTTAAATATCGCTAAAGCAGCTTCTTGGTTTATACCGGGCACCGGAACAAAAGCTCCGATTCTGCAAATTAAAAGCATCAAGAGTGTAAACAAAATTTTTGCTTTTAACTCTCCTGCAAAAAAGATTTTTTTAAGAGCACCAATCATATTATTTCAGCTTTTTGTAAGTTAATTTTTTTTCTTCTAACCTTTTAATTGCTCCTTTAGAAAAACCATGAGCTTCAATACTTACTTTCGTATCTATTTCACCATCTAAAATTTTTAAAGTAGCTTTTGTTGTTTTAGGAGCTTTGTTTTTTTCTATTAATGTCGCAATATTTACTACTTCACCATCTTTATAGATCTCATTTATCCTTGATAAACTAAGCTCTATTATTGGTTTTAAAAATTTGCCTCTTGTAAAACCTTTTTTTGGAAGTTTAGAGAAAAGTCGCATTTGACCACCTTCGTAGCCATATCTTTTTTTAGATCCAGATCTAGATTTATATCCATTATATCCTCTAGCTGCAGTTTTCCCTTTTTTGGAACCGGGGCCTCTTCCTAATCTTCTTTTCGGTTTTATCTTTGGTTGTTCATTTTTAAGACTTGAGAGAGTTATCATTATTTAATCCCCCTTTCTTCTAGAAATTGTTCTTTTGATTTAAGCATTTTTAAAGCTTTAAACGTTGCTCTTACTTGATTAATCGGATTGTTAGATCCTTGGTTTTTAACAACAACATTTTTTATACCAGCTAGCTCTAATACAGCTCTTATCTTACCACCAGCAATTATACCTGTATCTTTTGACGGTCTCATAAGTATTTTCGCACCATCGTGTTTAACTATTATTTCATGAGGTATTGTTCCATCCTTCATCTCAAACGTAATTACGTTTTTCCTTGCAGCTTCTGAGCCTTTTCTAATAGCGTCTGATACTTCATTTGCTTTCGCAAACCCATATCCAATTCTTCCTTTTTCATCACCTATTAATATAAGCGCTGAAAAACTAAACTTCCTACCACCTTTTACAACTTTTGCACATCTGTTGATATGAAGCACTTTTTCTTCAAATTCTTTAGCCTCTTTTTCCCTTGCCATTTTTATTCCTTATTTAAAATTTAAGTCCTGCTTTGCGAACGCTATCAGCTAAAATTGCTAGCAAACCATGATATTTATATCTACCTCTATCAAATATTAGTTCTTTAACTTTCTTATTTTTTGCTATCTCAGCTATTTTTGTGCCCAATTTCTCAGCTAAGCCTTTTGATTTTCTTTCATTTTTAAATTCTTTTGAATATGAACCAACAGCTCCAATAGTTTGAGAGTTTTCATCATCGATTAATTGAACAAATAAATGCTTATTTGTCTTACTAACAGACATTCTAGGTTTGTTTTTTGTTCCTTTAAGCTTTTTTCTAACTCTAAAAACTCTTCTTCTTCTTGCCGTTTTTAGCTTTTTTAATTTACCTTGCATTTTTTTTATCCTAATTTATTTAGCAGCTTTTGCAGATTTTCCTGCTTTTTTTCTTACGTATTCATCTTTATATCTAATTCCTTTACCTTTGTATGGTTCAGGCTTTCTTATAGATCTAACTAAAGCTGCAAATTGACCAACTTTTTGTTTGTCCGCTCCTTCAATAACTATCTCAACAGATTTATTAATTTTAACCTGCAGATCTTTAGGTATTTCGACTAAAGTTGGATGTGAATATCCAACTTGCAAATCAATTTGATTTTCTTTTATACTTGCTCTAAATCCTACTCCAATCAGTGTTAACTCTTTTTTAAATCCACTACTCACTCCAAGAACCATATTGTTTATCAAAGATCGATAAAGTCCATACATCGCAGATGTAAGTTTAAATTTTTCATCTAAACTAACATGAATTTTAGAATCTTTAATTTCTAATAAAATTCCTTTTTTCATCTCTAAATTTAAGGTTCCTTTCGGTCCTTTTACTGTTACAATACCTTCTGGCGAGACTTTTAGCTCTACACCTTTAGGTAGTTCAATTGGAATTTTCCCTAATCTTGACATATCTTTTTACCTCTTTACCATATGTAACATAGAATTTCGCCACCAACTTTTAGCTTTCTTGCCTGATTATCTGTCATTACCCCTTTAGAAGTTGACACTATAGCTAATCCGATTCCACCTAAAACTCTGGGAAGCTTATCTTTTGGTGCATACATACGTCTCCCTGGCTTAGAAATTCTTTTTAATTGTGTTATTATTCCTTTTCTATTTTTTGAGTATTTTAAGAAGAGTCTCATTTTTCTTTGTTTCTCATTTTGAATGAAATTCTCAATAAATCCCTGCTCTTTTAATATTTTTGCCATATTGATTTTCATCTTGTTTAAAGTTATATCAACATGCTTATGTTGCGCTTTTTGTGCGTTTCTTATCTTTGTTAAAAATTCAGCTATTGGGTCATTAAATGACATAGTGTTTTGTCTCCATTATTTAAAGGGAAATCCCATCATACGTAGTAATTTAATACAATCAGCATCTTTTCTTGCTGTTGTTACAAAGGCAATATTCATGCCTTGTTGGCCTTTTACTTGATCTAGATTAATCTCTGGAAATACCTGTTGATCGTCTAAACCAAGGTTATATGAACCTTTGCCGTCTGCTTTAGTTTCAAATCCTCTAAAGTCTCTAATCCTCGGACAGACAATATTGCAAAATCTATCAAAAAAATCATACATTTGCTTTTTCCTAAGCGTTACTTTAAGCCCAATAACTTGGCCTTCTCTTAGCTTAAAATTAGAAATAGCTTTTTTTGCTTTTGTTAAAATCGGTTTTTGCCCAGCAAGAAGTGTTAATTCTTTTGTATGCAATTCTAACGATGTCTTATCTCTTTGGTCCTCTTTCAGCCCCATACTAATAACTATTTTTTTTAGTTCCGGAACCTGCATCCGATTTAATTTTTCATCATCTTTTAAAAATTTTGCTACGATTTCATCAAAATATTTCTTCTTCAATCTTGACATCTTTTTTTCCTACTTAACTTTTTTTTGTTTTTAGTTTTCTTAAAACAATTTCTTTATCATTCTCAAAATAGACAAGTTTTTTCTCGCCATTTTCAAATTTTACTTTCACTTTTATGGGTTTTTCGTTTTTATCACAAATTGCTACGTTAGAGATATGAATTGGCATTTCCATTTCAACTATTTGTGAACTTTGCGTTTTTTGAGTTCTTTTCATGTGCTTTTTTCTCATGTTTATGCCTTGCACAATAATTTTATCTTTTTGTGTTGATAAAACTGTTCCTGCTTTACCTTTGTCATTTCCAGCTAAAACTACTACTGTGTCATCTTTTATTATCCATTTACTCATATTATATTACCTCTGGGGCAAGTGAACTTATTTTTATAAAACCATTATCTCTAACTTCTCTCGCAATCGAACCAAATATCCTTGTTCCTCTTGGATTATTTTTATCATCAATAATCACGGCACTGTTATCATAAAATCTAAGCTTAGATCCATCTTTTCTATATGTATGTTTTTTTGTTCTAACAATGACTGCTCTTACTTTGTCGCCTTTCTTTACAATCCCTTTTGGATCTGCTTCTTTTACTGAAGCTATAACTACATCACCAATATATGCGTATCTTCTTTTAGTACCGCCTAAAACTCTAAAACATTTTATCTTTTTAGCGCCTGTATTATCAGCAACATCTAGTTCGCTCTCTTCTTGAATCATTTTTTTTTAATCCCTTTTTTTATAGAACTTCAATTACTTTCCATCTTTTAAGCTTTGATAGAGGTCTAGATTGAATAATTTTAACTCTCGTTCCAACTTTTGCTTTTTTTGTATCATCATGGGCATAATATTTCTTCCACTTTTCAACCAATTTTGTGTATTTTGGATGTCTCATGCTTCTGATAACTTTTACAACAACTGTTTTTTCCATTTTATCAGATACTACTACGCCTTCTAATACTTTTCTTTTCTTTGCTTGCATGATTTATTTTACCCTTTTTCTCTCAGTTAAGATTGTTAGTATTTGAGCTTTTTCTTTTTTTAAACTTTTTAAAAGATGTGGTTTTTCTAGTTTATGCGATATCTTTAATTCATTTACTAAATCAAAAATTTCACGATCAATTTCAGTTAACCTAAATTCCAACTGATCTTCTGCTTGCTCTCTTATTTCACTTATATTTTCCATATTTACACCCTTTCCATTCGCTCAACAAACCTAGTTCTAATAGGTAGTTTCGCTGCAGCTAAACGAAGAGCTTTTCTCGCTTCTTCTTTTGATACATTACCTACTTCAAATAAAATTCTTCCAGGACGAATAACGCTCACCCAAATACTTGGAGAACCTTTTCCTTTTCCCATACGTGTCTCTGCCGGTTTTTTACTAATCGGTTTATCTGGAAAAACTTTAATCCAAACCTTTCCTTTTCTACTAAAATGACGATTAATAGATATACGACAAGCCTCTATTTGCTGAGATGTTATCCAACCTCTATCTAATGATTGCATTCCAAAATCTCCAAATTCAACAAAACAGCCACCTTTTGCTAAATGTGCGCATTGACCTTTTTGCTGCTTACGATGTTTCGTTCTACTCGGCATCAGTGCCATTTTTATTGCCTCCTAAATTACTTCTTCGCCTTTATTAATCCACACTTTTACGCCTATTGCGCCATATGATGTCTTAGCTGTTTTGACTCCATAGTCAATATCGGCTCTTAATGTATGAAGGGGAACCCTTCCATCTTTATACCACTCTGTTCTTGCAATTTCTGCTCCACCTACCCTTCCAGATACTTGAACTCTTACGCCAGTTGCTCCAGCATCCATAGTCGTTTGAATAGCTTTTTTTAAAACTCTTCTAAAAGGAACTCTTCTCTCTATTTGTCTTGCAATTGATTCTGCTACTAATTTCGCATCTAAATCAGGCCTTTTTATCTCTTCAACTTCTATCCAAATTTCTTTATTCGTTAACTTTTTTAATTCATTTTTTAAAACTTCTATCTCTGCTCCTTTTTTTCCGATTACCAAACCAGGTCTAGCTGTATGAATTGTTACTTCAATTTTTCCACTTGTTCTCTTAATCGTGAATCTCGATGATCCCACACACGCCGGTTGTTTCTCTAAAAGCTTTCTGATAAGTCTATCTTCTTCTAAAAGATCGCCAAACTCTTGCTTGTTAGCATACCAATTAGATTGCCATTTTTTTCTTGTTACTAAACGAAATCCTATAGGTGAGCCTCTTCGCGCCATTTATTTCTCCTCTGTAGTTGTCAGTACTATTGTAAAATGACTTGTTCTTTTTTTAATGGGCACTTGCCCTCCTCTATTTCTTGGTTTTGATCTTTTTAAAGTTGGTCCTTGATCTACTCTAACTTCAGCAATTTTTAACTTTTCTTTTTTTACATCAAATTTGTTTTGTGCATTAGCAATAGCGCTATCTAATGTCTTTTTTAAAAGCCTTGAGCCTTTTAAATTGCTAAGCTTAAGTTGCAATAGAGCTTCTTCAACCAACATATTCCTAATCAAATCTGCAGATCTTCTAGCCTTATATGGACTAATTCTTACATATTTAGTTTTAGCTTTAGCTTCCTGCATTATTTTTTACCCTTTCCCGCTGAGCTCGAAGCTACAGCTTTTTTAATTGGATGGCCTTTAAACGTTCTGGTAGGAGAAAACTCTCCTAATCTATGACCAACCATATTCTCAGAGATAAAAACAGGTATAAATCTTTTGCCATTATGTACTTCAAAGTTTAATCCAATCATTTCCGGAACTATCATTGACCTTCTAGAATATGTTTTAATTGGTCTTTTCTTTTGATCAGCTGTTAGCTTTTCAATTTTATTCATCAAAAAATGATCTACAAAAGGTCCCTTTTTTAAAGATCTTGCCATATTTTTTACCTATTTTTTCGTCTAGATTTAATAATCATTTTATTTTTCTTTTTCTTTGCTCTTGTACGAAATCCTTTAGCATATTGCGCCCAAGGAGATTGAGGATGATTTCCTTTGCTCTTCCCCTCGCCGCCTCCATGTGGGTGGTCAACTGGGTTCATAGCCGTTCCTCTTACCGTTGGCCTAATTCCTTTCCAACGAGTTCTTCCAGCTTTTGCATCAACTCTAAGGTTATGTTCAGCATTCGAGACAAGGCCAAGTGTTGCACAACAATCTTCCTTTATAAGTCTAACTTCACCTGATGGCATTTTAATAGTTGCATATCCCTCACTTCTAGCCAAAAGCTGAGCAGATAGTCCTGCAGATCTAACAAGTATAGCTCCTCTCTTTGGATACATCTCAATATTATGAATAAAAGATCCAAGAGGCATGTATTTCAAAGACATACAATATCCAGCTCTAAAAGGAGCGCCTTTTGTTGTCGCAACTATATCTCCAACTTTTATTCCTTGAGGAGCTAAGATATATCTTTTTTCACCATCTTTATAGTGTAATAGAGCAATATGCGCTGTTCTATTAGGATCGTATTCAATAGAAGATATTTTGGCTTCTATATTTAATTTTTCTCTTCTAAAATCAATCTTTCTAAATTTTCTTTTATGGCCTCCGCCTCTATGTCTACAAGTAATACGACCCAAATTGTTTCTTCCATTAGTTCTTTTTTTAGATCTTGTTAAAGACTTTTGAGGACCCTTTTTTATCGGGTTTAGTTCATCTGTAGAAGGCAGAACTAATTTTCTTAAAGATGGCGTTATCGGTCGGAATTTTTTTGTCATTTTTTATACCTTTATACTTGATCATCTAAGCTATCACCCGCTTCTAGGGTAACTATCGCTTTTTTTAAATGGTTTGTTTTACCTAAACGGCCTCTGACTCTTTTTGTTTTTGGATGAACACTTATAGTGTTAACAGATAAAACTTTTATTTTCTTTTCTTCATAAATTTTTTCTAAAGCCCATTTTATCTCTTTTTTATTAACTTTTGGATTTACTAAAAAAACATATTTGGGCTTATCAAACTTTTTCAAACTAGCAGAGCTTTGAGCATCTTTCAAACCACTTAATACATTCGCTTTTTCAGTTATATATCTCGATTTAATAATCTCATATGGGGTTTTTTTCGCATCCATTACTTTTTCTCACTTTTTGTTAAAATAGAATTGATATCATCAAATGCTGAATCAATTATAATTAAATTTGAAGATAGAGCTAAATCATATCCATTGAGAGCTGCTATGTCTACAAGAGATTTTTTAGGAATGTTTCTCATGCATCTTTTAAGATTTTTAAATGACTCTAATTTCCCTAAAACTAAAACTCTTTTGTCTATTAATTTTAAAGTCTCAAAAAATTTAGCTACTTTCTTTGTTTTATCAACTTTGTCATCTAAAAATTTTAAAACACATGCGCTGTTTTGAGATATCTTTTCAACCATGAGTGACCTAATCGCTGCTTTTCTCTCTTTTTTATTAACTTTAACTTTTTGATCAAATTTAGGTTTAGGACCAAAAACTATTCCACCACCTTTATATTGAGGAGCGGCAAAAGATCCTTGCCGTGCTCTTCCAAGTCCTTTTTGTCTGTGTGGTTTTGCTCCAGTTCTATTTACCTCTTTTCTACCTTTTGTATTTGCTGACCATTGTCTTGCATTGTTTCTAAGTGCCACCAAATAGTCTTTTATCATTTGAGGATTTTTAACTTTTTTCAAGTTTTTATCATCAATAGATACTTCCCCGATTTCTTTTCCTTCAATATCGTATTTTTTAAGTGTAGCCACCTTAGCCTCTTATTATTTTTTGCTTTTTTTATCAGCTTTAATTTTTTTCTTAGATCTTGAAATGTAGATTAAGGAATTTCTCATACCTGGAATTGCTCCTTTAATTAATAAAAGATTTTTTTCAACATCTACATCTATTACTAAAAGATTTTGAACAGTCATTCTATCGCCACCCATACGAGAAGCTCTTTTGCCTCCGGGAAAACATTTACCAGGTCCTGTTATCCATCCAGTCGATCCACCAAGTCTATGAGATCTAGAGCAACCATGAGTTGCATTCATACCTGCAAACCCATGTAGTTTCATCAATCCTTGAAAACCTTTTCCTTTAGATTTACCAATAACATCGATATATTCGCCTTTTTCAAAATAGTTAGCTTTAAACTCTTGTCCAGGAGAATATTCATCAATATTATCAACTTTCGATTCAATTAACTTATCTAAAATACCAACTTTTGCTTTTTCAAAATGACCTTTCATTGGTTTAGTAGTCTTTTTCTTAACAAATGCTCCTATTTGAACAGCGTTATATCCATCAATTTCTTTTTTCTTCACTTGAACAATCCAATTTGGCATTGCTTCAACTATTGTACATACAACCATATTTCCCTTTTCATCGAAGGCTTGAATCATCTTTCTTTTTTTTCCAATCAACTTAATAGGCATTTTTTAATTCCTTTAAACTTAAAAATAATCGTTAAATCTCCTAGTTTTGAAAAGTAAACATTACTATTCAAATACAAGGACTAACAAAATAGGTTAACAAACTACCTGATTTTGCTCAATGGGTTTTTTTACAAATCCATAACAACCAAGAGCGTTTGAAAAAATAATATATAAAAACAATGAATTGATAACAAGAAAAATAGTATTAAAAAAAAATCAAAAAATTTATTTACTTATGAAAACATTGAAATAATTATTAAAGATAGTAACATCACTATAAAAGAAAAAACAACAAACCACTCTATCTTGGATAGAGTTTTATTTTTTTTTATAAAATTAGTTTTACTCATTTTCTTTTATGTAAATAAGTCATTGACTCTTGATAAAACTGCGTCCAAATCGCTAAAACAGTAGTAGCAGTAGACAGTAACAAAAGAGCTGTTGGCGATAGGACTGTCATACAGAAAACAAACTCTGTTAACATAAATACACAAAGAGCAATAGATATTACAGTTTTTGTTATTTTCAAAAGATGTAAATTTTTATTTTCACTAAATATAGTAGTTAATCTTTTATTACCTTCTATAAAAGTTTTTTCTTTTTCTTTAAGCTCACCATGAGCAACAAAATCTTCCCTTTCTATTTTCAGAGCAAAAGCATGTTGAAAAAGTAAAAATAAAGAGCCTGTAAAGATAGCAGCAGGACCAATTACAATCCCTAAAGCGTAGATTCCGATTATTTCACCTAGCTGAAGGAAAAAACTACAATCTGCGACGGTTTCAACTATTTTTTTTACTAGTTTATCTCTTTTTCGAGTTTCAGTTTTATCTTCAGCCTTAGAGTATTCGCTATAAGAATCTTTTAAACCTTTAACATCTGAGATCATCTTAGGAAATAGCAAAAATTTTTCACCAATTTTAAATTTTCTCTGAACATTAGAAATTTTTGTAATAGATTTTGAAGAAAGTGTTAGTTCTTTTGCAAATAAAATCGGCCAAGCGCAAAGTTTTCCAATAAATTTAAATAATTGATAAGCACCGTAAGTGCTAGTAAAATGACTAGAAGAAATATCTAAATAGGTATTTTTATTTTCTTTTTTATGAAATTTTTTTCCAAAACTCTCAAGCTCCTCTCTACTATCTGAAACATTTTGATTTGCACTAAAAGCACTTGTGCTTATAGCACTTTGAGAAGTTTTTAAACCTATAGATAGTGTATCTGATGCCATAATCTATTTAGCCTTATTTTTCGCTTAAATAATAAAAAGAAAGGCCCTATTTGTAAAGGATAAAAACAAAAATAATTCAATTATATTATATTATAATTTTATAATTTGATAAATTTATTTAAAAAAAACCATTTATTAATAATAAATTATTGCTTATTAGATTTTTTTTAGATATGTCATTGATTTTTTATAGAAGTAAGAAACTAAAGCAAATGAAAGAGATATAGTAGATAAAGCAATTTTTAAAGTAGCTGAAAATAGAGCTACTTGAAACATCATCTCCAATACTAAAAAACAATTTAAGGCTATAAAAGAGATGTTTTTAACTAATTTCAAAAGATCTAAATTTTTTACTTCATGTAAAATTGTTTTCATTCTTAGATCTTTAAGTCTTAGACATTCAGATTTTTGAATTTCAAATTCTTTTTTTGTTTTTAAATGTTTTATCCCTTTTATTCGATCTCTTAAAAGAAGAAAAGAACCTGATATTACCTTAAAAAATCTTTTAGAAAATTCTAAAATTTCATTTGCACTTCCAAGAGAATACAAACAAAATAGTTGACCAAGTGAAGCAAATGTACAAATATCTAAAAGTGTTTGAACAACTTTTAGAGCAATTTTAAAAACTTTTTTAGAAAATCTTTGAAAATCTTCTCTTTGAATATTTAAAACTATTTTTTTTACATTTTTTAAGCTCCTAGGAATTTTTGTTATATCTAAACTTTGAGATACTTTTTTAAATAACTTTTTCAGATCAACTAATTTTTTTATTCTAGCTGGATTTAATTTTAGAAGATTTTCAAAATTAAGTGGCCATTTGCAGCTAAGATAAAAAACTCTAAAGATTTTTTTTGCTCCATATGAGCTTTGAGCAAAATTAGAAAATATTTTAAAACGATCAATTTTTTGTTTATCTTTAGCAAATTTTTCACCAAAACTACTTATCTTATTTGAACTTTGAGTCTTTGCTAAAATAATTGATGCCATAATAATTTATTTAAATTTTATTAAAATAACCTTATTTTTAGAAGCATTTTAAAAGATCTTGTCTTTTTAAGAAATGATTAAAATCATCAATTATGTATATTAAATAAAGTTATTTAATTTAAATTATACTGTCAATTAAAAGGGCCAATATGGTTTAATTATGATAATTTTTAAATAAAATTAATTATTTACATGTCAACACCTCAATTACACAGCTCACTTCCAAAGCTAACTACTCTTACAGCTTATTATATTGCTGAAACCCTTCCGGAAATACTCTCTACTAAAGAGATAAATAGTATTTTGCCACCGAAATTAATAATTAAAATACATAAATTTAGTGAATTTTTATTTGATCCAAATAGAATTTTTGGATATTTTGATACTTTTATCAATCGATACTCAAGGGTTCATCTTTTCGATGATGAAACTCAAGCAGAAATAATAAAAATAACTCTTTTAAAAAAAATTATTAATATAGATTTTTATGGCTTAAAAAAACTTCTTTTTTTAGCAGTTCAAAATAATCATCTAATTACTTTAAAAACTTTAAAAGAAAGTGGAGCTGATTTAAATTCTGTAAATGAAAATGACTTGGGTTATACCCCGCTCATGTATGCTGCAGAAAAGGGTTTTTTTGAGATAGTCAAATATTTAATTAAGAATAGAGTTAGCGTAAATGCTACAGACAATTATGGCTATACTGCATTAATAATGGCAGCAAAAGAAGGCCATCTAGATATTGTAAAATATTTAATTGAAAATGCTGAAGCTAATCCATCAGCTCAAACTAATTTTAAGAATCAAGCAGCTTTAGATTTAGCTTCTGAATATAATCATTTAAGTGTCGTCGAATATTTAAAATAGCTAGCATAAATTTCATCAATAATTCTAAAAGAATAAAATAAAAACAATAAAAAAAAGCTATTTAAAAATAGCTTTTTTTAGTTTATTAAAAAGATCAAGATTATAAAGTTAACTCTTTCATTTGACTTCTTCTAGTTAAAGCTCCTGTCGTCATAAAATGTTTTCTTATTTCTGTATATAATGTGAAACTATCTCTTGCTAAACAAGATATTTTTTGCACTATTGGGTGATGTTCTAAATTATTTTCATGTAACCTTAGAGTTCCATCTGAATAAATAACAATCATTTCATCTCTTTTTCCTTTAAGCTTTTGAATATTCGTTTCCATTGAAAACAATTCATCTAAATTATCTATCAGCCAATCTGCAACATTACTAATATATATACTTCCAACTTGAGCTCTTTTTTCTTCACAGTAACTTTCAAGCATTTCTGAGGTTCTTTCGTCTGCAATATTTACATTTTGAATTTTTATATCCCCTCTTTGAAACATTTCTCTTATATATTGAAAATTATCATCTTGAAGCCAAAAATCTTTTTTCTCTTGAAAAGCTCTTATATGCGCTTCACTTATTTGAAAGTCACTTTGTGACAATTTTTTTGTAATGTATTCGATAAATTCATTTACATTTTCAGAACTTAATATTGCCTCTTTTATAAGAGAATGAAAAAGACAAGTAGCTTCATTTATATCTATTAACATTGCATATTGAGGCCTAAGCCTAGCAATGAAATCATAATTTTGCATTCCAGAAACTCCAACATGAATAAAATTAGAGTCTCTTACACATCCTTGAAGTTTTTCTGCGACTTCAGCTTGATTAGTTTCATTTGAACGAATATATACCTCAGAAAAATTGCAATAAGTCTTTGCAAACGTTGAACTTTGTGTTGTAGTAGCCATAATTATCACCTCTTTATTATAATTATTAAAAACAAAATAAACTGACTTTATTATTAATATTATATATTAATTACTATTAAATATCAAATATATTTTATATATAAAATTAAAATATTATTAATAATTAATAAACATAAGGCCTTTGCATTCAATAGCTTAAATATAAAAGGGTTAAAAAAAATTAAGCCTGCAAAAAAAGAATCTGCGACAAGACGTGGCCAGGGTCTGTGAAAAATTTGAGGATCGATAGTGAAATAGGTCAAGCAATCGAGACAGAACTCATAAAAGTGTGTCGTTTGCATGGCGAATTTCGAGAAGGGAAACGATCACTGAAAAGCAGAAATCAAGCTATTGGTCATTGCAAACGGCGAATAGAAACCTGGCTTACAGATGGTTTAGCCTCTGGGACAGATAGCCTTTCGAAGTTATGTGAAAACTTATTGAATGAGTTCGAATGCCTGTGTGCCTTCACTAAAGTAAAAGGAATGGAGCCAACGAACACCTTAGCAGAAAGAAATTTACGAAAGATAGTTGTCTGGAGAAAGAAAAGCTACGGTACCAGAAGTGATAGAGGAAAAAGATTCGTTGAAAGGATAACAAGTATAACCCAAACTCTCAGACGTCAAGGAAAAAATGTTCTAAGCTTCATTCAAGAAGCTGTAATATGCCATTTTTCTCATGAGAAACCTCCCATCATTTGTCCCGACCTAGGATTCTAGCTCATACTTAGACGGTGAACATTTACCTTTTTTTTCTTGAATCTATTTATAGAAAAAAGACTTGATTATGAACACCTCTGATAAAATCTATGGCGCTCATTTTCTTTTTACCTTCTAATTGAACTTGAAGTAGTTTTATAGATGCATCTTTGCACCCGACAATAACAAAATTATCTTCAATAATAATTTCTTTTGGTTTTAGTTTTTTATCTATAATTTCACTTTCAAAAATTTTTAACTCTTTTTGATTTCCCTGAATTTTAACCCTACAAAAAACTCCAGGCTTCAAAGAAAAAGCTCTGATTTGATCATATATTTTTTTAGCTTCATTCTCAAAATTGATCTCTCTTATTTCTTTTGTAATTTTATGAGCATAAGTAACTTTTGATTCATCTTGATCTGCAAAAGAAACATTATTTTTTTTATACATCTCTAAAACTTCCAATAAAAGAGGTTTAGATAAAAGACAAAGCTCATCTTCTAGCTCTGTAAAAATCATTGTATCTTTAATTTCGATCTCTTTTTGCACAATTATTGGCCCTGCATCCATTTTTCTAACTAACTTTTGAATAGTGATTCCTGTTTTTTTTTCGCCATTTAATATAGAGTGTTGAATAGGAGCTGCTCCTCTATATTTTGGTAGAAGAGATGCATGAACATTTATTGACCCTTCTTTTGGGACATCTAAAAGAGCTTGTTTTAAGATTTGACCATAAGCTACAATGATAAATAGATCTGCATTATATTTTTTTATTTCATTTATAAAATCTGGATTTGATGCTTTCTCTGGCTGAAAAACATCTGTTTTATCTAAATATAGCGATGATATTTTTTTTACTTCAGATATATTTTCTCTTCCATTTCTTTTAATGTCTGGCTGAGTTACAACTGCTACGATATTTACTTTATTCTCGAAAAGATAAGATAATATATTTGCTGCAAATTTTGGAGTGCCGAAAAATACTATTTTCATTTAACTACTGATAGAGCCTCTAAAGGCTGCTCCTGAGTAACATTTTTAGTGATACCCTCTAAACCTATAAGACCTCTTTTTGAGCTTTCACAAAACTTTGTCCATTCTAAAATTTCTTTAGTTGGTTTTAGTTCTTGTTTAATCTTTTCAAGAGCTTCTGTTAATCTAAGTCCCATACGATAGGTAAACTTAAAAGCTTTAAACAGTTCATTTCTAACATCTAAAGAAAAACCTTTTCTTTTTAATCCAACTAGATTTAAACCACCTATTTTATATGGGTAGCCTCCTCCTATTGTATATGGAGGTATATCTTTAGATACTCTACTAAAACCACCTACCATCGCAAATTTTCCAATACGAGAGAACTGATGAACTGGCGTCATTCCACCGATCACTGCAAAATCTTCAATAATCACATGGCCTGCTAACATAGCTGAGTTTGACATCACAACATTATTTCCAATAACGCAATTATGAGCTATATGACAATAGGCCATGATAAGACAGTTATCACCAACTTTTACTTTAGAGTTTTCATTGCAAGAAGAATTTATCGTGGCATATTCTCTAATTTCTGTATTTTTTCCGATTTCTACAAAAGTTTTTTCACCTTTAAATTTTAAATCTTGAGTTTTTGTGCCAATACTAGCGCCTGGCCAAATAGTTGCATTTTCTTTAATGAGAGTAAAACCATCTATATATGCATGAGATTTTATTGTGACATTATCTTCAATTGTAACATTTTTTTTAATCACCGCAAAGGGCTCTATCGTCACATTACTGCCAATTTTAGCGCCTTCTTCTACATAAGCATTTGGATTAATATTTGACATTTTAG
>JAAKFE010000034.1 GCA_011065175.1 Candidatus Anoxychlamydiales bacterium
ATTGATTTTAAAAAAATATCCTAATGGAAGAAAGATTGAATATGAATATGATAATATTGGACATCGAACAAAAGTTATTGATGATGAGAAAACGACATCTTTTGAATATGATATTTTTGGAAACATATCTAAAATAACATTTCCAAATTCTGAGTCAGTTCAATATCTTTACGATCCTCTTGGGAAGCTTTTAAAACTTACATATCCCGATAATAGTGAGATATATTATTCATAGATCATTCAGGCCGATTAAGTGAAATTAAAGATGTATCAGGTACAACCAAGTATGAATATGATGAAAGATAAAAAGCTTAAAATTTGAAATCTTAGAAAAAATTCTCTCTAAAAATTCTGTCAATTTCTTGTAAAAGAGCTTCGTTATTATCAAAATTATTTACATGAAATCTTTGAACTCTTTCAGAAAGAGAAATGCTATCGAGAGAGGCCCTATCTTCATTTGCAATTTTTGTTACCATAAAAGTTGCAACTTTATTAATTCCCCCCATCTGTTCTCTTGCTTCTTTTATCAATTTCAATATAAAAAATCCTTTTTTTGTCTTAATGACTGGTGTAAAGTACATAATTTCAATAACTCTATCTCTTGAATATGTTTCCCATATACCGCTTGTTGCTATCGAAATCAACTTAGATAAAAAAGTTCCTGATGAATTATAAACTTTATAATTGTCATCAAGCATTTAAACCTCCTTTTAAATAAAAATAGCTCTACATTAAAATTCATTTAACTTTTTTTTGACACAAGAAAATAAATTAAAAAATTAATTATATATATTTATATTAAAAAACATAAATTAATCTAAATTTTTAAGACCTTTAAACCCAAAATAGAGAAGTGGAATTGATATTATGGAATACAGAAACCAAAATTTAGCATTCCATTTAAGATATAAAACTCCATTTTGAGAAAAAACTAAAAGTAAAATACTAAAGACAAAAATATTTATTCCAAGCCAAAAAAGTGCAGTTGGAATAAGAGCGTTACTTTCTTTTTTTAAAGGACTTGAATCACCTTCATTCTCTTCTTGACTTTCTTCATCAACATCTGAATTTTCTTCATAATATTTTGCCGTTGCAGATTGAATAGCTTTAGGTTTATAAGGGGGAGGATATAAAGAAGAAAGTGTTTCTTCATAAGAGAGAGATTTTACATCATCTGAAGTTTTTTGATTTGCTAAGCTTTCACTTTTCTCAAAAATGTCGCTACCACAATATGGGCAATAAACAGCATCCATAGCAACGCTGCCATCACAACTAGGACACATTTTTGTTAACTCTTTTTGCATTTTTTCTCCAGATTTTCACATCTTTATTATTAACAAAAAAACAAGCTTTTGAAAAGCAAAAATCAAAGTTTGTAGAAACTTTTACTAAAATAATATAAATTATAAAAAAAAGATAGGAAATATATGGAAGAAAATAATTTTGATGTTGCGATAATCGGTGGTGGCCCTGGCGGTTATACAGCAGCAATTAGAGCAGCTCAGCTTGGTAAAAAAGTTGCATTAATTGAAAAACAATTTTTAGGTGGGGTTTGTTTAAATGTTGGATGTATTCCAACAAAAGCTTTGCTCTCCTCAACAGATGCATTAGATATCATAAAAAAAGCTGAAACTTTTGCACTTCATGTTGAAAAAGTAAGCTTTAGCCTAGAAAAAATGATTGAGAGAAAAGATAAAATTGTAAAAGACTTAAGAGCCGGATTAGAAGGGCTACTTCTTTCAAATAAAATTAAAATAATAAAAGGACATGCAAAATTACTTTCTAAAAATGAAATTGAGATAACAGGAGAGACAACTGAAAAGATTTCTGCTGAAAATATTATAATTGCAACAGGATCGTATCCGACTGAAGTCCCAAATATTAAAGTTGATCACAAAAAAGTTTTCAATTCCAATTCACTATTATGTTTAAAAAAACAGCCTAAATCAATTGCTATAATCGGTGGCGGTTACATTGGTTGTGAATTTGCTTCTTTTTATGCAAGGCTTGGTGTAAAAATTACAATAATAGAGGCTCTACCATCTATTTTATATTCTCATGGAAAAGATTTGGCTCAATTACTCACTGGCTCTTTTAAAAGCGAGGGAATTGATCTAAAAGTAGGGATGAAAGTTTTAAAATGTATTGAAGTAGAAAATGGGATTGAACTTCATTTAGATAACGGTGAAATTATTAAATCTGAAATAGGACTTTTAGCGATTGGAAGAAAACCTTTAACCAAAAATTTAAATTTAGAAAATTTAAATATTCAATTAGGAAAACACTCTGAGATAATAGTAGATGATCAAATGAGAACATCTGAGCCTAACATTTTTGCTATCGGAGATGTTATTGGAAAGTGGATGCTAGCACATACGGCTTCTCATGAAGCTTTAGTTGCTGTAGATACAATTCATGGAATTGAAAATAAAATGGATTTTTCAGCAGTTCCAGCGATAATTTTCACTAAACCTGAAATAGCAATGGTAGGAGTAACCCCTGAAAAAGCAAAAGAGCAAAACTTAGATGTTGATACCTCTAAATTCCCATTTACAGCTCTTGGAAAAGCACATGCACTTAGTGAAAAAAAAGGTTTTGTAAATGTTGTTATAGATAAAAAAACTAAAATTATAATAGGAGCTCAAGCAATTGGACCTGCAGCTTCTGTTTTAATAGCAGAGATGGGTCTTGCAATCACAAATAAACTAACTGCTAAAGCTGTAATTAATACTATTCATGCACATCCAACTCTTCCAGAGAGTTGGCAAGAAGCGCTTTTGATTGCACTTGATAGACCAATTAATTTTCCACCAAATTTAAAATTATGAAATTTCCAAGTTTTTTAAGAAAAAAACTTCAAATTGGACCTCTTAATAAAACTATTGAAACCATAAAAAAACACAACTTACATACTGTATGTACAGAGGCTAATTGTCCAAATAGATTTGAATGTTTTTCAAAAAAAACAGCAACATTTTTAGCTCTTGGCAAAAAATGCACAAGATCTTGTGCTTTTTGCGATATTGATTTTGAAAAAAAACCAAAAAGACCCGATCCAAAAGAACCGCTAAGCATCGCAAAATCCGCTAAACTTTTAAATTTGACGCACATAGTTATAACTATGGTTACAAGAGATGACTTAGAAGATAAAGGAGCAAAGCATCTTTGCAAAATAATTAAGGAAGTTAAAAAATTAAATCCCAAATCTACTATTGAAATTTTAACATCTGATTTCTCTAATAGATTTGATTTAATCGATCTTGTTTTAGATCAAAGGGTAGATATTTTTAATTATAACATAGAAACCGTTAGAAGGATATCTCCAAAGATAAGACACATAGCTACTTATGAAAATAGCTTAAAAATTTTAAAATATGCAAAAGAATCTAAAAAGGTAAAATTTGTTAAATCTGGGTTAATGGTAGGTGTTGGCGAAACAAAAGAAGAAATTTTCCAAACAATCAAAGATCTAAAAGATGCAAACGTTGATATAATCACAATAGGACAATATCTATCTCCAAATAAGAAAAAATATCCAATTAAAGCATTTGTAACTCCCAAAAAGTTTCAGGAATATAAAGATTTTGCAAAGAAAATAGGCATAAGAACTATCTATGCAGATCCTTATGTTCGATCTAGTTATAATGCTAAAATCATTCTAAATAAAGCTTTATCTAAATAATCAACAAATTAATAAAATCAACTTATTTTCTATTTAATTTTTAAAATCTATTGATTTGTAATTATTAATTTATTACGTTGCAGTTTTGAGGAAGCAACAAAATCAATATCTTACATGCAACTTGAAACAACGATGAAGCATTACAATATTGCCAGCATTATTTTAGCTGGCGGCAAAGGAACGAGGCTTCATCCATTAACTTTATATCACTCAAAACCGGCTGTCTCATATGGCGGAAGGTACAGACTTATTGATATCCCGATCTCTAACTCACTGAACTCCAACATCCGCCAAATACTCGTTATAGGACAATATCTAACAACAGAGATAGGCCATCACCTCTCTCAAACCTATCAGTTTGATAATTTTTTTCCAGGAAGGTTAGATTTGATTACTCCTGAAGAAAAACCAAATGGTGAGAGAATTTTTTTTGATGGAACAGCAGATGCTATTAGAAAAAACTTAGATAAAATCCTAGAGCTTCCTGTTGATTATTATTTAATTTTATCTGGAGATCAGCTCTATAACATTGATTTTCAAAAGATGTTTAACTTTGCTAAAGAAAAAGATGCTGATTTAACAATCGCATCACTTCCCGTAAACGAACTGGATGCTAAAAGACTTGGACTTTTAAAGATAAATAAAGATTCATATATTGTAGATTTTTTTGAAAAACCCCAAGAAAAAGAAATCTTAAATGATTTTAGACTCGCTGAAACCATCAATGAAAAATGTAAAATCACAAAAGAAAAGCCTTTCCTTGGATCAATGGGCATCTATATCTTTAAAAGAGAAGCTCTAAAATCACTACTTTTAGAAGATCCAAGAGAAGATTTTGGAAAACATCTAATCCCAACTCAGTTAAAAAAAGGGAAAGCAGCTTCTTTTGTTTATGATGGATATTGGGAAGATATAGGTACCATAAAATCTTTTTATGATGCAAACATAGCTCTTACAACGTCTAATTTAGGCCTTAAAATCTATGATGAAAAAAATCCAATATATACATGCGCACATCATCTTCCTGGCGCTAATATTAAAACTACAAAAATAACAAATTCTATAATTTGTGAAGGTTCAATTATTGAAGCTGAAGAGATAAATCACTCAATGATAGGACTTAGAACTAAAATAAAAAAGGGCACTGTAGTCAAAGACAGCGTTTTTTTAGGAAACTCTACATATTCATCTCCTGAGCAAACAAAAGATATTTTACCAGATGTTTTTGAAATTGGAGAAAACTGTATAATTGAAAAAACAATAATCGATGAGCATGTAAAAATTGGTAATAGAGTAAAATTAATAAATAAGAATAAATTAACTACTTATGATAGCGAAAATATATATGTTCGAGATAGTATTATTGTAATAACAGCAGGAACTAACTTGCCTGATAATTTTGAATTTTAAACATGCAAATTTTTGCTATTTCAGATCTACATCTTAGCCTTTCAAATCCTGAAAAAACGATGGAAGATTTTGGAGACATTTGGAAAGATTATCAAAAAAAGATCGAAAGTAATTGGAAAAAAACTGTAACTGCTAATGATTTAGTTTTAGTTCCTGGCGATATCTCATGGGCGATCAAATTAAAAGATGCTCTTATCGACTTAGAATGGCTACATAGTCTACCCGGCAAAAAAGTCATTATAAGGGGAAATCATGATTATTGGTGGCCATCTTTTTCCAAATTAAAAGAAGCAATTCCCCCATCTATTTCTTTTATTCAAAATAACGCTCTTTCATTTGATGATATTGCAATTGCAGGAGCTAGACTTTGGGATACAAAAGAGTATAATTTTGATGAGTATATTAATTTTGTATACAATCCCAAACAAAAAAATGATTTAGAAAAAGACATTCAGAAAGATTTATCTGAAAAAATCTTTTTAAGAGAAATCGAAAGACTAAAACTTAGTTTAGAAAAGTTAGATACAAAAGCTAAAACTAAAATAGTTATGACTCACTACCCTCCTATTTCGGCTGATTTGAAAGACTCAATAGTTTCAAAACTCTTAGAAAAGCACAATATTGATATCTGCATCTTTGGCCATCTTCACAATTTAAAGGCTGAAAAAAAGATGTTTGGTCAAAAAAATAATATAAAATATATGTTGACTTCAGCAGATTATATTAATTTCAATCCTATTAAACTCTTATAAATTAAATTTATTAAGAAAAAACCTTTAAAATTCTATCAATTTCTTGTTTTTTTATATTTTGATCATTTTTAATTTTAGATCTTTTATCGATCATATCTAGAATTTTTTTCTCTAAATCTTCTCTATCTAGCCTTTGATAAAAATCTGCTAAAACATTTAAAACTTCTTTAAATTCTGACTCTTTTTTTAAATGCTCAGTTGTTTGTTTTAAAATTTTAAAAAAAAGATTTCTATCACCGTGACCTACCATAAATTTGAGTATTCGAAACTGCAAATCTAAATTTGGTTTTAACTTTAAATTCGATAAGATCTTTTCAATAATTTCATTAGAATAGGAAATGTTTTCAGCAGCTTTAAGTTTTGCTCTCAAAAAATCAAACCATATATTTTTAGATATATATGGATAAAAACTATCTATTAATTCTAGAGCATATACTTCATTTTTTGCATCGATTTGATCGGATATATAATCAAACAAAAAGTTTTCTAAATCATGCGCTAAATATTGCAAAAAGTTTTTGAAAGCTTCTTTTTGATCTATACCTAAATCCACATTGCTATCTAAAATATTTTTTAAATTAGCAAGTGAGTTTTGTAAAAGCTCATCATTATGGAGTTGATTGGTATCATATAAAAAAATTCTGTGATCTAGTTCATCTGAAAAGATAGATATACATCTTTTTTCTGATAGAAATCTACGATATAGCTCAAATAAGATAAGATAGATTTGATCTTTAATTTCCCCTTCTTTTTCTAGAGCTAAAACATCTACCATCTCTTCTGGAGAATCAACTTGCTCCCCATATTTTAAAAAACATTCTTTATCTAAGTTAAGATCTAGGTTTTTGAGTTTCTCAAATAATTTTTCTAATTTTAACACTCTTAAATCTTCGATCTGCCACTTTTTTACTTTAATAGATTTATTATGATATGAAGTAAATCTTAAGAAATTATATAATGCTTTGGTTTGAAATTGCATAAATATTAAATTGCTCTAAAAACTAATTAAAATTATATAATTTTTTTATTATGAAGTCAAATAAACGGCTATTTTTTTTTTACAAAAACAAAAGATCCTTTTTGCTAATTGAGGTTATTATAGCTTTTGCTTTAATTACCCTTCTAATAGTTCCTTTAATTCGAAATCCAATTTATTTTTTTCGATCTCAAATCAAATCTTTAGAAAAGCTAGAATGTGAAAGAATAGCTGATCTAACTTTTTTAGATTTGAAACTTGGAATATATGGAAAAAAAATACCTACTAAAAATTTAGAAACAAGTAAAAAAGCCACAAAACATGTAACGTTAGATCCTTATTATTTAGAAACTTTCAATAAAAAGGAAATTAAAAGATCATACAAGCTCTATTCTAGAAGAAAAGAAAAACAAACCCTAAATAATGAAAAATACAAACTACTAAACATTAGAATATTTCTAAAACCTATAGATCAGACAAAAAAATATGAATATGAATACAAAATGCTATGCAAAACAAAATAAAGAAAAATAATTTTACTTTGCTCGAAGTTATGATATCTTTGTTTTTAATAACTATTATCATTACTTTTTTATTCGGATTTTTCTCTAAAATCATGAAGCTCGAGAAAAATATTGAAGAGAAAAAAATTAAAATTTTAGCTATCAATCATACTCAAATAAGACTTACTCAAGTATTTTCCAATGTTTATCAAGGTGATTTTATAAATAAAAGTTCATTTTATACACAAAATGCTAAAAACTCGAAAAGGCCTATTTTACATATAAGTTATGATAATAAAATCGATAGTAATCCAAATTTTAGTTTAGTCGTTCGCGCAAAACTCTACATTGATAGGAACAAAAATTTATGTTTAAAAACTTTTTCAAGAGATCAAGATCAAACGCCAAGAAAGGAAATTTTATTAAAAAATGTAGAGAAAATTGAGTATAATTTTTTATCAAATGCCCATCAAAATCTAAAAAGATCTAAGTTATTAGAGGTTTCAAAAAATATTTATTGGTATCATTCTTGGCCTAAAAAAGCAGGATTTTTACCTTCCACTATTAAAATAAAGATTAACAATCATTTAGATTTCGCTTTTTTTCTACCAACTATACATGTTAAGCTGTGATCGCATTTAAAGAAGATATTTTTTTATGAATATTATAGCATTCATCGCTGGCCTTTTGATGATCTTTGCGATAACAACAAATACACTTTGTAAAAAACATTTATCTGATGGTTTTGTATCTAGAAGTTTTTCAGGTTACATGAAATCTTCTAGAAAAGCTTTAAATGAATATGAAAAATATTATTTTGATAATCTAAAAGAAAGCGTTAAATCTAAAAGCAGGACAAATGCCCATAAAGAACCGGATTCTAAAAGCACCGAAATAAAACCAAGACAAATTCATCCCGAAAAAGCTAAAGTCAATATATATCAACTAGTTATAGACAAAAAAGAGAATCAAAAAGAATTGTATAATATTCTTGCTTCTTTAATAAAGACGCTCTATTCAAAACAAAGTTTTTATGAAAAATGTTTTGAGAGAGTTCTTTTAAATAATATTTTAACTGCCTTTGAGGGGCAAATTGAGAAAAAACAAGAATTAAATTTTGAAACGCTAATATTAAAAGATGGATCCTTAAAAAACATCTACTACAAAATTATCAAAGGCACAAAATTTTATGATTTTGAAAATAAAATTGGCTGCCCTTCTTTATTAGATTTTGTAAAAATTGAAAATTCAAAAATGCAAATTCCTATAAAAGACACCTCAAAAGAGCTGCTTTATACCATTTTTAATAAAGAAATTTCATTAGAGATTTTTAAATTACAAACCGAAAATCCCCCAAAAAATCTAACTTATCAAAATGTTTTAAGCCTCTGTGAAAAAAACAATCTCCTTATCGATGAAAAAATTTACAAATTTTTTAATTTTTCAAATTCTGTTAGTAGATCAAAAGAAAAAATATTTGTAGGATTTGATAAAAACACTGATATTAAATGTAAAATCAAACTCCCTATTAGTTAATGGAGTAGAAATTTTCATATCCACTTTGAGTAATCAAAATTGTATCTTCGTATCTAGCCCCCCCAACATTTGGGAGATATATTCCAGGCTCAATTGTAATTACCATACCAGGTTTTAAAACCACATCCTTATCTTCTGCATCAAATTTTATTCTAGGAAATTCATGGATATCAAGACCGACTCCATGTCCGAGAGAATGAATAAAAAATTCTTCAAAATTCTCATCTCTCATCACTTTTCTAGCAGCTAGATCTAATTCTTTTAATTTTGTTCCGGGCTTACAAAGAGATAAAGCTGCAAAGTGTGCTTTTTTTGTTACAGAATAAATTTTTTCTAATTCTGGAGTAGGCGCTCCAAAAAAAATAACTCTTGTCATATCTGAGTGGTAATTTTGCATTTCTGTTCCAATATCCATTAAAACGATATCATTTAGCTCAAGCTTTTCGGTAGATGTTTTATGATGAGGTTTAGCGCTATTTTTACCAAAGGCAATGATAGAATCAAAAGAAAGTCTATTTCCTCCATTTTTTTTCACAAACATCTCGTATTCAAAAGCAATCTCTTTTTCAGTAACCCCTTGCTTTAAAAGCAAACATACATGCTCAAATCCTCTCCAATTTAGATTAGCGGCTTTTTTTAAAAGTAAAATTTCATCTACATCTTTAATCGCTCTAAATTCTTTCAACGGGTTAAAAAGCGGAACAATTTTAATATCCAAATTGTAGTTGGTTTTAATTTTGTCTAAAAAAGTTTTTAATTTTTCAAAACTATTAAAACTTAGTTTTGAACTATCGAAAGCAATATTTTTTGGTTTATTTTTAACTATAAAATCCAAAAGAGCTTTTTCACTAATCAGCTGGACATCCAAGCTAGAATTTTCTTTTGCTATCTCGAAATATCTACCATCTACAAAAAGCTTTGATTCATCTTTAGTAATAAAAAGTTTACCATAGGAAAGTTCAAGGCCAGTAAGATAAATCAAAGATATGCTATCATCTAGTATTAAAAGATCGATGTTTTTCTCTAAAAGATAGTTTTGAATATTTTTTAATCTTTTTGAATAATTCATCTTATCCCTTTAAAATCTTTTCAATACCATTTTTATTTAATTTTTTAAAGATGTTTTGACCTAAGGGATCTACATTTGCTAAACTATTTTTTGCAAAAGCAGATAGAAGGTCTATAGCTTCTTCATCAGTATAGCTTTTAGTTTTTGCAATCTTACTTATTTGAGTTGCTATTTTTTTTTCATATGTCTTATCTACAAGATCAGTTGAATTAAAATGTTTAAAATCCTCTAAAATCAAAAAAAACAATTCCTTAATATTTTCTTTTTCAAGCATTTGAAAAGATGCATCGATTGAGATTTGATCTTTAGAAATTACTCTTATGTCAAAACCTGAATCTAAAAACTTTGAGAGATTATCCTCTACAAATGAGATATCCACTAAATTAAGAGAAACATTGATCGGAACTAAAAGAGTTTGCACCTTTGAGGCTTTTTCTTTCTTTTTGATTTTTTCAAATAAAAACATTAAAAAAATGGAACTTAGATCAAAAACCACAATTTTTTCATCATCTTCAACATCTAAAAATCCTTTCAAAAATTTAGCTTCGATAAAAAGAAAATGATCTATTTTTAAAAATTCTAAATCTAGATTTTCGATATCATAAAATTTCTCAAAAATCAGCTGTTTTTCAAATTTCTCAAAAATATTTTCTTTTTTTACTTCTTTATACGAAAATTCTTCATTTTGCATTTCTGGTTTTGTAAAGTTAAAATCAGCTGAAAAAAAGTTCTTATCTACATCTTTTTGAAATTTCTTCTCAAAAGCTTTATCAATAGCTTTTTTAATTGCTTGTTTTATAAAAATGAGCTCTCTAATTCTGATTTCCCTTTTTTGAGGATGAACGTTTACATCGACAAATTGAAAAGGTATTTTTATATGAAGAGCAAAAACAGGATATTCACTTTCCCCAATTCTAGTAGAGTAAGCTTCTTTTATAAATTTTGAGATAATTGAGCTATAAATAGTTCTATTATTCACTATTAAATATTGATAAGTTTTTGTTTTTTTAGAAAAATTTGGATCAGAGATTAGCCCAAAGATCTCAATATTATTTTCTGAAAAATCAACGTCTAATGCATTTTTAATAACATCTTTAGCTAAAATATTTTTTATCCTATTTTTAAAAGCTGTTTTTTTATCAATATCTTGAGGCTTTGTCGTAATTTTAATATCTGAATTTAAAATCAGTTTAAAACCAACATCTGGTCTTGTAAGAGATAGATTAGTTACAACTTTTATTATCTCTGAATTCAAATAATTTTGAGTTTTTTGGAATTTTTTCCTAACGGGCACATTAAAAAAAAGAGATTTTATCTCAATAGTTGTCCCTTTTGTTCTGGCTATTTCTTTTTCAAAAATAATTTTAGACTTATCTAATTTCAAATGTGTTGCTATATTATCTATCGATGTTTTTATCTCGAGCTTGGATATAGCTGCAATAGAAGCTAAAGCCTCTCCTCTAAATCCCATTGAATCTACAGATGCTAAATCATCAAAAGTTTTAATTTTTGAAGTTGCATGCCTTTTAAAACATAAAAGAGCATCTTTTCTTGTCATTCCACTTCCATCATCTTCTACTCTAATTAGCTCTAAGGCTGACTTTTTAACTTCAATAACTATATTTTTTGCATTTGCATCGATTGAATTTTCAACAAGTTCTTTAATAGCGTTAGCGGGGCTTTCTATCACCTCACCTGCAGCTATTTTATTAATTAAATTATCATCCAATATTTGAATACTTTTCGGCATCTTTACCTTTTTATCTTGCAAAAATTCAGTATAACATAAAAAATTATTTCTTAAGACAAAGTTAATTTATTTTATGCAAGAAGCGAAATTTATTGTCAAAACCCTAACAGCCGAAGGATATTTTGCCTATTTTGCAGGAGGCTGGGTTAGAGATTTTTTATTAAACCATCCACCGGATGATATAGATATAGCAACTAATGCGCCTCCAGATGTTGTTGAATCTTTATTTTCACATACTATTCCAATCGGAAAAGCCTTTGGAATAATTTTAGTTCTTATTAAAAACAAACAATATGAAGTTGCAACATTTAGACACGACGTTGAGTATAAAGACGGGAGAAGACCATCTAAAATAGAATTTTCCACTCCTGAGATCGATGCTCAAAGAAGAGATTTTACTATCAACGGAATGTTTTATGATCCGATTAAAGAAGAGATCATAGATTTTGTAAATGGAAGAGATGATCTAAATAAAAAAATAATTCGCTGCATTGGAAATCCCCACTCAAGATTTAAAGAAGATAGACTTCGAATGATAAGAGCAATTAGAATGAGTGCAAGATTTAATTTTGAGATAGAAAAAGATACCAAAAAAGCGATAATAGCTCATTCAGATGAGCTTTTTCCATCAGTTGCGATTGAAAGAATTTTTCAAGAATTTTCAAAAATGAGTAAATATCAGGGATTTAAAAAAGCTCTAATCATGCTTTTTGAATTTAAACTACTTCAAACTATTTTTCCTGATATTATAAAACTTGAGCTAGATGAAGTAAAAGACAGACTCTTTTTAGTTGATGATTTTCCGCATAGAGCTCCTGTTATCGCATCTATTTTAGAGTTATTTCCAGAATATACTTTAGAGCAAAAACAAGAGCTTTGTAGATACCTAAAACTCTCAAATAGAGAAATTGAATTCGTAACGTTTTTAGATCTTGGCAAAAGTTATATTAAAAACGAAAATAAAGTAGATGATTTTTCTTGGGCGTATTTTTATTCCAATCACTTTTTTGAACTAGCAATTGACATTTTAGCCGTCCATATAAAAGCTGAAAAAAGAAAAGATTTTCTTTTCAATCACGAAGAAAAACAAAAAATACTGAAAAATTACGTAGATAGAATCAAAAACAACGATCCAGTTGTAAAATCAGATCATTTAAAGCTTTGTAATATAAAGCCCGGGATTTTAATGGGTCAGCTTTTAAAAGAAGCTGAAAAAATATCCATAAATAAAAAAATACTAGATCCTTACAAGGTTATAGAAGAGCTAAAAAAATTGAAAATCTGGCCAAAATAATTTATAGTGGTTTAAAGTTACATTGATAATATTACTCCATCGAATGCATCAGTAAACTTTTTGAAATTATTAAATGTTTTCTGTTTTTTTATCGGTAAAAAATCGGACGTTTTTTTGTATTGGATTTTGAACAGTTTTTACAAGATTTTCGTGCAGATTTTAAGCATGCAAACGATAGTTTGCATATTGCGTATTATGTTTCTCTTGTTTTGTATTGTTTTAGGCTTTAATTATATTTCGGTTTATTTTATCTTATTTTGGATGAAAAAGTTTTTGAAAAACTTCATCTGTTTGATGATAAAAAACAATAATGTAGCCTCAATTTTTTCCTATTTTTGGATTACTTTATTTTTATCAATTCTAGCATTAAGTTTCAGTTTTTTTTGAATATTTTGGAAATATCAAAGCATGTTTATGCTGTAATTTACAAAGAATTGTTTATATTCTTATTGCCTGTTTCTCCTTCTTGGGCCCATATAAATGTTTAATTATGATTTCAAGAATAGCCGCAGATACTCTCAAGATCATTCGCAAATTGTCTCCTTTGCTATTATGTAATCATTCTTTTATTTGAATTTAATACCAAATAATGGTACTATTAAGTTATGAATAAAAAGCACCAGAGAACGTTAAAGAATATTTTTAAAGATCCTGTGCAATCAAACGTAATTTGGAAAGATATAGAAACTTTATTAAGAATTTTAGGCGCTGAAATTTCAGAAGGATCAGGTTCTCGGATAAGAATTGCCTTGAATGGGGTTAGGGCTGTCTTTCATCGACCTCATCCAAGAAAAGAAACAGACAAAGGTGCTTTGCGTTCAATGAGAACTTTTCTCAAAAATGCAGGAGTAGAAGAAGATGATGAAGTATAAAGGCTATTTAGGCCATGTTATTTATGATGATAAAGCTAAAATTTTTCATGGTCATGTTATTGGAATAAAAGATGTTATAACATTTCAAGGAAAAAATGTTTCTGAATTAGAAAAAGCTTTTAAAGATTCAGTTAATGACTATTTAGATTTTTGCAAAAAAAGAAAAGAAAAACCAAATAAACCTTATTCTGGAAAATTTAATGTAAGAATTCCTCCAGAATTACATGCAAAACTAGATATAGCTGCAAAAACAAATAGAGAAAGTATTAATTCTTTTGTTGTACATACTTTGGAAAAAGCTATTGGCGATTAATTGTGTTTTGTCTCTTTGCTTTTTTATTTTTCGAATGCACATCTTCAGAAATATTCTCTTGCTTTTGTGAAATATCCCCTATATTCGAAGAAAATGAACCTTTTAAATTTTTTTCCCTTCCTTGAAACTCTTCCATGCTCCAAATCCAAAACTGTAGCTACATTATCCAAAATTTTAGAATCCTCTTTAGTCCCTATCACTTCTTTTACCCAAGCAGATTTTTGATCGTATTTTTTATTTAAAGAATAAGGCTGCTGTAGATCTTTTAATCTTTCAGGCATAATTTCAGAATTAAACTCCTGAAAGAAATTTCTTTTTTCCAAATCCATCTCATTTTTTGAAAGAATGGATTTTACTTTTTCAAAACCTCCTTCATTTTGATATTTATCAGAAGCCCATCCAATAAAATCATGAGTAAGATTTGATTTGATTGCAGCTGAGTTTGTTTTAAGATAAGATTCAATTTTTGAAACCTGATCAAGAGAAGTGAGCGCATCCAAATAGCTACTTTGATAAGTGAATAATTTTTCTTTCTAATTACTATATTCCTGTGCCAATCTATTCCCTTCATCATCAGTAATATTATAGTTTTTTGCTTGCGAAAATCTTTCCATATTTTGGAAATGTTTTTTAATCTCTTCAGCTTAAAAATGCTCTTATTTTAGAAAAAGAACAAATTTTTGAGTTTAGGAATTTGCTATCTCTTTGATTTTTAATGAAATAAACCCAAAACTCAGGTTAACAACGAACAAGTTACTAAGTTAGTAACTTAAGAAGTTAGGGATTTATTCCCCTTTTATTGTTAGGAAGAACTACTTAATTTTTCGTTTTTTTCTTAGGCTTGCTTGTCATTTTTTCATAAATGATTCTCAATCTTTTTGGAAATAGACTAACCATAAATAATGTTATCCAAGTGCCTACAAAAAGAATTATTACATATAAAATTATTGCGATTAATATTCCGAATACCCCAGTAAATATATTCATTTGATTCTCCTATAAATAAAAGAAAGGATTATGACTTTTAAAATAGTCATATAGTATTTTAATTTTTAATTGATAGATGTTATCCTTTATTTTTTTTAAATAAAGGAGTCAACAAATGGCTAGACCTTATTCACAAGATCTCAGAAAAAAAGTTTTAAAATATTTAGAAAA
>JAAKFE010000035.1 GCA_011065175.1 Candidatus Anoxychlamydiales bacterium
GAACAATCTAGAAGAAGCAAAAAAAGAAAAAGCACAAATAACGCATTCTTCCGTCCAAGATCAAGCTCAACTAAAGTTTGTAGATTATTGGCTTTCACAGGGCAATATAAAAGAAGCAAAAAAGGAAAAAGCACAAATAACGGGTTCTTACAGGCAAGATCAAGCTCAACTAAAGCTTGTAGATTATTGGCTTTCACAGGGCAATATAGAAGATGCAAAAAAAGAAAAAGCACAAATAACGGGTTCTTACAGGCAAGCTCAAGCTCAAGCTCAAATAAAGCTTATAAAGCTTGTAGCTTATTGGCTTTCACAGGGCAATATAAAAGAAGCAAAAAAAGAAAAAGCACAAATAACGGATTTTTACTGGAAAGCTACGGCTCAACTAAATATTGTAAAATTTTTGGTTTGTGCTAGCCAAACTTAATTTTTTATTCTTTCTAAAAAATATAAACGATTTTATTTGAACTTTGGCCCTGTTGAAATCTGAAGAAATAATTTGGTAAAATATAAACTTTAATTTTTAACCAAAATATAAAAAACCTATATTTTTATGGCATTGTTTCGGAATTTATACTTGAAACTTTCTTGAAATAAATTTTTAGGCTAAAAAATTATCAAAAGAATTAGCTTTCAACGCGCCCTGTATTGATCTTAAAAGCTTTAAAATATTAAATGCATTTTTTTTCGTATATCCTGGACTTTTCTAATATAATATTTTTATAATTCGATTAAGAAGTGATGTCTAAACGAGGAGCGAGAGTTATGAGTATTGTCAAAGATAAAAATAAGCAAAAAATTGATTTAGTAAAAACCGTCGTAAAAAGAGATGGTAGGGTTTGTAAATTTAATATTGAAAAAGTAAAAAAGGTAATAGCTTGGGCTATAGATGGCTTAAATATTAATCCATTAAAATTGGAAGCTTCTATAGATATTATATTTAAAGACAAAATAACGACATCTGATATTCAAGAAAATTTAATTTACCACTGTTTATCTTTAACAAGCGTAAATGAACCTGATTTTAGAATAGCCTCTGGTAGACTTTTTATGATGAATAGATGGAAAGACACCCAAAGAAATAGAGGTTATAAATACTCTGAGTTTGCAAAACACATAGAAACGATGGTTTTGAAAAAAAGATACGATGAAAAAATTTTAAAACTATATTCAAAAGAAGAGTTAGATAAAGCGTCAAAATGGCTAAATCAAAAAAGAGATTTAGACTATGATTATGCAGCTGTTGTAATGATCACAAAAAGATATCTTTTAGAAGATGAACTGCTGCAAGAAGCATATCTTACAATTGCACTATTATTAGCATCTACTGAAAAGAAAAGTTTAAGATTAAACCAAGCAAAAATTTTCTATGAAATGTTATCTAAAAGAAAGCTATCATTAGCTACTCCCATTCTTTTAAATTTAAGAAGAATAAAACCCAATTTATCTTCTTGTTTTATAATAGTAATGGATGATGATATTGACTCTATTTTTGCTACTGTTACACAAGTTGCAAAAATTTCTAAAAACGGTGGTGGAGTTGGTATAAACCTATCTAAAATAAGAGCCCAGGGATCTTATGTTGCTGGCAATAAAAATGCATCTGGTGGAGTTGTTCCTTGGATTAGGATATTAAATGATACAGCAATTGCTGTAAATCAGATGGGAAAAAGAGCTGGCGCTGCAACTATATCTTTAGATATTTGGCATTTAGATATCGAAGGGTTTTTAGAGCTTCAAACTGAAAATGGAGATCAAAGAAGAAAAGCGTACGATATTTTCCCACAAGTTATAATCCCTGATCTTTTTATGAATTTTTTAAAATCAAATAAAACTTGGGTCCTATTTGATCCATATGAAGTCAAAACTATTTTAAAAATAGATTTAAGCTCTATTTGGGGTAAAGATTTTGAAAAGGCATATCAAAAATGTATAGAGGCATATCAAGACAACAAATTAAAACTTGTAAAAGAGATTAACTCAAAAGAGCTCTTTAAACAAATTATGAAAACCCAGATAGAAACTGGAATGCCTTATCTTTTCTTTAAAGACACGGCAAATAGAGATAATCCAAATTCACATGTAGGCTATATACCCGCTGGCAATCTTTGTATGGAATCATTTAGCAACGTTAAAGCAAATGAAGAGATGCATACTTGTAATTTAGTCTCGCTTAATTTAGCAAATATCGAAGATCATGAACTAAAAGATGTATGTGGGATCGCTGTTAGAATTTTAGATAACACAATTGATTTAACAACAAATCCAGATAAGCAGAGCAAATTTCACAACGATAAATATAGAACTATCGGAATTGGTTCTATGGGACTTGCTGATTATTTAGCAAAAAATGAACTGCAATACGAAGCAAGCATTGGTATAGTCTCATATTTATTTGAGAAAATCGCTCTTTATTCAATAGAAGCATCTATTGATCTAGCAAAAGAAAGAGGGCCTTATGAAGCATATAAAAATTCACTTTGGGATACTCAAAAAAGAATTGATGGATACATAAAAAAATCATCTAGCAAAGAAAAATGGCGTATTTTGCAAGAAAAATTAAAAAAATATGGCATTAGAAATTCACAACTACTTGCTATTGCCCCGAATACTTCATCAGCTCTTCTTCAAGGCTGTACACCTAGCGTACTTCCTGTTTTTTCAAAGTTTTACTTTGATAAAAACGCAAAAGGCGCACTTCCAATATGCCCTCCTTTTATAAAAGAAAGATTTTGGTATTATAAAGAGTACAAACATATGGATCTTAAAGCTGTAAACTCTGTTATTTCTGAGATACAAAAATGGACAGATACAGGAATATCATATGAACTCATCTTTAATTTAAATATGGAAAAAATAAATGCCAAATATATCTATGAATGTCTTATAGATGCTTGGGAGAAAAAGATAAAAACGATATATTATGTAAGAACGATTCAAAAAGATGGATCTTCTATTGATAAAAATGAATGCGTATCTTGCGCAAATTAGAGATTTTATTTTATGAAAGCTAAAAAACTATTTAATCCCAAAGGAATAGATTCAATAAATGAACGAAAAATAATTGGAGGAAACACAACGAATATTTTCAATTTAAATAATGTAAAATATTCTTGGGCTAACAAATTATATCGTTTAATGATGGAAAATTTTTGGATACCTGAAAAGGTAGATTTAACATCTGATATAAATGATTATAAAAATTTAACTGTAGAAGAGAAAAAAGCCTTTGATGGAATCTTGAGTTTTCTAATCTTTTTAGATAGCGTTCAAACAAATAACGTTCCTCACATCTCAGATTATATTACTTCTCCTGAAATAAATTTAATTTTAGCTATTCAAACATATCAAGAAGCTATTCACTCTCAATCTTATCAATATATAATTGAAACGATCCTTCCTAAAGAGACAAGAAATTACATCTACGATTTTTGGAGAGATGATAAGGTCTTGTTTGAAAGAAATAAGTATATAGCCCAAATCTTTCAAAATTTTTTAGATACTCCATCTACTGATAACTTTAAAAGAGCTTTAATTGCTAACTTTTTATTAGAAGGTCTTTATTTTTATAACGGTTTTAATTTCTTTTATAATTTAGCATCACGTCATAAAATGCCAGGAACTGCTGATATAATAAGATACATCAATAGAGACGAACTTTTACACGTTGTAATCTTTAAAAGGATTATTCCAGAAGTTATAGAAGATAAAGATACCCCTTGGATTCATGAGATGTTTCATACCGCAGTTAAACAAGAAATTGATTGGACAAATCATATTATTGGCAATAATATTTTAGGTATATCTAATGAAGCTACAGACAAATATACAAAATACTTAGCAAACTCACTTCTTCAAAGGATTAACTTATCTCATCTCTATCCTGGATATACTAAAAATCCATATGAGCATTTAGAGAAAATAGCAGATACCGAAGGTAAAGGAGATATCAAAGCTAACTTTTTTGAGTCTACCGTCACCTCTTATAATCAATCTTCTGCTATTGAAGGCTGGGATTTTTAAGTTAGATTTTCATGCCTATAGTTCTATTATTTATTCTTTAATGAATATGGCGTTTTTTTAAATGACTGATTTTCAGCATTTTATATACATTATTATTATTTTATTGTAAACCATAAAGTATCACTTTATAGTTAATGATATGGGATATAAAGAAATTTTATTAAAAAAATGTAAATTAGATAATAAAAAACCTCTTCCTTCTGAATTACTACATAATTTGGATGAATGGTTCCGTATTGAATTAACCTACTCTAGCAATGCCATTGAAGGAAATACTCTAACTAGGCAAGAAACAGCATTAGTCGTAGAAAAAGGCATAACTGTTGGTGGAAAATCTTTAAAAGAGCATCTAGAAGCAACAAATCATGCAAAAGCAATTGATTGGATAAAAAAATTATCAAAGCGTAAAACTACTTCAATTATTGAAAAGGATATTTTAGAGATTCCTGCAATTATCTTAAATGGCATAGATGATTCAAATTCAGGTTTTTATAGAAGAATACCTGTTAGAATTTCAGGCTCATCAGTAATTTTACCTAATCATTTAAAAATCCCAACCTTAATGAAACAATTTATAAAATGGTTAAAAGAATCAAAAAAATTAAATCCAATTGAATTAGCTGCTGAAGCTCATTATAAATTAGTAACGATTCATCCATTTATTGATGGAAATGGTAGAACAGCGAGATTATTGATGAATTGGATATTACTTATGAATGGTTATCCTATTGCTATTATCAAAAAAGAAGATCGATTAGCTTATATCAATTCATTAGAAAAAGCTCAGTTAGGAGGATCTAATAAAGATTATTTAGAATTGATATACAAAGCTGTTAATAATTCTTTAGATATCTATTTAGAAGCTCTAAAAGATAAAAAAGATAAAATTATTTCAGAAAAAAAAGATCTTAAAATATTTAAAATTGGTCAAATTGCAAAAAAAGTAAATGAATCGATTTCTACAATTCGTTATTGGACAAAATGTGGATTATTAGATGTATCTCAAATTACTCCTTCAGGCTATCAACTCTATGATTCAAGCATGATAAAGAGAATAGAAAAAATAAAAGAGTTAAAAAAGAAACGATATACTCTTGAAGAAATTAAAAATAAGCTCCATTAAATTTAAATCTAAAATATTTATAAATCTATAAACTTAGCTGCTTTTTTATCTAAAATATAATATAGATTATCTTGAGCATTTACCCGAAAAGCTGGCAGGGATCTATCTTTATCTAAAAGTATTTTTTTTATGATATTAGCTTTACTCTCACCTAAAGTTAAAAATATGACATTTTTAGCTAAGTTAAGTAGAGGATAACTAAAAGATACCCTATCAAAATCTTCATCTTTTTTAGACGCTAAAACAACAAATTTGTCTTCTTCTTTTAAAACATCTGCATTTGGAAATAAAGAAGCTGTATGTCCATCTTCACCTATTCCTAATAAAATAAGATCAAAAGAAGGCTTTTCAACATGTAAAAAGCTTTTTATATCTAACTCATATTCTTCTATAGCATCTAAAATATCTATATCTTTATTGATATAGTGAATATTTTCTTTTTTCAGATTTAAGGGTTTTATTAAGAATTTATCTATCTGATAAATATTACTTTTTTCATCTAAATTAGATACCATTCTTTCATCTACAAAAAATATATGGATTTTATCCCAATTTAAATGCTTTTGTTTTGAAAGGATTTGATAAAAAGAGAGCGGGGTTTTCCCACCAGATAAAGCTATATACGCTTTATCATTTTTTTCAATAGCCTTAGTTGTTATATGTGTAAAAAGATCTATTAAATAAAAATTCATATCCTCTATATCATCAAACATTTTTATAGTACGCATTTAAAAAAATCTCCAAGCTCTTTTATCTTTTTTTATAAAATCATCCGCTTCTTTGGGACCTTTGCATCCTGCCCTATATTTGCAAAGAGTTTTTTTCTTCTCCCATGCTTTTATAATGGGATCTACTATTTGCCACATAGTTTCTATTCCATCTTGGCGAGCAAATAAAGAGAGATCAGATTTCATAGCATCTATTAAAACTCTTTCATAAGCTAAAGGAGAGTCAACTTTAAAAACATTTTTGTAATCAAAAACCATATCTACAGGATATGGAATGTTTTCCATCCCAGGGAATTTTACATTAAATGTTAAAGATACTTTTTGAGTTGGATAAATACTAAATACTATCGTATTTGCATCTAAACCTTTGCATTTATGACCAAGAAGTTTTAGTGGCGGATATTTAAATTGAATAGCAATCTCTGTACATCTTTTTTTTAGTCTTTTACCTGTTCTTATGTAAAAAGGAACATTTGCCCATCTCCAATTATCTATAAAAAATTTAGCTGCTATATATGTTGGAACTTTTGAGTCTTTTGCAACGCCTTTTTCATCTGTATATCCAACTACTTTTTTATCATTTAAAATCCCTGATTCATATTGTCCCATAACAACTAAATCATCTATTTTTTTCTCATCAAAAACTTGTATTGAATTAAAAACTTTTTGCCTTTCATTTCTGATAGATTCTTGATCGAAATTTGCAGGAGGTTCCATAGCAACTAATGCTATTAGTTGTAAAATGTGGTTTTGAACAAAATCTCTAATAACCGTGGCGTTTTCATAAAAGTTAGCTCTATTTTCAATACCCAAATCTTCAGCAACGGTAATTTGAACATGATCTACATAATTTCTATTCCATAGAGGTTCAAAAAGAGCATTTCCAAATCTAAAGAAAAAGACATTTTGAACAGTCTCTTTACCAAGATAGTGATCGATTCTATAAATTTGATTTTCATCAAAAGCATCTAAGAGTTTTAAATTTAACTCGTGCGCTGATTTTCTATCATGACCAAAGGGTTTCTCTACAATAATTTTAGCGCCTTTTCTTCTTCTACAAAGCTCTTTATCCGATAGATTATGAACGATAGCTGGAAATAAAACAGGCGGAACAGCTAAATAATACATTAAGTTATAAGCTGGATCGTCTTTTGTAATTTGAGTGATTTTTTTGCATAGCTTTGAGTAATTTTCACCTTTTTTTAAATCTGCTGTTTCAAATAAAAGATGTTTTTGAAACTTTTCATCAAAAATCTTTTCATCAAAAGGTTCTTTTAAATTTTCTTGAATCCAGATTTTTGCTTTTTTTCTATATTCCTCTGTTGTCATTTGAGGCAAACCAAATCCTAAAATCGTAAAGTCTTCAATAAATCCTTTTTTATAGAGTAAAAATAAAGTAGGAAGTAACTTTTTTTGACAAAGATCTCCCGCTCCCCCAAAAATTATCATTAAAAATTTAGAGGCTTTAAAAGTTTTAAGTCCTGCCATACAAGATTCAAAGCTCAAATCTTCTGCCATTTTAATCCTCTATTTTTTTAGTTCCATGACCACCGAATTCATCTCTTAGTTTTGCTAAGATTTTATCTTGAAAAGAATCTTTTTTTCGAGATGAAAATCTTTCAAATAAAGAAGCAGCAATTGCAGGAGATGACACTTCCAAATCTATAGCTTCTTTAAGAGTCCATCTGCCTTCTCCAGAGTCTTTTACAAAACCCTTTATATCATCTAGTTTTTGATCTTTTTCAAAAACTTTTTCTATTAGATCTAAAAGCCAAGATCTAACAACAGATGAGTTTTTCCAAAGTTTTGATATTTTATGAAGATCCAAATCAAATTCTTTTTTCTCTTTTAATATCTCAAAACCTTCAGCATATGCTTGCATCAACCCATACTCGATCCCATTGTGTATCATCTTTACAAAATGTCCAGAGCCAGCTTTTCCCATGTAGTTATAGCCATCTTTAATGGTAAGTGTTTTTAATATCGGTTCTATGTAGTTAAATGATTTTTCTTCTCCGCCTACCATTAAACAATACCCTTCTTTCAACCCCCAAATACCTCCGCTCGTTCCAATATCTAAAAAATTAATGTTTTTATTTTTTAGATTTTCAAAATGTTTTATAGAGTCTTTGTAAAATGAATTGCCTCCATCTATTAAAATATCATCTTTAGATAACTTTTTAGACATTTCTTCAATAGTTTCATTTGTGATTTTTCCAGATGGAACCATCATCCAGACAATTCTAGGTGGCTTTAACTTTGATATTAAATCCTCAATTGAATTTGCAACTATCATCCCCTCTTTTTCAGCCGATTTTATAGCTTCTTTATTCAAATCAAAACCTACAACTTCATGATGCAAAAGTAATTTTTTCACCATGTTAAGTCCCATTTTTCCAAGACCTACAAATCCAATTTGCATGCTTATTTTCCTTTCTTTTCTTTAATATAATAATAACAAAAACTAGAATAAAATTAAATTTTTATTGACAAATGTTTATCAAAAATAAACACTCTTAATTTTATAGATATTTTTATAAAACATGAAATATAAATACGTTGTCATAGGAGCAGGCGCTGCAGGTTTAGTTGTAGCAATTGGGCTTGCTAAAGCTAAAAAAAAAGTTTTATTAATTGAAAGTAATCTATTTGGTGGAGATTGCACAAACTTTGGGTGTATCCCTTCTAAAACTCTAATTGCATCTAGCAAAATAGCTCATAGTATTAAAAATGCAAAAGATTTTGGAATAAATTTTAAAATAGACAATTCTAGAATTGATGGTTCCAGAACCGACGGTTCCAGAATCGAGGATTCTAGAATCATTGATTCAGATATAGATACTACAAATGTTTTTAAAAGAGTAAGAGATACTATAGAAAAAATCCGTCTAACAGAAGATCAATCAGCTCTTAAAAAAATTGGAGTTGATACTTTAAAAGCAAAAGCTTCTTTTAAAACAGATAAAATCATTGAAACAGTAGATGAAGATGGACAAAAAAAAGTTATATTCGCCAAAAAAATCGTAATAGCAACAGGATCTGTGCCTTTTATCCCTCCAATAAATGGATTGGATAAAACGCCTTTTGATACAAACGAAACCATTTTTAATTTAGAAAAAATTCCCAAAAGTTTAACTATTTTAGGAGCGGGAGCTATTGGATCAGAACTATCTTTGGCTTTTCAAAGATTAGGATGCCAAGTAAATCTTATAGATTTAGCACCTAAAATACTTTTTAATGAAGATATCGACGCCTCTAAAACATTAAAAGCTATATTTAAAGAAGAAAAAATATCTTTATATCTAAACTCTAGTGTCGAAAGTGTGAATTATCAAAATGATAGTTTTGAAATTATTGTAAAAAATTCTGCTAATGGTTATGTAAGCCAAGTTAAATCTGAAAATTTTCTTGTTGCAACAGGTAGAAGAGCTAATCTAAAAAATCTAAATTTAGAAAATGCAGGCATTGATTACTCAAGTAACGGAATTGAAATAGATATCTTTGCTAGAACTAATAAAAAACATATTTTTGCAATCGGAGATTGCACAGGGGATCCCTTTTTTACTCACAAAGCAGAACATATGGCAAGATCTGTTTTATTTACCCTTTTAGTGCCTGTTTTAAAAAAGAAGATATCTTTATCTTTAATGCCAAGAGTAACCTTTACAGATCCAGAAGTTGCATCTATTGGCCTAACTCAAATGCAAGCTATAGAAAAATATTCAAAAAAACATATAGCTACTTATTTTGTGTCTTTTGATACTTTAGATAGAGCTATTTGTGAAAATGAAAAAAATGGATTTGTAAAAATTGTAACTCATAAATTTAGTGGTGAAATACTTGGAGCTTGCATAGTAGCAAAAAGAGCAGGAGAGATGCTATCTGAAATAATACTTTCAATGAAAAAACATATAAAAATTCATAGCCTAGCTAATATCATTTATCCATATCCAACGTATAGCCTAGCTATTAGAAAAGCAGCTGATAAATATTTAACTGAGACAATTTTTAAAAGAAAAAAGTAAAAAAAATATAAAGTAAAAAATGAAAAATATTTTTAGGCTTTTACCAATTTTAATACTTTTTTTCTTAATGATAATAGCGATAAGCTTTGGAGGATCTGATTTTTTTTCTTTTGAAAATTTGAAAAAATATCACGAAATTTTAAAAAATCTCTTGGATAACAATAAAATTTTATTTCCTATTTTATTTATCTTAACATACATAATATCTACTTCTTTATCTATTCCAGGAGCTGTTTTTTTAACTATCTTAGCTGGATTTTTATTCGGCAAATATTTAGCAACGATCTATGTTACTTTTAGCGCTACTATTGGAGCTTCAATTTTATTTTTAGCAGCATCAACTGCTATAAAAGATTTTTTTATAAAAAAAGCTGGCAAACTTTTAAATAAAATATCTATAGGGTTTCAAAAAAATGCAAAATGCTACATGCTTTTTTTAAGGCTAATTCCTCTATTTCCTTTTTGGCTTGTAAATATAGTTCCGGCTTTATTTAAAATTAGATTTTCAACTTTTTTATGGACAACTTTTTTTGGAATACTCCCTGGCACTTTTGTTTTTGCTCAAGCAGGCAGCGCTCTTGAATCAATTATTAAACAAGATAAATTTAAATTTACATCGATTTTCACTTTTGAAGTGAATTTAGCTCTAATCCTGCTCGCTTGTTTCATGCTACTTCCTATAATCTTTAAAAAAATAAAAAATAAAATATGTTAGATTCAAATTTCAGAAATCCTTATCAAAAAATTTTAATAAATCCTTTGCTAAAACTAAAATTTATAAAAAAAATAGAACCAAATTTCATCACCATTTTATCTACTTTTTTTGGAATTTTATCATTTTTTTTAATAATTTCAGCACGTAACTATTTAGCTATTTTTACTCTTTTAATCTCTGGATATTTCGATACTTTAGATGGATCCATTGCTAGAATAACTCAAAATAGCTCAGATATCGGCAGTGTTTTAGATATTTTCTCAGATAGAGTTGTAGAGATGTCAATAATAATCGCTCTTTTTTTAGTAGATCCAATTAATAGATCTTTTTTATCGATTTTAATGATAGCTAGTTCTTATCTTTGCATCACCTCTTTTTTAGTAGTTGGAATTTTTTTTCAAAACTCAAGCGAAAAAAGTTTTCACTACTCAGCTGGGATTATAGAAAGAACAGAAGCCTTTATTTTTTTTATTCTGATGATAGCTTTTGGGAAATATTTTAAAATACTAGCCCTTACGTTTTCTTTGTTAGTTTTTATAACAGCTTTTATCAGAATTTTCGAGTTTATAAAATTTTATAAAAATATCAAAATACAAGCTTAAAGAGACAAACATTTTGCTTTACATTGTGGACAAGTTAAATTAAAGCAATCAATAGAAATATCTTTAACCTTAGAATAAGCCACAGTAATGCCCGACTTACAACTATGTATTAAATAAGGCTCTTTATCTACATATGCCCTAGTTAGAGCTACACAGCGCCCCCCATAAAACAACCTTGTTGTATTAAATTCCATTGCCTGCAGCTCAGACAGCTCAAGTTGAAAAATAGGAAATACATAGTATGCCAAAAGAACTACTACGCCTAAAATAGCTGCCATAATAGCCGTTCTTTTATATGAACGAGTCTTTATCGGTTCGGAGCCCTTAACTTCTGCAACTTTTGGAATCTCTTTTTCTAAAACTTCTACTTGATGAGGAAAAGCAGAAGCGCTTTTCTTTGGCTCTGCTAGTTTTGTTGTCACTCTCGGTTTTGTTGGCTCTGCTAGTTCTGTCGGCACTATTGGTTTTGTTAGCGCTATTGGCTTTGTTGCTGGAGTTGGCTTTGGTGATGCAACTGGCTTTGTTGGAAATTTCTGTCTTTTAGCTGCATTATAAAGGTTCATTTTTGTTTGGTTTGCATATCCCGCAGATCTTTGTTCAACACTCGCTGCAAAACCATCAGGAATAGATGAAACCCTTCTAAAAAACACTCTACCAAAAGCGCTAACATTAGCAACAGCATCTATCAAACCCAGATTTAATCCGCCTACAGTTCTTTTCATATCTTCTAAAGAAGGCTCTACTGATACTCTCCTTTCACCTTTTTCAAAAATAAATTTTTGTACTCTTTCATGTTGTTTTCTTTTCATCTCAGAAGAAAGCCGACTTGCTAAAAGATCAGCCTCATCAGATAAACCTGCATGAATATCAAATACTCTTCCAAAAAATTCAGAAGAAACTCCTCTTAAGTCTGATACAGCATCAACTAAAAAAAGATTGAATCCACCTAAGGTTTTTTGTATATCAGGGGGAAGAGCTCTTCTTTGAGTATTATTTAATCTAGCTGCAGATGAAGCCATTTTTTTACCTAAAAAGTAAAATTAAATTTTTGTTTTTACAATCTTGGCTTTCTTAGAAGATTAAAATCAATAATAAATTTAAATTATTTTTTGAGATTTTTTTGACAATAAAAATATAAGCTAAATGAAGCTTTATTGATGAAAATTAAATCTTAGAATCTTCTTCAAAAGACTTTGAAGCAACCTTGGTTTTTTTAGCTTTAAAATCAAAAATTTCACGTGTTTTTGAAAGAGAAATATCTGATCCCTTAATCTTTAAAATAGCAATAGCAATTATAGTAATTGCAGTTGCTACTAGTGATACTCCAAATAACGGAAAACCAACATCTAAAAAGGCAGCTCCAATATCTGCTAACAAAAGACCTATAATTATAAGTATGGGCATTACAATTTTTTTTATTTTTGCAATATGTGGATTTTCAATAGCTCTAGGCAAAAAACTCTTTTGCGAACTAGAAGATGTTTCTGCTACTGTAGCCATAATATAACCTTTAATTCTTCAATTATTAATTTGATAACAACATTATAACTAAATTACATAATTAATACAAAAAAAACGAAACAAAGAGTAAATTAAAAATTTACATTTTACTATCTTTTTTAATAAAGAAGATATTGTTTTCTTTTCTCTTTAAATTCTTTAACTTTATCTTCTTGAAACTGAATCATCTTCCAAGCAGGAAACTTTTCATTTACTAAAAAATCATAAATTTCTTTGTTGCCATTGACTAAACAAAATGTATTGATTTTAGCTTCACTTTGAGATTTTAACTTTTCTTTTACTTTTTCAGGATATAAAGATTTTAACATTCCTATTATTAGATATTGAACAGCAAGTGGTCTATATTTCATTTTATCCGTTACTATAATTTTTACTCCCTGACAATCTTTATTCCTATATGCTCCATAAAAGGGTTTGAAATAAAATGGTATGAACTTGACTCCCAAGAGTTTTTGTTTATTTAGATGATTAGCTAAAATATTTGCATCTATCCATGGAGCTCCAACAATTTTAAAAGGAAGGGTATATCCAATTCCAATACTTACAATCTCAAGTTCTCCTAAAATCCCTGTCGTTGCACTAAATAATGCAGAGTCAGGTTCAGGTATATTCGGAGAAGTTGGAACCCAACTAAGGCCTGTATCTTCAAATGACATCTCTCTTTTCCAGCCTTTCATAGCAATCACTTCAAGATCACACTTTATTTTATATTCACTATTAAAAAAATTAGCTAATTCTCCTATTGTCATACCATGACAATAGGGAACATTGATATATCCTAAAAATGATCTATATTTTTCATCTAGCATCGGTCCATCTGTGATAATTCCATTTATAGGATTTGGTCTATCTAACACAATCACTTTAATCTTTTGTTTAGCAGCCTCTTCCATCACATAATATAAAGTAGAAGCATAAGTATAAGATCTACATCCAATCTCTTGTATATCATAAATTATGACATCTACATCTTTTAGCATTTTTTCATTAGGTCTTTTATTAACTCCATGCAGCGATACAACTTCAATATCTTGAAATTTTGTATTATTTACTCTCTCTCCAGCTAAGTTCTGTCCATTTAATCCATGCTCTGGAGAAAATAGTTTTACTATTTTATATTTTTTAGCGTTTTCTTTAAAAATTTCTAAGGTAGGTTTTAAGTTTTTGTCTACACTTGTATGGTTGATTAAAAGTGCTACTTTTTTATTATCAAGTAAAGCTGCTTTTCCTTCTTTGAAAAATTGATCAATACCAAGTTCTACTTTTGCTTCAGCAAATAAAAAAGAGGTGTAAATTAAAAAAATAAAAACAAAAATTTTCATCTTATTAGCCTAGTTAAATCTTCATATTATGATAGACAGCATCTACATCATCTAGATTTTCTAGAAATTCAATAAGTTTTATATTAGAGTCAATATCCTCATCAGAGCATTCGATTAAAGTTTTAGAAATCATCTCCAAGGTTGCCTCTGATTTAATATCTAAAGCATCTTTAATTTTATGAAGATTTTCTACTTCTGAAATTATTGTATATGTTTCATCCTCAACTAAAAAATCTTCAGCACCAAGATCAGTAACTTTCATAAAAAGCTCATCTTCTTTAGCTAACTTTTTCTCTATTTTTAATATACCCTTTCTTTGAAAATTAAAAGAAACAGAGCCCATAGAGGCAATGTTTCCTCCGCATTTATTTGTCGCTATTCTAATCTCTGATGCTATTCTATTTTTATTATCTGTCATTATATCAACAATTATACCTACTCCGCCAAAACCATAGAGCTCATATGACATCTCTAAATAGTCTTTTTGGTCTTTAGAAGCTGCTTTTTTTATGTTTCTATCAATAACATCATTTGGAAGATTTGCATCTTTCGCTTTTTGAATAGCCAATTTTAGTTTAGCATTAGTTTTAGGATCTGATCCCTTTTCTTTTACAGCAGAGATTATCTCTTTTGCTACTCTAGAAAATAGCTTTCCCTTTTTTTTATCAGCTCTTTCTTTTTTATGTTTTATATTAGCCCATTTACTATGACCGGCCATATCTTTTCCTTTTATTTAAAAACTTTTTTTCAAACTCTTTAGATTCTCTATAGTATGCAAACTCTTTTTCTTGTTTCTTAAACTCTTTTGTATGAATCTTTCTTTTTCCATCTTCATCAATTATCTCTCTGCACACATCGTGTAGCATCTCATGATAAACTATATAATTTATAAAATAAAATGCAATATCTGCTCTATCTAACATTTTATTGATTCTTACTAAATTTGAATTCTTATCAAAACTTCCAAAAGTAATATGTCGAAATTTTCTATATTTTGGTTTCTCAAACCAGGTAATATTTAAATCTAG
>JAAKFE010000036.1 GCA_011065175.1 Candidatus Anoxychlamydiales bacterium
ATAAACAGAATAAAAAAATGTCTACATTAATTGCAATATTTTTTTACACTACTTTTTATTAATATTTTATCATTTAGTTTTTGCCAGATCCTCTACTCTGGCCATAGTACCGAAGTCAGGAAGAAATATTACCAAAAATAACTTTAAAAAGTTTTGCATCAATTTTTCTTTCAATCTACACATTTACCTTTATCATAATTTGAGATATGAACATTTCCATCTTTTTCATATTTTTTCTTTGTGCCATGAAGTTTATCATCGAAAAAGTTTTGCTCTAAACAAATATTTCCATCATCAAAATATTTATTTACTTTTCCATGTTTTTTACCATTTTTATATTCACCCATAAAAATCATTTTTCCTTTGTCATTGTAAAACACACATTTGCCATCTAGTTTATCATCTTTGTAAAAATTAATAGCAGATATTTGTGCATTTTTATGAAAAATCTCTTCTTTTCCTTGTTTTAAATTATTTACAAAATTTACTTTTTTATGTTCTTTCCCACCTGGAAAATACCAAATAGAAAGCCCATTTTTTAAATCATCACTGTAGTCAACTTTCATGGCAATGTTACCATTTGGAAAATACATAAAACTGCTACCGAAAAGGTTCCCATCTAGATAATTATAAGATGCAACCTTTGTGTTTTTTTCATTATATTCAAAGGCCTGACCATCTAACTTATCATTTTTATAATCTGCTTCGAATGTTAAATATTTTTCATTTTCTTTTTCTGTGAATCTATAAATTTTGGCAAATCCATTTTTTCTATTATTTTTGTATATATAACTACTTTCAGTATTTTTTGCTTTTTGAAAATACTCTCCTTCCAAAGAGCCTTTATCATAGAAAGCTTTTTCTAAAATACCACCCTCAATATCATATAAATATTTATCTTCATGAAATTCTCCATGAAAATAGTTTACGATAGCCTCAACGCTACCATTTGGATAAAACGTTTGCTGTTTTGAGTGCATGTTTCCATCTTTATCAAATACAAAAACTTTAGCGATTCTTTTATCATAATTTTTACATTTTTCTTTTGGAAAATATTCGATATGCTCTCCTATTGGTTTTCCAGCATCAAATTTTTTCAAAAATTCTAAAGAGCCATCTTCAAAATAGCTCTTCATCTCACCTATTAGCTTATCATCTTTAAATGTAGCTATTTTGTTTATTTGAGAATTTTCATAATACCAAGTTGCTTGTTTTTCTTTTTTTCCATTTTTAAAAAATAGCTTTTCTCTTGGTTTTCCTTTAGCATAAAAAGATAAAAATTCTCCGTCTAAAAGATCATCTCTGTATTTTGCAGATAGAATTAGATCTGTGTTTTCAAGATATTCTAAATGTTTTCCCTCTCTTTTACCTTCTTTGTATTCTAATAGAGTTTTTAATTTTCCATTTTCATACCACTGTCTATGAGCTTTATGAGGTTTATCTAAAATAAAAAAAGCTTCCAATTTGGGCTTGCCATTTCCATAAAACTCAGCTAAAACATCATCTTTTTTATCATCTTTAAAATTTATTTTTTTTGCTAAAATACCATTTTCATACCACTGAAGATATTCTTTATTTCTTTTACCATCATTGAAAAAAGACTGCACTTTTAACTGCCCGCTTTCAAAAAATTCTTTTTGCTCTCCCTCTAACTTTCCAACATTAAAATTAGACTCTATCTTTACTTGCCCATTTTCAAAAAATTCTTGGTATTTTCCATGGAGCTGATTGTTTTTCGCAAAATGTATTCTTTTCAACTTTTCATTTTCATCATACTCTTTAACCGGTTTTAAAAGATTACCTTCTTCATCAAAGTTAGCTACAAAAAATAGTTTTCCATTATCATGTTTTTTCCAATGTTTTAAAATTGGGTTCCCCTCTTTATATTGTCCCGATCCTAAAAGATCTTTACTTTCTGAAAAAAAGTATTCTGTGCCCTCTTTTTTCCCATCCTTATAATTTACTCTATAACTCTCTTTTCCATTTGGATGATATTTTATATGCGAGCCTTGTGCTGAGCCTTCCACATAATCTAAAACTTCAATAATTGCATGCTTTTCATTATAAACAATAGTTGCTGGGTTTTTTCCGTCTGAGTGCAAAATACCTCCAACAAACCTTTTCTCTGATTCTAAAGCACCACTTTCATACCAAGTTTTACAAAGACCATTTGTTTTTCCATTTTTATATTTCAAATAAGAAGCTTTATTACCATTTGAATGATATTGAATGTATTCTCCTTCTAAATCTCCCTCTACAAAGCCCCCTTTTGCTTTAATGTTTCCATCTTCATAAAAACTTTCAAATTTTCCATGAGCCTTGCCATTTTTATAAGACATCCTTGTCATCATTTTATTTTGAGAATAAAATACTTGTATATCCCCATGTAAAAGTCCTTTTTCATAATTTGAAATTTTTACAATAGATCTATCCGGGGCAAAATCTATACATGGTCCCGATGGAACTATTGTAGATTTGAAAATTTCATATCCAGGATCTCTCTCAGAGATTTCTGTAAGATCTACTTCTTGTTTTAAAGCGCCGTTTTCATAAAATGTTATTTGTTTTACTGCTCTCTTACCCTCGTCTGTCGGTTCATAAAAAACAGTTACTTCAGGAGCTCCATTGGGATGCAAATTTGTAGTAGTGTTGAGCCAGTTTGGCTCTCTTTGTTTTAATTGAATCTGAGTTGAAACATTTTGAGAAAACCCAAAGTTCATTAAAAGAATAAATAAACAAACAAATATTTTTTTCATATTAAAATCCTCAAATACTTTTTTTATAGAATAAAATAAAAAAAACTTTTCTAGCAAGCATCTATATTTTCCTTTCTATGGGATCTTTAAATTTTTTTTTGATATCCATAAATTTTAACTCTCCATTTGTTAAAATCTCACCATTTGATGTAAAAATAATTTCCAAATTATCTAATTTCTCATTATTGAATTCAAAACTCATATTATTAAAAATATCTTTCGTTTTTTTGATGTTTTTAAAAAATCCCATATCTGAGCTCGTTCCAATCTCTATTTCAATGTTTTTTTCCCCTTGGGTTAGGTGCATGTATATATCTGCCTGATTTGAAAATGCCATCTTTTTACAAAACTCAATATAATTATCCATTTTTTTTATATTATTTTCATAACTATGCTTATATAAAGCTTCATTTAAATTTATCCCAATCACAGAAGCAAAAATCCCTATCAATACTATAGATATTACTATCTCTAATAAAGTGAAATGTTTCTTAAAATGGCAATGCTTCTTGATCATTTTGTCCTTCAGACTGAGTCGTTGTATGGGATCTTCTTTTAGCTTTATAATTATCTAATCTTCTCGATGTAACTTTGATATCAGTGTTGTTATATATTGCCTCAATTGTAAATTTTTCTCTCCAACCATCCAAAATGAATTCATCGGGATCTTTTGGCACTCCTGATCTTTTTAAATATTCTACTGGAGCTGCTATTACATCAACCATAGAAGCTCCACCAGCTACTTCTAAAAGAAGTAAATCTTTAATCTGAACGATTGCTTGCTCTGTTTTAAAGACTTTTCCTTTTTCTAAACTCCCTTTTACATTAAAGCCTACAACTGATGTGACTATCCCAATTAGTAATATAACGATCATAATCTCTAAAAGAGACATATATCTTTTTTTTCTCATAAATTATTCTCCTATAAATGAACTTACATCGGTAAGCGGTATTAAAATTGATAAAACTACAAAACCGATAATTAATCCTAGTATTACTAGCAAAACTGGTTGCACAATACTAGAGATTTTAGATAAAAATTTATCAACTTCATCTTCATAAATTTTAGCGATATTTTGTAGCATTTTTGGCATCTCAGATGTCTCTTCAGCAATAGCGAGCATTTTAGATACCATAACAGGTATATTTTCACTATTCTTCAAAAGAGTGGATAATTTTTCACCTTCTATAAGTTTATCTTTTATTGGCAAAAATTCATCTTCTAAAGCTTGATGTTTTAAAACATTTATTGAAAGTGAAAGGGCATTTACATAACTTTGCCCACCTTTTAATAGATTTGAAAAAGAGATAGAAAATCGAATTAAAGCAACTTTTATTAAAAATGGTTTTAATACAGGTAGACTTAAAAACTTTGAAACTATTTTTTTTCTAAAAGGATTATAAAAGTACATCACTAGCAAAATAACAACTATTGAAAGCATCGATAAAAAAATAAAAACTTTGCTATTTATCGCAAATTTACTTATGAAAAAAACCATTTTAGTAAAAGGATGAAGTTTTCTATCTTCAAATAGATCTGAAAGAGACGGGATGGTAATAAAAAGTAAAAAATTTAAAACAACCATGCAAAAAATCAAAAGAACTAAAGGATATGTAAATGCAGAAACAAGTCTTTTTTTCAGATTCAACGAGCTAGTTATAATTTTTATAATTTCATTTAAACACTCAGGTAAGGCTCCTGTTTTTTCAGCTGTTTCAATCATCGAGATACTTATTTGATCAAATGTTTTTGGATGCTTTTTCATAGCATCAGATAAAGAAAACCCCAATTTAATACTTTCGCTTAAATCTAAAATCAATAATTTAATTTTTTTCTTTTCTTCTTTCTCAGCTAATATAAGTAAAGATTCATGCAAAGCAAGCCCAGCTAATAACATATTTTTGAGCTGCTGAAAAAAATATAAAACCTCATTTTTTGAAAGTAATAGTTTTTTTTTAGAAATTTTTGATATTTTATAGGCAGCAATTTTTTGCATCTCTAATATGGCTTTAGCTTCCATAAAAGATGTTGCCATAATAATTTTTTTTATTTTTTTTCCGCTTTTTGAAAGAGCTAAGTATTCATATAACGCCATAAAATTTCTCAAATATTTTTTGTCACTCTTATTACTTCAAAAGTGGTTGTGATCCCTTTTTTTATTAGCTCTACACCATTTTGACGAAGAGTTTTATAATCACTTTTTAAATTTTCTTTTATCTTGTTAATATGCATATCTTTAACAATATGATTTTTAATTTTGTCATCTAAAACCATAAGCTCATAAATTCCACACCTACCCATATAGCCTGTGTTAAAACAATCGCTGCAACCCCTTCCTCGAAAAAGAATTTTTTCTTTTATTTTAAGCTCTTCTAATTCAATATTTGTTGGCTTATATTCCTCTTTGCAGGAGGAGCAAATTTTTCTAACTAGTCTTTGAGATAAAACAGCTATTATTGTCGATGATAAAAGATAAGACTCAATTTTCATATCAGCTAAACGAATGATTGCCGACGGAGCATCATTTGTATGTAAAGTAGATAAAACTAAATGTCCTGTTAAAGATGCTTGAATTGCAATTTCAGCAGTTTGATAATCTCTTATCTCTCCTATCATTATAATATCAGGATCCTGCCTTAGAATATGACGAAGGCCTTTTGCAAATGTCAGATCAATCTTTGGGTTTACCGCTATTTGAGCAATATCTGTTAACTTATATTCAACAGGATCTTCAATAGTCATTATATTTAAACTAGAATTATTAATCTCATTTATCGAACTATATAATGTCGTTGTCTTACCGCTTCCAGTTGGCCCTGTCACTAAAACTATCCCTTCTGGATATGACAAGGCAATTTTAAAATTTTTAAGTAAATTTTCCTCCATTCCAAGATGCTCTAGACCTAAGACTAAGTTGCTTTTATCCAATATTCTTAAAACTACCCTTTCTCCGTAAACTGTCGGCATTGTAGAGATACGAAAATCTATCTCTCTTTTATTGATCATAAGTTTTATTCTACCATCTTGAGGAAGCCTTTTTTCCGCGATATCTAAAGAAGCCATAACTTTAATTCTTGTAATAATTTGAGAAACCACGTGTGATGTTATATAATCTCTTTGTTGCAGAACGCCATCGATTCTATATCTTATTTTTAAAATATTTTTTTCAGGCTCTAAGTGAATGTCGGAGGCTCCTTGAGTTATTGCCTCTAAAATAATAGTATTTAAAATATTTACAACTTCATTATCTGAAGAGATTTCTAAAAGATCATATCCTTCAAAATTTTCATCTTTTTTATTTTCATCTTTTGCATGAACTATTTTTTTAGTTTGGTGATAACAAGTTTCGATTGCTTTTTCTATCTCATCTTTAGGATAGATTTTTGTTTCGATCTCTTTATTAAACATCAAGTAAAGCTCTGATAGTGCATCCAAATTATAAATATCATTAATAGCTACAATAATTTTTTCTCTCTTCTCATCAATAGCTATTAAATTATTTTTCTTCGCAAAAAGATATGGGATCTTTTTTACTTTATTTTTTATAAATTCAAAGTTTTGAAGTTTTATATTATTTTTCATTTATCAAAAAAAAGTTTTAAACTTTTTTCAAAAAGTTTTTTCTTCTCATTTTTTTTAGCTTCATCTAATTTTCCTAAAAACTCATCAACATCCCCTTGTCTTTTTTGCATAAAGTTTTGTCTTTGCGCCTCCAAATTAAGCTTTGGATCTTTAATTATATGCGGCGTAATAAAAATAAACATCTCAGATGATATGTTCGATTGTTTCGTCGTACCAAATAGTTTACCAAGGCCTGGAATTTCTCCTAAAAATGGGATTTTTTCAGAACCTTTTTCATCTATTTTTCTTCTAAGCCCCCCTAAAACTATCGTTTCACCATCAGCAACTCTAACTTCATTTTCAACGTTTCTTTTAGTGACATTAGGCCTGTCATTTTCCGTAGAATTTGTCGTCTGAAAGGAAATGTTTGTCTGAAGCGTTACAAAGCCTTTTTCACTGCCTTCTAGTTCTTCAGGGAGATGAATCGTTGGGGTTATTGATATAGTTGTACCATATTCAGCTCTTGAAAAAGATTTTTCAACTTTTTTATCAACCTGCACGGACCCGGTATTAATTGATATCTCATCGACAATTGATATCTGTGCCTGAGTTTGATTGATAGCTAAAATTGATGGACAATCAACAATTTTCATATCTTCTTTTGCCATTAAAAAACTAAGTGTTACATCAAATGAAGGAAGAGGTCCTTTTGCTCGAGATATTATAAAATCTAAAAGACCCTTTCTGCCTATAGAATCAAACTGCAGTCTTGTTTCACCTTTAGTATCATGAGATCCTATTTTTAATAGATTAATACCAGATTGTTTGCGATCTCTAATCTTTCTTTCTACTAATAAAATATCTATTTGCACCATTTTTTTAGGTATATCTAATTTTTCTAAAAGAGTTTTAACTTTGTTTAAATCCTCTTTTTTAACAACCATCAAAATAGAACCGGTTTTAGGATCCACGACAAAATTTGATTTTGATAAAGCTCTTTCATTCTCTTTTATATTTAAAGATTTTTTTTCTTCTATTGCCCTGGGATTAACCTGCTGCGGAGATATTCTGTTTGGATTTACATTAGTTATTTTATTTTCTCTTACTTCCATTTTCGCATTTGTCATCGATCCATAAATCTTTTCTAAAATTTCAGCTATCTCATTTGGATCTGAGTGTTTGCATACATACCAAAAAATTGTCATTTCTCCTGGATCATCTAATTGCTTTTCTAAATCTAAAATTATTTTTTCAGCCCTTTCTACTAAAACCTGCTCTCCTATAAGAACTAAGTTATTAGATTGAACTACTACAGAAAGCTCGTCTGTAGCTCCTTGATAAAAAGAAGGCCGAGTTTTTTGAGATTGTGTGAAAAACGCTGTTAAAATTTTTTCTGCATCCTGAGCTGTAATTTTATTTAAGGGAAGAACCTTTACAATCTTTCCTTCACTATTTTTAAAAACTGCATCATATAAATTAACAAGCCTTTTTAAAGTCTGATTCGATCCAATAACAATTACATTTGTTTTTATTGAATGAACAGTTGTTTGTTTAAGATCGGAAAATCTTTCTAAAAAACTTTGTACAGAATTTAACTGCTCAATTTTCGGTGAGAAAATAAAACAAACATTCGCTGCATCATCTAAAAGATCTAAATCCTCGATTTTTGAGACAATAGCATCAACATGACATTGATCATGTTTTAAAATGTAAAGCTGCCTGAGATAAGGATTTAATTTTTTTATTCCTATTCCATTTTGTGTAAGTATTATTCTAAGTAGATCATTCCATGAACCTTTGGGTATTGGAATAGTTGAAAATAGATTAATTTTTAGGTTTGCAATCTCAGGAGGTATTACATATAGATAATCACCAGATCCATATTCCATAATCAGCTGGGAGATAGAACTCTCTGCTTGATCCCAAAAAGCATAACCTTCATCTGTTTTCATAGCACTATCTATTGCATCTTTCCTAAAATTCCCTTCCAATTCTTTGATCTTTTTTCTGATTTCTTTAACCTCTGAGATAAGATTTAAATATTTGTCTTCACTAGATTTTTTTGAATAAAGCTCATTTGCGCTATATAATTTATTTTTAAGTAAGATTTTTAGATTTATAAGCTCTTCATTTACCTTTTTTACTTCTTTTTCAAGCTCAAATGTTTCGTTTGCTATTGCACCAAAAGCTATTAGCATTAGAAAAATACATGTTTTTTTAATCATCTTATTATCCTTTTTTTATTATTCCTTTGATTTGCAATAGATAAAATAGGAGACTCAATTTTTTGAAAATTCGTTCTCATAGGATTAAATAAATATCCAACGAAAAAGTTTTTATTATTTTTCCTTTCAATCTTATCAAAATAAAAAAGCTCTTCATTTTTTATTTCATCAAAATCAATATCTTTTTTCAAAAGCCTCCATCTTCCCTCTTTTTTTATTAGGATATCCTTTTCTTTTAAAATCACTCTTTGTTTCTCTATTTGACAGCTAATATGGGTAATAGTTCTTTTTCTGACAGAAGATACAAACTGATCTGTTCTTATAGAAAACCCTTGCTTTTGTTGAATCGGTAAAGCAAAAATATATTTATTGCTTTCTTCATCCCATGCTTCAATTTCAAGTATTTTGCTATCTACAGATTTTATTTTTGCAATAATATAGCTTTGAGTATTTTCATAAGAGTTAGCCTTTTGCCAGATTCCATCTTTAAATATTAATATATCGCCTAATTTTAAATGTAATATTTTTCCATCTATTTCTAAACGCTCCGATGCTTCCGCCCTATTTTGTTTATTATAAAAGCCATAGAGTTCATCTTTAGAAAACCATTTTGAAGATACTAAAAGTTTAAAATCATCTCTATTCTCTATCTCTTTACTAGAAGAGATGAAATACGTTGACTCTATGATAAAATAATTAGTTTTGCCCTTCTCTCCTTTAACAAAATCCATTAAATCCGTTTCAATTACAACTTTTACATTTTTTTTATCCATAACTTTTAAAAAAATTGCTAACGGCGTTTTTGTTTGAGAGAATTCAAAATTTCCATTTTTATCAACAGAGAGGTAAAATTTTTCATTTTCAATAATTTTTATTATTTTTGAAGTTTTTTTTAATTTTATCTCTAATCTCTCTTCTTTAGATTTTACATCTGGCCTTCTCTCAACAATTTGAACTTCTATCTCATCTTTTAGTGAATCTATAGAAACATCAAACTTAAAAGGCTCTAAAAAAAGTGCTCTTGATACAACCGCTAAAGAAACTTCTTTTTTCTTTGGCCTTTGAGAGTAGGTAACATTTTCTAGGTTGGCAGGTCTTACAAAAATTAAAAACATTAATGAAACTAAAATCACTATAAATATAATAAAATATATAAAAATCTTATTTAATAATTTCTCTGAAATCATTTTTTTTTGGTTTTCTTTTTAAATAGCCCGTTATTTTATAGGATTTGAGAAAAAATTACAAAGAAAGATCATTATATTGCAAAAAATTGCATTAAATATTTTAATCAATATTAAAAGAAGAGATGTTTTATAACGCTGTAGCCAGAAATATTTATAAGCACCTCACAAAAATATAGGAGACATATGGCTAAAAAAGTAACAGAAAAAATTAAAGAAGGAGTATCCGTAGAGGAAATCGAAAAATTCGCTCGTAAATATACGAATGAAGTATTTTTGATTTTAGCTCTTATTATTGCTACTATTTCTAGTATTTTTGGATTTTTTACAGGACCTATCTGGAGTTTAATCTTTGCAGGCCTTTTAGCAATAGTCGGTATTGCCCTGCCTATGCAAGTTGGTAAATTTTTGAAAAAATTATTGAAATTTCAAGCTAAATCACCAAAAACAACTATTATTATTATCGGTATCGTTAGAATTATTCTAGCTGTATTTATTCCATTTATCTTATTTGCAGAAATTGGTCTTTTAGCTGGATATTCATTTCATACAACAACAAGAGAACTTCAGGGACTCGAAGAACACCACTCAGAAGAACACCACTCTGAAGAACCGCCTGAGCATGAAAAGCATTCTGAAGAACCGCCTAAAGAAGAATAGAAAATATTTAAGATTCAATTGAGCTGAGAGAATTTTTCCTATATAGGATATAATCTCTCAGTTCTATCTCATTTTCATTAAATATCTGTCTTAAAGCTTTAGCCGCAATTTTTATATTATCATTTAAATCTTTTTCAGATCCCATTTTCAAATAATCTTCTAATTCTTTCCATGCTATGATCTCTTCTTTCATATTATTTAGTTTAGCTTCTAAAAGCGCGATTCTAAGTAAATTAAATGAATATAAAACAGCTCCAGCAGGAAGAGATTCGCTTTGTAAAAAAGATAGATCGTTTAGCATTCTAGCTTTTAAATCTTTTGAAACCTCTAAAGCTTTTACATAATCTTCTTTATTTATTAAAAGAGCCACTTTCGCAAACTCATAATAAAAAGGCAGTTCATCTTTTGTTCTATCTAAAGCGCTATTTGCTAAATTTTCATCTTCTTTTAAAAACTTTTCATTAATCAAAAGATTTTGAACAATAAGCCCCTCATATTTAGGTTTTAAGCTTGGATATTTTTTTATATAAGCTTTGAGCTTAGATAAATTTTCTCTATCACTATATGAAGACTCTTCAAAGCTTTTGTAAGCTTTTTCAACTAGCTCTGTGCTATTGATAGCTTTTTTCTTAATAAAAGGCTTTAGTTTATATACGATAACATTTAGAAAAACTACGCTTGCTAAAAGTGAGAAAAAATAGATTCTTTTCTCCATTATCCAAAGTAGCATTTTCTTCAGCCTAGGCTCTTCTTCTTCCTTTATTGATTTTTTTGCCATATAAACTCCTTTAAATATTTAATAAATAAATTCTAGCTTATATCATAGATATTATTTTTGAGAATTTTTTTATGCAAAAAAGATCCTATAAATATTTTTTTAACTTTTTAAAAAACTGTTTTAAGTATTTTTTATAGTATCGATTCATATACTTTTTTCATTTCAATTATCATATTATCTTGAGAAAACTTTAAAGCTAATTCTTTAGCATTTTTGGCTAACTCTTTTCTTAATTTATCATCTTTTTGAAGCTTTATGATAGCCTCTGCAACTTTTTTTGAAGAAAAAATGGGAACTTGAATCCCTGTTTTTTTATCTATACATACCTCTTTTAAACCACCAGTTTTAGTCGCAATTATTGGCTTTTGTAGAAATATTGCTTGCAAAGATGCTTGAGAAACTCCTTCATGGGCAGTACTAAGCAAAGCAAAAATATCTAAAGCATTAATAGCAGGAAATGGGTTTTCTAAATGATCAGTAAATATCACGTTTTTTAAATTCATATCTTTTGCCATCTTTATATATGAATCTTTATGCCCTCCCCCAATAATTAAAAATTTTATGTTTTTTTCATTTTCTAATATTTTAGCAGCTTTCAAAAAATCATCTATTCCTTTCCAAGATCTCATAAAACATGCAGTTCCTACTAAAAAATCACTTTCTTTTATATTAAAATCTTTTTTAAATTTTATACTATCTTGAGGATCTACTTTAATTTTTTCAAAATTTACACCCGTTGGAATAGATCTACATTTTTTAGGATCTTTTTTTGTCTGTTTAATTATTTTATCAGCAGCATCTTTGCAAGTAGTAACAACAAAATCAGCTAAATACCCATATAAAAGCTTACTATTTAATCCTTTTTTAATCGGAGTAGATAAATGCCGAGTTCTAATAATCGGTATTTTTAAAAACTTAGCTACAATGCCACCTAACCAAGCATCAGATGATGAATGAGTATTTAAAATATCAATTTTGTGTTTTTTCATTATGTATAAAAGTTTGAAAAAAGAAAAAATCCAAAATATTTTTTTAAATCTAATCTCATATGTTAAAAATTTTTCCTTTTTAGCTTTTTCAATAAGGCCTCCTTTTTTTTCAACTCCAATAATTATTCTAAATCCCAGTTTTTTCATGCCACTCGATTCTTTTAAAATCCTCATCTCTTGTCCTCCCCAACCAGGGGATGCTTCTAGATGTAAAACATTTAATTGTTTTTTCATTATTTTTTAGCCTCTATATAATATAAGCAAAATATAGCAATCTCTAATTAGATTAGCTATTATAGTAAAAAAGCTAAATTTTTATAATATGAAAAAAAAAACAGCAGCCTTAATTTATGGAGATAATCCAAACTATATAGATCATCTATCTCCCCTTTGTCATTTTTTGAAAATTCCATTAATCACAAATGTAGAAGAAATTTTCTGTCTTATAAAAAAATACTACCCAAAAGTTGCTGTAAAATATATCGAAAATAAAGAGATAAATTTTTATGTAGTTAAAAATTTTGACAATATCTTAGCTTGCACCCCCAAAAATATGTTCGATACCGAATTTCGCTTTCATCAAGATATTTTAAATAAAGAAATTAATATTTTTTGGTGTCCTCATGGAAATTCAGATAAAGGAAAAACTGTCATATTTTTTGAAGGATTAATGCATGAGAAAAATGTCTTAATTTATGGAAAGAAAATGAAAAACATTTTAAAAGAAAAAAAAGTTTTTCATACAATCGAAAATATCTTTGAAATCGGAAATTTTAGATTAGATTATTTTAATAAATTTAAATCTCATTTCAAAAAAATTATAAAAAATGAAATATCAAAAAAACTTTCAAAAAAGCTTTCTAACAAAAATCTCAATCTTTTATATGCTCCAACTTGGGAAGATAAAGAAAAATCTTCATCCTTTTTTAAGTATATAGATGTTTTATTAACAAAACTTCCATCTAAATATAACCTGATCGTAAAAATTCACCACAACTTGATTGTCCAAAATGAAACAACAATAGAAATAATGAAACTAAAATATAGTAAAAAAAATATCTTGTTTTTAGAAAACTTTCCCCTGATCTATCCTCTTTTAGATTTTATCGATATATATATTGGAGATTTTTCATCAATTGGATATGACTTTTTATCGTTTAATAAAGCTATGTTTTTATTAAAACCTCAAAACAAGAAATTGTCATCTGATCTTTTTGATATTGCAACAGTTATTGATGATAAAAAAATCTTTGAAACTATTGAAAATAGCAAATTGTCACATCACGCATTAAATAATGAAAATCTAATTCAAAAAAGAAAAAACCTCTATGACTCTACTTTTAAAAAAACTACTGATCTAGAAAAGTTAAAAAACCTTTTAAAAACATGAAAAAAATAGCCGCTGTAAATTTTTCTACTTCTTATCATCTATTAGATCATATAGCTCCACTTGCCTACATTTTAGATATCCCCCTTTTTGTAGAAGATGAAAAAAGTTTTAATCTTCTAAAAACTTATTATCCTCAAGTTAAATCTCATCTAAATACAAATCTAAGTTTTAAATTTTTAGCAAAAGATTTTGATACCTTAATTTCTTGCAATTACTGGTTTTTAGAAGATAAATTTTTAATAGAGAATTTTTATAATAAAAATATAAAACTTGTTTTTTGTCCTCACGGCAACTCCGATAAAGGTCATATAAACAAAGCCAATATGTTAGCCTACGCTACGCAAGATATGGTTTTACTATATGGCGATCACATGAAAGATCTTTTAAAAACTCTAAATGTTTATAAAAAATTAAAAAAACATCTAACTATCGGAAATTTTCGTCTTGAATATTATAAAAAATTTAAAAAATTTTATGATGATATCGCTTATAAAAAAATCTTTTCAAAACTTAACAAAAATAAAAAAACGATTCTTTACGCCCCTACTTGGAAAGATTTAGAAAACTCTAGCTCCTTTTTTCAAATCTTAAAAAACCTAACTCGAGATATTTCTAAAGATTTTAATCTGATAATAAAGCCCCATCCAAATCTAGAAAAAAAACATCCAGTAGAATTTTATCAAGCTCTCCCTAAAACAATGCCTTCAAATGTTTTTTGGCTAGATGAATTTCCTCTAATTTATCCTCTTTTGAACAACTGTGACATCTATTTAGGTGATTTTTCATCTATTGGTTACGATTTTTTATATTTTCAAAGACCTATGTTTTTTTTAGATCCTTTTGAAAGAAAAAAATCAGAGCCAAGCCTTTTTTTGCATCATTGCGGGCATAGAATCAAAAAAGATAATTGCAGTAACATCATTTCTTTTATTCAAAAAAATGAAAATTCACATTTTAAAGATAAGCAAAAAAAGGTTTATGAATATGCTTTTGGGAAATCTTTTAAAATAGAAACTCTCAAAAAAGAAATCCTTAAAAATCTCTAAGTTATTAAAAGTAGTAATTATTTTTTTAATTTAAAAAACAAAAAAAACACTTCAATTCTATTTTGGTATCTAATAAATTAATAAAACATTTTTTTTTAACAAATAAAAGGAGATTCTTATGGGAATG
>JAAKFE010000037.1 GCA_011065175.1 Candidatus Anoxychlamydiales bacterium
CGATGGGGTGTCTTGCGCAAAATATTATAAGCTTTTAGCTTTAGATGAATATGTTTTGATGGGCAAGGGAGAAAAGGAAGCAATAAGAGGCAAAACTACAATTTTTGCAGATGCTTTTGAAGCTTTAATTGGCGCTATCTATTTAGATAAAGGTTTTCTTATTTGCACAGAGTTCATAATAGATAATTTTTCTAAAATATTTGAAGATATGTGTTCATTTCCTGAAGTCGATTATAAAGGTAAACTCCAAGAGTACTCACAAAAAAAATATCTGACGCCACCTGAATATAGAGTCTTGAAAGAAAGTGGACCGGAACATCAAAAAACTTTTGATATTGTAGCTATTATAAATGATGAAAAAGTAGGTTATGGCTCAGCTAGTTCAAAAAAACTCGCTGAAATAGAAGCTGCTGAAAATGCATATAATGCTTTAAATCTTAAAAGTTTTGAGGATGAAAATGGCTAAAGATAAATGTAAAAGTATTTGGGAATGCTCATCTTGTGGGTTTACTCAAAGCAAATGGTCAGGAAGTTGTTTAAGTTGCTCTTCTTGGAACTCATTTTTTGAAAAAATTCAAATAAATGAAAAAGCAAAAAGATTTGAAGCTAAAAAAAATGATTCAAGGCCAATTAGATTAAAAGATGTAAAAATCTCATCTTTTAAAAGATTACAAACAAATTTCACTCATTTAGACAGACTTTTCGGTGGGGGTATTGTTCAAGGTTCTTTAGTTTTAATAGGCGGCAATCCTGGAATTGGAAAATCAACTCTTTTGCTTCAGCTCTCAAATATCTTTGCTTTAAAAAATTTAAAAGTTCTTTATATTTCTGGTGAAGAATCCTTAGAGCAAACAACCATAAGAGCAAGTAGAATTAATGCTACAAGTGATAATATATTTATCTATTCAGAGACAAATTTTTCTTCTATAAAACTGCAAATAGATCAGCTAAAACCCGATATTTTAATCGTAGATTCTATTCAAATCTTATACAAACAAGAGATATCATCATCTCCTGGATCTGTTGTTCAGGTAAGAGAACTTGCAATGGAATTCATGCATATAGCTAAAGGTTACGGTATAACCACATTTTTAATTGGTCATGTTACAAAAACAGGAGATATTGCAGGCCCTAGAGTTTTAGAGCATATAGTCGATGTCGTTTTAGATTTTGAAGGTGAAAAACAAAATGGATTTAGACTACTTAGATCTGTAAAAAACAGGTTTGGGCCAACAGATGATATAGCGATTTTTCAAATGAATGAAAAAGGCTTAAATGAAATTAAAAATCCATCTCAAATCTTTTTAGAGAAAAGGACAAAAAATCTACCTGGATCCGTCATTGCATCAGCCATAGAAGGCATCAGATCTATTTTAATAGAAGTGCAAGCTTTAGTTGCATCATCTGGCTTTTCAAACCCAACTAGAAAATGCTCTGGTCTTGATCAAAATAGGCTGTCTATACTTTTAGCTGTTTTAGAAAAAAAGATTCGTTTTCAAATCAAAGATATGGATGTTTTTGTATCAATAGCAGGGGGCATAAAAATAAAAGAACCTGCAATCGATTTAGCTATTTTACTTGCAATTGCTTCTTCTTTTTCTAATAGAAATTTATCTTCGAATACTGTAGTTATCGGCGAGGTTGGTTTGTCTGGAGAGATAAGAGCTGTTACCAGAATAGAATCTCGCATAAAAGAAGCTATTAATATGGGATTTGAAAATATTTTGCTTCCAAAACAAAATCTAAAAGAGATTACTTCTTCTTTAAAAGAAAAAATAAATATTTTTCCTGTCGATGTAGTTGAAGAAGCAATCGACATTTTAAAATAAAAAATAAAAAAATAAAATTGCTTAAAAAGGTATTTTTAGATTAAATTTCTAACTTTTTTAACAAAGGTTAGGATTTTCTAATATGAAATTAAACATTAAATATTTTTTGGCTCTGTCAGTTTTAATATTTTTTATGTTTTCTAATGAAAAAGTTTTTGCAGAAGAGTTTTGGGACATTCCTGTAAAAGAGCTTTCAAAATCAGGCAATTGTTCTAAAATGATATCTGATGGCACCGGTAAACATGTTTACTTTGCTTATTCTTTCCAAAAGTTGAATATTAAAAGATCAACAGATTATGGACTTAACTTTTCTTCTCCTGCTCAGCTTGGGTCATCTGGAGTTTTTTCATCTACAATTTCAACAAATAGCACAGGCAAATATGTTTATGCAATCTGGGTAGAGAATGAAAAATTATTCTCTAGTGTATCTTCAGATTCTGGCAAAAGTTTTATTGATCCAATAGAGTTAGATTCTTATGAAGAAGAATCTATAATCCAAGAACCAAACATTATATCAGATAGCTCTGGTAAATATGTTTATGCTATTTGGGTTAATAATTATTACAATGTTCGTATGAGAGCTTCTTCAAGCTATGGAACTCGATGGACAGATATCATAGAAATAACGCCTTCTGGAGGAAAGCCTAACATAATAACTGACAGTAGCGGCAAAAATGTTTTTGTTAGTTTCGATGATGATTCTGTTCAAGTAAGAGGCTCAACTGATTTTGGAAATACTTTTGATAAACCAATCATCTTAGATAAAACTGGTATGAGACCAAAAATAGTTGCAAGCTCAGATGCAAAATATGTGTATGCTATTTGGCAAGATGAAGCAAATAATTTAAAGTTTAGTGCATCAGATTTTGGTGCAAAATGGTATTCTTCTTTAGAATTTTCTTCTTTGGGTGCTTTAACAATTGATTTAACAACAAACGCTACAGGTCAATATGTTTACACACTCTGGAATGATGAAAATCAAAATATTCAAATAAGAGTTTCTTCAGATCATGGAGAAGGTTTTTCAACTATTAATCTTAATGAAAAGGGAGAAAATCCTAAAATTTTAACAGATACTACTGGTCAGTTTGTTTTTATAGTTTGGTTAGATTTAGATTATAATATTCAATTTCGAAGTTCTTCAAATTTTGGGATTAGTTTTGATTCTAAAATAAAATTAACAGACACTCCAGAAGCGATGTTTACTTTGCCAGATATTACAATTGATGATGAAGCGAAATTTATTCATATATTATGGAATTCTTTCGATGGGAGTATAAAAACTATTGATGGAGCGAGGCTGCTTTCTACAAAAGATGATCCTTAAGAATAGAAAAAATTAGAATTATAGATTTTGAGCTGTTGGAGTATTTTCTTGGGTTTTTGCTATTTTTTAGAAAAACAGTTTTGAATGGAGCTTTTTGCTTTTTGAGCTAAGTTAAGCCCCTCTTTTTTTCCAAGAGTAGATATTAAATATCCAGTTGTTGGAACAAAAGCATTTGATAGGGGAGATTCATTTCCAATTGAATAAAATACAGCTGATGTAGCTACATATGTAAATAAGGTTAAAGCTAAAACTTCTTTTATTTTATAAATTTTTATATCGTCGTTTTTTTCTCTACAATATCGGTTTGAGTAGAAACATCAGTTAGATGAGAAGCTGGGACCTTTATAATATGAGAATCTGAGCTTGCTCTTTGTGTTGCCATTTTATTAGCTCTTTATTTTTAAAAATATTTTTATAATTAGCGTTTGCATTGAATGGTTGTTATAGCATGAAAAGATAATTAGATTAGATGCTATAAAATAACGTAAGTTTGTTTAAGTAATTATGTAAATTAAAAATTTTACTTTAATTACAGAGGTCTCTCAAGCTGAATAAAATAATATGAGCAACATAGCTGTTGTTTAGAGACTTATGTAACAATGCTCTGCTAATTTTGTTTTATATCAAAAAAGCTGAAGTTAATTTATTAATTGTATTAAAATTTATACAATAATTATTGATTGTGATATAATTTATATAATTATTAATTTAAAAGGATAATAAAATATGTCTAGTATGATTTCAAGCGGATTAAGTGCTTTGGGGTCTGTATATTTATGGAGCAACCCTATTGCGAAAGTAAAAGGATTTATTTCTTCACTTTTTAAACCTGTTTCAAAATCAGAAGATTTTGATGAAGAATTTAATAGACGTGTGATTAAAATATTTGATAAATTCCTTAAAGAAAATAATTTAGATGCTAACTTAAAAATCTGTCAAATGTGGACAGGACATATCATGGGAACTAAGACCACTTTTAATGAGAATAAGATTATCGTCCTATCAAATTTGTTGGATACAGATGAAGAAGCTTTTAAGTTTCTTTTCAAACATGAAATTAGCCATGTTAAAGGTAATGATTCAATAAAAGCAGCCCTGCTTAATCCTATTTTTTCCATTTCTAGTGTGTTTTTCTTGCGTCATTATTGTGGGCTTTCCTTCATTCCTGCTGTTATTTCTTATAGAATCCTAAAATATGTATTTGAAAAGAGAGTTGCCATTTTCGTAGCTACTTTCTTTGAGCGAAAAGCAGACAATTTTGCTATCAATAATTCAACTATAGATGAATTAAAAGGCGGTCTTAGGATGGTATACGCTGAAAAGGAATTATTAACTATTCCAACTTTTCACCCAACGCCTTCTTCGAGAAAAAAGGCCTTAGAAGCTGCTTTAGAAAAAGTGGGAATTCGATATGTTCCTAGTTCGGAGGAATTCGAAGGATTAATAAAACTTTTGAAAAAAAATCAAGAGAATTCAATTGCTAGCAAGCTTCAAGAAATGGAAGAAAAGAAATAGATCCAAAATATTTAGATATGAAGAAAATGTCAGATCAAAGTTAAAATGTCCTTTTTGGACTAATTTAGTTTGACAATTTATTTTTGTATTAGTACAATTTAGGCCTAAAAAAGAGGTTAATATGGCTATACCAGCATCAAGAGAATCTAGTGTAAGTCCGAGCGAAATTCCTAAATCGCGTTTAGAAGCAGGTTTTAAACTGCAAAGTGCAAAATGCTTAAATATCGTATTGAAAGTATTAGGTTTTTTGGCTTTAACTTTAGCTAGTGTTTTTTTGTTGAAATATACATGGCCATTTCATGTAACGGTTAAACTTGCAAATATTTTATTAGTATCATTTAGTTTTTTCAAAACATGTATATACTTTAAAGAATGGACTTTAGAATATCCAAAAGCTCAACTATTAAAAAAAGCTTTAGTTGATGCATCAAAACAAAGTTAAAAGGTTTGAAAATACAAAACGCTTTATTTTTCTCTAGCTAGAAAAAAAAATGAGCTGTCCCATTAGGAATTTTTGGGCTTTGGGCATTGTATAACTTCAAAATTAATAGACTGAAATATTTATATCTTTAAAATGAAAGCTTCGCTATAAATGCTTAAATATGAAAAAACTTGTGTCAATCACCCCTTCCTAAAGAAAGGGGCTTGAACCGTGAGGATCAAGGGCAGCTGGTTGATTAGGGGGCAATTTTATGCAGAAGTTAGTCAGAAGAGATACATACACACCTACGGATACTCCACTAGTCCGTAGCAACTGTGATCTGTCATTAAACAGAGAGGAAACTCTCAAGTGTGTCAGGTTTAAAAACTCTTTCTAACAACCCCGAAGTGGATTACTCTAGCTGGCGGAGGCTTTAAAAGCATTAAAGCCAGCATTTTTTTAACAGGGCAATTCATCCCTTCCCTAAAGGAAAGGGTCTTCTTGCCATAAAAGGATAAAATTTTTAAACATGTTTTTCTAGATAAATATCCATAAAAAAAGGAGCGAAAAATGTCTAATTATCAACTGCCCGATTTAAAGTATGATTACAATGCTCTAGAGCCAATAATTACAAAAGAAATGCTCGAGATTCATCATAATAAGCATCATAGAACATATGTTACTAAATTAAATGAATCCTTAGAAAAATACCATGATGCTGAAAAGAAAAAAGACGCTGAAAAAATGGTAGAGCTTCAAAGTGTTATAAAATTTAATGGGGGAGGCCATATCAACCATTCAATTTTTTGGCAAATTTTAGCCCCTATTAAAGATGGTGGAGGAGACTTAAAAAAAGATTATTTTATCTATAAAGCTATCGAAAGTGACTTTGGTTCGTTTGAAAATTTTCAAGAACTTTTAAATAGTAAATCTACAGCTGTTCAAGGATCTGGTTGGGGATGGCTTGGATTTAGTAGACAAAACAAAAGTTTAATAATACAGACTTGTCAAAATCACGATCTACTCAGCGCTAGAGGAATTTTTCCAATTTTTTGTATAGATGTCTGGGAGCATGCCTATTATTTGAAGTATAAAAATGTTAGAAAAGAGTATATAAAAGAAATTTGGAAAATTTTGAATTGGGATGAAATCGAGAATCGTTATAAAAAAGTTATTACTTGATAGCGAAAATTTAAATTTTTTATTTACAATTTTTACTTAAGTGTTTGATTGTAAATATATTGAATAATAATAATAATCTTGTTCTATTTAATGTAATTAGGTAAAATAGTACTAAAATTAAAAGAAGTGGACTATGGGACTTTTTTCAAGATCAAAACCTAAAATTAAGGTAGAGAGTAAAAAGAAGGATAGCTATAGCGGGTGGATTAAATGCTCAAATTGCTTGGATATGATTCATGCAAATGAGCTAAAGGATAATATAAATTGTTGTCCAAAGTGTGATTACCACTATAGATTATCTGTGAATCAAAGAATAAATCTTCTTTTAGATCAAAATTCTTTTACTCCAATGTATACAGATATATTGCCAAAAGATACCTTGAAATTTGTCGATACTCAAAAATATTCAAAAAGACTAAAAGATGCTCAAGAAAAGTCAAAAAATAATGAAGCTATTGTAGTAGGTGTTGGTAAAATAAATGACAAACAAGTTGCTATCGGTATTTTAGATTTTAATTTTATGGCAGGATCTATGGGATCGGTTGTTGGAGAAAAAATTACTCTTTTAATAGAACATGCTATTGAAAAGAAATTGCCTCTGATTATTGTATCTGCATCGGGTGGAGCTAGAATGCAAGAGTCTATTTTATCTTTAATGCAGATGGCTAAAACAGCTGCAGCTTTAACAAGACTACATGATGAGAAGCTTTTATATATTTCAGTTTTAACAAATCCCACAACAGGTGGAGTTACAGCATCTTTTGCATCGCTCGGTGATATAATGATCGCAGAGCCTAAAGCTTTAATTGCTTTTGCAGGGCCTAGAGTTGTTGAACAAACAATTAATCAAAAACTTCCGGATGGTGCTCAAAAATCTGAAGTTTTATTAGAAAGAGGAATGGTTGATTTAATTGTAAAAAGAAGTGAATTAAAGAAAAAAATTTCTTTTTTTATTGATTTTTTTATGAATAATCCAAAATATATAACCAATGGCAAACAAAAAGTTAAATTGAAACAGCTTTTGAAAATGGTTGATACTAAAAAAGAAGATAAAGTAATAAAAAAAAAGTAAATGAATAAAGTTCCAATCAAAATAATCACAAAAGATGACAGAGATGATCTCATTCCTGCTTATGCAACAAAAGATGCTGCAGGAGCCGATTTAAAAGCTGATATTTTAGATAATATCGATCTAGCGCCTCATGAGAGTATATTAGTGCCAACAGGTATATTTTTAGAGATTCCAAAAGGATATGAAGTGCAGATTAGACCAAGAAGTTCTCTTGCTCTAAAACATAAAGTTACAGTTTTAAACACCCCTGGTACCATCGATCAAGATTATAGGGGAGAAATTAAAGTTATTTTGATAAATCATTCAAATGAGATTTTTGAAATTACTCCGAAAATGAGAATTGGACAAATGATAGTAGCTCCAATATATCAGGCTGAATTTATTAAAGTTGAAAAATTATCTCTATCAACTCGAGGGGAGGGCGGCTTTGGCCATACTGGGACGCATTAAAAAAGCTAAGAGCTTTGTTGATTTTTTGAATCGTTTTAAAAGAAAATCGGAAATAAAAATTTCGGATTATTTAGATATTAATAATATTACGTTTTTAAAAGCTAAAACTAGAAACGATGCTATTTTAGAGTTAATCGATTTATTAGAAAAATCAAAAATAGTAAAAGAAAAGCAAGAATTTTATAAAAAAATTATCGAAAGAGAAAAGATAGTCTCAACAGGAATCGGAATGGGAGTTGCTATTCCTCATGCTAAATTAGAGACATTTGATGATTTTTTTATAGCTTTGGGTATTCAAAAAGAAGCTAAAATAAATTGGAGCTCAATAGATAATTTGCCTGTTAGAGTAATTTTTATGATTGGTGGACCCGATTATAGACAAAATGAATATCTAAAACTTTTATCAAAACTTACAATTGCAATAAAAAATGATTTTTTAAGAAGGAATATTTTAACAGCTACTTCTAAACAACAGATCAAAAAATATTTCAATCAATTTTAATTTTTTTCTTTTTTTTAAAAAAAACCTTCAATTTTTTTAATTTTTGTGATATTTAAATTATACTGAAGTAAGTAAAAAGGCGTCAATCACCCCTTCCTAAAGAAAGGGGCTTGAACCGTGAGGATCAAGGGCAACTGGTTGATTAGGGGGCAATTTTATGCAGAAGTTAGTCAGAAGAGATACATACACACCTACGGATACTCCACTAGTCCGTAGCAACTGTGATCTGTCATTAAACAGAGAGGAAACTCTCAGTGTGTCAGGTTTAAAAACTCTTTCTAACAACCCCGAAGTGGATTGCTCTAGCTGGCGGAGGCTTTAAAAGCATTAAAGCCAGCATTTTTTTAACAGGGCAATTCATCCCTTCCCTAAAGGAAAGGGTCTTCTTGCCATAAAAGGTATAAAAATGGACTTAACAATTAAAGATGTATCTGAACTTTTAAATGTATCAGAGACAACAATTAGAAGATGGCTTCAAGATGGTAAAATTCCAGGTTATAAATTAGGACATCAAATTAGATTTTCAAGATCTGAAATAGAAAATTGGGTAATGAGATCAAAAATACAAAAAGAAAAAATTCAAGATGAAAAAAAAGAAAATATTATTAATCTTAAAAGCGAGAAAGCAAAAAAGTTAGTCGCTAAAAAAATTGGAACCCAAGCTTATTCTTTATTTAGAGCAATATATAAAGGAATGGTTATAAATAATATCCATGGCGAAACTAAAGAAGATGTAATAAAAGCTTGTGTTAAAATTATAGCTAAAAATCTATCTTTAGATGCAAATGTCTTAACTGATCTTTTATTAGATAGAGAAAAATTAATGCCTACAGCTTTAAATCATGGTGTTGCAGTTCCTCATACTAGAGATTTTTTACTTCCTCTGCCTTATGATGTTGTAAATGTTGTTTATTTAGACAAACCAATAGAATATGGCTCATTAGATGGAGAGAAAGTAAAAACGCTCTTTTTCTTGTTTGCCTGCGATGATAAAAGACATCTACATCTACTTGCTAAAATAGCGCATCTTACAAGAAATGAAACAACACTTGAGTTTATTCATGAACACCCCGGAAAAGCTCATCTTTTAAATTTTATAAAAGATTGGGAGACAAAACTTAGCGTTCCAGGGCTAGAAAAGATCAAATAATTTTATTTTTTGATGCCTTTTTGTTTTTTTTCAGCTCTTGAATTTTAACTTATATGTTAGATCTATAAGTTCTTATGTTTTAGTTTTTTATTTTTATAAAAACATAAAGATAAATTATTAAATATAACATTAATTATATTTTTAATATTGAAAACTGTTGATTTAATTTAAATTACCTTCATATGATTATTGGTTTTGCTTATTAACCCAAAAGGTGAAACTATGAAAAATGTAATGAAAATAATAATTGGTCTTTTGATAACATCTTCTGCTTACGCTCAAGATGAAAAAGAAAACTATTTTAAAAAAGATAACTCTACAAAAACAACCTATGTAAGATTTGGAACATCTGCTATGAGAGTTGATGAGTCTTATGAAATTCTTCCAGGTATTACTGCTGGTTGGCAGTATAGAGAAAACAGACAAGGTGTAGATATTTCTGCATCAGGTTTTAAATCAGATAAAGACTCTCAAGAAGCTTTATCATATACTCTTCCAAAAGTGCAATATTTAGCATTTTTGCAAGATAATAAACCATCAAATAAACACAATGCTTATTTTGGTCTAGGAGCTAGTTTATTTGGAATGATAGTAGAGCAAGAGAAAAAAGATGAAGATGATTATTCTTTTTTTGAAAGAGTAAAAGAATACAGCAATTCCCGAAAGATTTTTGCGCTCTATGAAAAAAATGCTTTTTTTAATTTTCTTTTCGTAAATATTTTTGAAAATCAAAAAAATCCCTAGTGGAGCAAAATGAGCTTGAAAAGTTAATTTCAAATAAAAAAACAACTTTAATGATAGATAAAATTAAAAAGACATAATTTAAAAATTTTTAAAATTAGTATTAGGTGAGAATATTTAAATTAAAAGCTTTCGGGAATTGCTGAAAAGAATATTCAGGCCTAGCTGCTAATGCATCTATTGGCTATAACTATAGCCTTGGCAAAAAACTTCAAAGCTCAATTCAGCTTGGAGCTAGTATGCCAACACCTCTTGCTTTTAATTCAAAAGGAGATGTTTATAAACCTTCATTTGAATTGAATCTTGGTCTTGGATTCTAAATAAACTTTTCTGTTAGATTTTTATTTATAAATATTTTTAAAGTATTTTTTTAGAATCTTAGCAAAAGTAGGCGTTGTCTACTTTTGCTTGATCAAATAAATGATTAATACAAAAATGTAATTAAAGTTAGGTTTAAAAAAGATCTGAATGAGATCCTGTTTTTGCTAATTCTAAATAGTGCTTATCTTTCCGATAAATTAAAAGCCAATCAGGCTCTATATGGCATTCCCAAAAATCTCTATAATCTCCGGTCAATTTGTGATTAGAATATTTTGATGGTAATGATTTTTCAGCTATTAAAAGAGATAATAATACATGAAGTTTTTTTATATTCTTTCTTCTTTTTTTCATCTTTTTTACATCCCGCTTAAAACTTGATGTATAAATAATTTCTAGCATTTAAATGCCTAAATCTTTGAATAATTCATTTACATTTTTTGCTTTTTTAAGATTACGTTTTTTTCTTATATCTTCGATAGCTTTTTTAGTTTTACTATTGGGAATATTTTCAGGATATATTTTTTCATGAACACATTCTGTTACAAATTCTTTAATTGTAACTCCTTCTACTGTTGCTAGAGCTTTAATACGCTTATGATCAGTTATTGGAACGTCTATCGACATACGTATTGTTTTACTTGCCATTTTATTCTCCCTTTTTGCTTTTTATTGTATCATATGTAAGTAAATAAGTAAATACTTATATAAGTAAATGGAATGAAAAAAGACATAAGCTATTGGAAGTCAAAAAATTGCGAAAAAAATTAAAAGACTTTTGGATATTTAAAAGCTGAAAATAAGCAGATAATGATTAATTAGAATCAGCTTTTGCTAAATCTTTATCACCATCTTTTTGTTTTTCTTCTTCTTTAAAAGTGATGTTTTCTTTATCAGCTGAGATTTTATAATCTACTTTTTTATCAGGATTTAATAAAAGTTTTTCTGCCAAAGGATCTTCTAGATATTGCTCAATTTTTCTTTTAAGAGGTCTTGCTCCCATCTCTGGTTGATAGCCTTTTTCAACTAAAAATTCTTTAGCTTTTTCATCTAAAGAAATTGAAATACCTTTTTTATTTAATCTATCTTGAAGTTTTTTAAATTCAAGAACCACTACTCCTTTCAGAGATTTTTTATCTAAAGTTTTAAAGATAATACAATTATCTAATCTGTTTAAAAACTCTGGCTTGAAATGTTTTTTTACAGCTCCTTGCATTTTACTTTGCATAGAGTTGTAATCTAAAATATTATCTTTAGCTCCAAAGCCAAGTGTTGAGTTTTTAATTAAATCAGCCCCTAAATTCGAAGTCATTATGATAATTGTATTTTTAAAATCTATTTTCCTTCCCATGGAATCAGTGATTTTTCCCTCTTCCATGATTTGAAGCAAAAGGTTCATAACATCTGTATGAGCTTTTTCAACTTCATCAAATAAAACTACACAATATGGTCTTTGTCTTACTTTTTCTGTTAACTGTCCTCCTTCTTCATGTCCTACATATCCAGGAGGTGCGCCAGTTATTCGAGAAGCTGCGAATTTTTCCATGTACTCAGACATATCAACTTGAATAAGTGCTTCTTCTCCACCAAATAGATGAATAGCTAGAAGACGAGCTAAATGAGTTTTTCCAACGCCTGTTGGTCCTAAAAATAAAAATGAACCAATTGGTCTATTTGGGTCTTTGATGTCAGCTCTAGATCTTTTTATAGCCTTACAAACATTTCTAACAGCATCTTCTTGACCAACTATATCGTTAAAAAGAATGTTTTCCATATTAACGATTTTTTGCAGCTCTGATTGATTGAGTCTCGATAACGGTATACCTGTTTGTTTAGCTACGATTTGAGCGACTTCTTCTTCATCAACAATTGCTTTATGCTCTTCTTTTGATTGCTCTCTTTCTAGTTTTATTGTTTGAAGTTTTGCTCTTAGTTTTTTTTCTGAATCTCTTAGTTTTGCAGCTTTTTCATACTCTTGTTTTCCTATCGCTTCTTCTTTTGCAACTCGTAGAGTTTCTATTTCTGTTTCATATTTTAAGATTTCAGGGGGTTGATGCATTGTTGAGATTCTAACTTTTGCTCCAGCTTCATCCATTAAATCTATAGCTTTATCAGGCAAAAATCTACCGGAGATATATCTATCTGACATCTCAACGGCAGCCTGGATTGCAGTTTCTGTATAAGAACAGTTATGGTGATCTTCATATTTAGATTTAAGCCCATCTAATATAAGTTTGCTCTCATCAATAGAAGGCGGTACTACTTGAATCTTTTGAAACCTTCTCTCTAAAGCAGCATCTTTTTCAATAAATTTTCTATATTCATCAATAGTTGTAGCTCCAATACATTGAATCTCTCCTCTAGATAGCATCGGTTTTAAAATATTAGATGCATCTATAGCTCCTTCAGCTGCTCCAGCTCCAACGATTGTGTGTAGTTCATCGATGAAAAGTAAAACGTTTCCGTTTCTTTTAATTTCATCCATGACCGCTTTAATTCTTTCTTCAAATTGACCACGATATTTTGTTCCAGCAATCATCAAAGTCAAATCTAGAGATATTAATTTTTTCGTTCTTAAAATATCTGGAACATCGCCATTTATAATTGCATGAGCTAAACCTTCCACAATAGCTGTTTTACCAACTCCAGCTTCACCAATTAAAACAGGGTTGTTTTTTCTTCTTCGACAAAGTATTAAAATAAGTCTTTCGATCTCTTTTTTTCTGCCAATTACAGGGTCCATCTTGCCTTCTCTTGCAAGCTCAGTTAGATCATGGCCATAAGCACGCAAAGCTGGCATTTTATCATTTGCTTTTTGATCTTGAGCTTTTGACGAGCTAGAAGATGATGAGTTTGTTCCCATAGGAGGAAGTTGTAGGTTAAATGTCTCTAATTCTTTTAAAATTTCTTTTCTTATCTCTTTTAGGTCCACTCCCATGTTTTCTAATACTTGAGCAGCGACACCATCTGTTTGACGAAGCAGTGCAAGTAATAAATGTTCTGTTCCAACATAGTTATGATTTAAATTAGAGGCTTCTTCGTTTGCAAATTCAAAAACTTTTTTTACTTTTGCTGTAAGTGCCGGATCTGCATATGATTGCAACTCGGGACCAAAACCTACAATTTTTTCAATTTCGCTTCTAATTACATCATAGCTCAAATTCATGTTTCTAAGGACGTTAACAGCGATTCCCTGACCTAGTTTTAAAAGGCCAAGTAAAACATGCTCGGTTCCTAAGTAGTTGTGATTCAGTCTTTGAGACTCTTTTTTTGCAAGTTTTATTACTTGTTTTGCTCTATTAGTAAATTTGTCAAACATGGATTTACCTATTTTTTGTGCTCTATTTATTATTTTACCTGGATTTTATTTTTTTGTAAATCTATCATTTAAAGAAGTGACAATTTTTAAGTTATTGTAAATAAACAGTTTATATAGATGTAGAGGCGTGAAATGCTCAAAATTATCGATACTAAAAAAAAATCTGCTCAAAATAATATGCAAATGGATCAAGATCTTTTAGAGAACCTAAAAGATCAGCCAATACTTCATTTTTATGATTGGAAAAAAGATAGTATTACCTATGGATATTTTGTTGATATCGAAAAATTTATCGATCTAAAAAAAACAAAAAAAAGAGATTTAAACTTAGCTAAAAGACCAACAGGTGGTGGGATAGTATTTCATATTTGGGATATAGCTTTTTCTTTTTTAATGCCCAAAGGACATAAATATTTTTATTTG
>JAAKFE010000038.1 GCA_011065175.1 Candidatus Anoxychlamydiales bacterium
CTTTTTCAAGAAATTTTAAATATTGATTTTTTCTACCTTGCATATTGTTTTTCCTTTTTTTGAAAAACAATAATGATACATGTAAAATATTTTTTTGATTAAGGTTTTTTAGAAATGGTATAAGTACTTTAAAATAAATGATTTAAGCGCGTTTGAGTTTATTGTTTTATGAAAACGTTAAAAAAACATTTTACATATTGAGATCTCTTCTTGGGGGTAAAAAGCTCTAATGTAAATAATTATTTTAATATTATAAATTATAATTTTATCTTTGATTTAATGAATAAAATAAAATTATTCTCTTAATTTTTTCACAGTTGAGATAATAATTTTTAAAGCTTTATCTATTTCTGCTTTTGTTGTATTTCTACAAACAGAAAATCTTACAGAAGATCTGACATCTTTAGGATCAATTCCCATATTTAATAAAACTCTAGATAGCTCCATTGACCCTGATGCGCATGCAGAGCCGTGAGATGCTAAAACACCCTCTCTATCTAGTAGAATCAATAAACTCTCTGCATCTACGCCTTTAAATGAGATATTAGAGGTGTTGCAGACTCTAGGCCCTTCTCCATTTATATAAATATCTTTTAGTTCGTTTTTTAAAAAAGTTTCAAAATGATCTCTTAAATTCAGCATATGAGTAGTTGCTTTTGGGAGATGCTCTTTTAAAAGCTCAATAGCTTTTGCAAAACCTAAAATTCCTGATAAGTTTTGAGTGCCAGCTCTTTTCTCATTTTCTTGAGGTCCACCAAAAAATAGGGGAGACATTTTTATTCCTTCTTTGAAATAACAAAGCCCTGTACCTTGAGGCCCATGGAGTTTATGAGAACTAAAACCCATAGACGTTACTCCCTTGGGTATCTCAAACTCTTCTTTACCAAGAAGCGCTACAGCATCTACAAAAAGATAAATGTTTTTTTCTTCAGCTATTTTAGCTATTTTTTCAATATCTGTTTTTACGCCAGTTTCAGAATTAACAGCTGATATTGCAATAAGCTTTGTGTTTTCTTTGATTAGAGGAAGAATTTGATCAGGTTTTATAGCGCCATATTTTCCTGCTTTAACGTAAGTGATTTCAAAGCCCTTTTCTTTTAAGTATTTTAGTGTCTTATAAACACATGAGTGATCAATGTCGCTTGCAATAATATGACCTTTTTCTTGCAGGGAAGATGGGTTTTCAAGTAATGATCTAATACCTATGTTTGAGCTTTCAGTGCCACCTGATGTAAATACTAAACATTTAGCTTTGACTTTTAGATATGAGGCTATTTCTTCCCTAGCATCTTCTAGCATCTCTTTTGCTTTTTTACCAAAGAAATGAGCGCTAGAGGGATTAGCAGGGAAGTCAAGGCTATTTACCTTATTTAATACCTCAGTATCAATTAAGGTAGTAGCATTATTATCTAAATATATTTTTTGATGCTTATTTTGTTGCATTATTCAATGATTTTTACAGCTAAAACTGTAATATTATCACTACTGCCATTATTTTTCGCTTCTTTTATGAGGTTTTCACATAAGATTTTAGGAGTTTTGCTAAATTCAATTAATTTTTTTATGTGATCATTTGAAATGTAGTCTGTAAGACCATCTGTTGTCATTAAAAAAATATCACCTATCTCAAATGGAATTGTATCGATGCTTGGCTCTATTTTTGGATAGGTGCCGATAGCTTTTGTAATTACGTTTTTACAAGTTTTTTTATCAAAATCTTTATTTTGATCTTTTAGTTTATTGATTAAAGAGTGATCTTTTGTTAACTGAATAAAATTATTTTTTTGATAGTGATAAATACGACTATCTCCTACATGTGCAAAAATTGCATGAGTTGAATGCAAATATAAAAAACAAAGAGTTGTCCCCATTCCATAAAAATCTTTGTTGGACCTAGATAAGTTATAGACCCTGAAATTAGCTTCTCTAATCGCTAGATTTATATGATTTATAATTTGATCAATTGAGACATTTGAAAGAAGAGTTTTAGCAAGCAAATTATTTATGTGGGTAGTCGCGCTCATTGCTGCAATATCTCCAGCTCTGTGCCCTCCCATGCCATCTGCAACAGAAAATAAAAAAGAATCCTCTAAAATTTTAAAAACATCTTCATTTTTTTTTCTTATATGACCAATATCTGTTAATCCAAATGCTTCAATTTTTGGTCTCATCTATACCCCTTTTATAAAGATTAGATTTAAAACATTTATTGCATTAAATGTTGCATGCAAAAAAATAGGAGAGATTAATGATTTTTGTTTTTCATATATAAATCCTAAAAAAAGGCTAAAGATAAATATCGATCCTACGATGGTTATATTGCCAAGCTTTTGTATGTAGGAAAAATGTATGATTGCAAATATTGAGCTAGTAAAAATTATTGAAATCCATCTATTTAAAAATTTTTTAAAAAAATTTTGTAAAATGCCTCTGAAAAAAAACTCTTCTAATATAGGCGCTAAAATAACGATGGTTATCATTGCTAAGATAAAATAAAAAGGATTTGAGAGTGTAGATTTTAAAAAATAAATAGCTACTTGATCTGGGATCTTTTGAACCTTAAAAATTACAAATGTAAAAATATCAAAAATAGATGAAAAAAAAGTAACGATTGGAAATGCAACTATCCAAGAAAGCGATCCAAAGGCCATGTCATACTTAAGGCTTTTTGAATTTTCACCAAATGTTTTTATAATTGGAAAAGTAATCTCTTTTCTTTTTTTTAAACAAAAAATATATAAAACAAATAGAGTTACTAAACTAATTGATATAGTAAAAAAAACACTAATGCCAACAGAATTTTCTTTTGTTATATAGCCTTTTAAGAATTTCACAATTAGTGATCCTAAACCTATATAAAAAAGTGCATAGATAAAAAAAACAGATAGAGCATAAGAAGTAGGTAAATTTATTTTCTCGGACTTTTCTAGCTTATAAAATCCTTTGAGATAAGCAATAAAGCTAGTAGCTAAAGCAACTAGAAAAAAAAATATTGCACTTTTAATTTCATCTAGTAGAGGACTTTGCCCAAGAGCGTCCATTATCTACTCTTTGAAAGCGCTATATAATCCGAAATCCTATCAGAGATTTCTTTTGCAAGTTGTTTATGAGCTAAACCCATTCTTGAATTTGCATACTCTTGAGATCCCCAAATTGTATTTTGGTAATCCGCTCTAATTGACCCTTTTGCTATGTAGTAGTTATCATCAATACACTCTTGCAAAATAACTTTTGGTTCTTTTGCTCGAACATCAATGATTCTTATTCTCATTGACATTTCGAGATTTGAGATTTGATCTTTTTTGAGCTCATTGTGATTTAAAAGTTCTAAAAACACTAAAAACTCACTATTATCAAATCTATCTTTCATCCAAGCAATATTTATATCAAAAGGATTGTCTGTATTTGTTAAACTCTCATCCATTACTTCTGTTGATGATAAAAATAGATTTTTATTATTTGAAAGATGGCTTTTTATCAAGTATGTAATTTCTTCTGATAAACTCCAAGGAAGATCATATGTTGTCGAATCAATCACAGAGCTAATCGCCACAACAGGCCTTGCTCTTCCATCATCATAAAAACGTGAAACATTATTATCACCTTGGTTATTTGAACAAGATGAAAAAACGAACATTGAAAAAATAGCTAATGCTAAATATTTAATCATTTTTCCCCCAAAAAAAATAAAATAATATTAACTTGATTTTAGCAAAATTTTTTTATTCTTGGCTAGTCTTGTTTTTTTAAAACTAAAGAAGAAAAAGATTTTATAGAAATTTTACCTTCGATTAGATCGTTTTTACTATCAGATGTATCGATCAAAATTTTATATTTTCCTTTATCTAAATTTAGGGTCGTATCTTTATCATTTGAGTTAAAGATAACTATAAAATCATTTAGTTTGATTTTCAAAAACCTATCTTTTATCTCTACATCTTTTTCAAGGGATAAATTTTTAAAATTTAAAGATAAAATTTTTTGATTCTCTTTTCTAAATTTTATTAAATTTTTTATGAACTCAAAAAGCTTTTTTTCTCTATTCCATAAAAAATAGTTTTGAGAAGTGTCTTGGCACCAGGTGTTATTGTTTCCATTTTTGGTATGTAGATATTCATCGCCCATTAAAAGCATGGGCGTGCCATTTGATAAAAACAGAGCTAACATAAAATTTTTAGCTTTTCTAATTCTTAAATTTTCGATATTTTTATCATCGGTTTTACCTTCTATCCCACTATTTGAGCTAAAATTATAAAAATTTCCATCTTTATTTTCTTCTGCATTAGAAAAGTTTAGTTTATTTTCATAACTTACCAAATCATATAGAGAAAAACCATCGTGGCAAGTTACATAATTTATAGAGCTTTTTTGGTTTTTAAAAGGAGAGTTTTTACCGGTTACAGTTTCTAAAAACTCTTTTTCTAAATTTTTATCTCCTCTTATAAATTTTCTAAAAATATCTCTTGTTTTATCATTCCATTCTAAAAAGTTAAACTTTTCAAAAAAGCCGAGCTTATGAAGTCCTGCGGCGTCCCAGGGCTCAGCAATGAGTTTTATGTTTTTGAGTTTTTTTTCATTTTTTATCATCTCTAAAATTTTAGGTTTTTCTAAAATCTTGCCATCAGATCTTGTTAAAATAGCTGCTAAATCAAATCTAAAACCATCTACTTTAAACTCCTTTGCAAAATAGATAAGACTATCTAATATAAGCCTTGATCCTACTTTACTATTACAATTAAAAGTGTTGCCACATCCAGAAAAGTTTAAATAGTTATTTTTCTCATCTAACAAAAAATAGTTTTTATCTTTGATTGGATTTTGCATGTGGTTATAGACAACATCTAAAATAACTTCGATTCCAGTTTTATGAAGCTCTCTTACCAAAGTTTTAAAATCTTGTTTACTTCCATATCTTTTCATTATTGAAAAAAAAGAAATAGGAGAGTATCCCCAGTAGTTAAACAACCGTTTTTTTGTTTCAGGGTTTACTCGGTTATAAGAAGTTTCATCAAATTCATAAATAGGCATAAGTTCGATTGCATTTACCCCGAGCTCTTTTAGATAATCGATTTTTTCTATGATCCCTAGAAAAGTGCCAGGGTTTTTTACATTAGATGTTTTGTCATTTGTAAAACCTCTTACATGCATCTCATAAATAATTAAATCATCAAATTTGATATTTGGGTTTTTTATATTTTCCCAATCAAATTTTTTATCATTTTCTACTTTTGCAAATATATAAGTATCTTTAGTTGGAGTCTCTCCCCAAGCATTAGGAGATGCAAAAGATTTTGCATATGGATCTTGTCTTAAATTTCCATCAACTCTGTAGGCATATAAAGTGTTTTTAGGGAGATTTAAAATTTCTACATGAAAGATTTTATCATCATCTGAAAAATTTAGAGGTATTTCTAATCTTTCTTTTTTATTTAAAAGGGTTAGTCTTGTGTTTTTATTCTCTGAGAAAAAAGCAAAGTTATACCCGTTTTGGGTTCTATGAACTCCAAGTGAGTTATTTGAGCCTTTTTTTGTTTCAATTCCTTTGAAAATAGACAATTTCTACCTTTCTCTTAAAAAAGTTATTGTAGATTATTTTTTTATTTTTCAAAAACTATATAAAAAGAATTTTCGAAGAAGGCTTATCAACAATGTCATATTCACGAAATGAACGCACAAAAGGAAATATCTTTACAAAAAGAGTTTTCAAGGCGATAATATTTCATGATTTATTCCGGTTTCTGGAAAAAAGATTTGAAAGATTGAGGCTGTTAATCCATTGGTCGCAAGTTCGAATCTCACTCCCGGGGTTTTGATCTTAAGGAAGTTAGATGAAACAAGCTAACTGTCTTTTTTTTATTTTTTTCTTACAATCATTTGCAACAAAAATAATGCCTGCAGTCAATTTAACTTATTCAAAAGATTTTATTTAAATGAATGATTAAAAAAATTAACTTTAATTGCATAAATATGTTAACTATTATATACTGCAATTTCATTTTTTAACAACAGGAGTTTATATGTCACCTCAGAGTGGAGAAATTAGCCTTAGAGACCATGCTCAGGGTGTTGTAACTAGACTTAGAGAACATTTAGAAGAACAATCAAATGAAGCAGTAGCAGAAATACAAGCTTTAAAATTAACTGCAAAAAAAATTGAAGCACAAATGCAAAAACTTCAAACGCTGTCCAGGGAAAATCAAGAAGTTGTACGTCAATTTTTGCCAAATCATTCTTCAAAAGCAGCTGTTCTTGAAAGAATGAATCAGAGCAATTTATCTTCATTAAGTGATTCATTATTAGCTTTTAACCAGAAAAGAAAATAAAATTCAACAATTGAAACAAAGTTTTGAAGAAGAAATTCAACAAGTGGAACAAAATTTTGAAAAAGAAATTCAACAATTGAAACGAATAGAATCACTAAAAAAAATGTGCTTAATGTGCTTATTGTTAGGATAAAGCTTTTTATTAATATGATTTAATTCATACATACCATTAACTGGACTTTGGCTTTTCAATCAGTCTGAGATAACAGATTAAATATAGAGAGAAGGGTTTATTTGAAATAATTTCATGGGGTTCGTTCTTTTTCATAGAACATTAAAAAAACCTGTGTTTCTATAAGTATTGCTTCATCGCCCTAAATGCATCTGAGAAACTGATATTTTCTTTTTGATTATAAATTCTTATAAAAAATATTTACAAAAAAAAACATAAGTTCTTACTAATTAAATGGTTTCGTGAGGTTTTTTAGCGGTTTTCAATCATAGAATTAACATTTGTTGATTTCATGATCGATTTTAACATATTAAAAATAAATCATGGAATTGACATTTGTCGATTCCATGATTGATTTTAAAGTTCAAAATTTATATCATTAAGTTATTAAATGCGAAGAAGTCAATCACTCCTCCCTAAAGGAAGGAGCTTGAACCGTGAGGATCAAGGGCAACTGGTTGATTAGGGGGCAAAAAGGAAATTTTTTATGCAGAAGTTAGTTGGAAGAGATACATACACACCTACGGATACTCCACTAGTCCGTAGCAACTGTGATCTGCCATTAAACAAAGAGGAAACTCTTAGTGTGTCAGATTTAAAAACTCCTTCTAACAACCCCGAAGTGGATTGCCCTAACATACAGGGGGCCTTAAAGGCATTTGTGTATGTAATTTCAAAAAATGGTATAGCTTTGATGCCTTGTACTAAGGCTAAAGCTAAAAAATTATTAAGGGAGGGAAAAGCTCAGATTGTTAGCTACAAACCATTTACAATTAAATTACTTTTTGAATGTGAAAATCAAGTTCAAAAAGTCACTTTAGGTATAGATCCAGGATATGAAAATATTGGTTTTTCTGCTATTTCAGAAAAAAAAGAATTATTCTCAACTAAGGTAAAATTAAGAACTGATGTTTCCAAATTATTAACAGAAAAAAGAATGTATCGTAGAAATAGAAGAATCAAATTGTGGTATAGAAAACCAAGATTTTTAAATAGAAAAAAAACTAAACGTTTACCTCCCAGCTTAGAGCATAAGTTAAATTCACATCTTAGAATAGTAAAAAAGATTTTAACATTTATTCCTATTTCAAAAATTATTGTTGAAGTTGCTAATTTTGACATTCAAAAAATTAAAAATCCTCAAATCGAGAATTTTCAATATCAAAGAGGCGATTTATATGGATATCAAAATTTAAAAGCATATCTACTTCAGCGAGAACAAGCCAAATGTCAACTATGCTTAAAAAAATCAACTAAAGGCAATTCTTTTAGACTTCATCATATTATACCAAGAAAAGATAGAGGAACAAACAAGGTAAATAATCTTTCTTTACTGCATGAAAAATGTCATGATAAGTTGCACAAAAAAAAGATTTTTCACCTTTTAAAAAAGAATAGGCAGTTTAAACCGGAGACTTTCATGTCTAGTATTCGCTTTAAACTTGCAACTGAATTAAAAAAACTTTGCTCTAATATCTCCCTATCTTTTGGCTATATGACAAAAATTAAAAGAGATATTCTAAAACTCGAAAAAAATCATCATACAGATGCTTTTGTGATTGCAAATGGAAGTTTTGAAAAAAGAGTTCAACCTTCTTTATTTTTACCAAAAAGAAAAAACAACCGCTGCTTGCAATTGAATAGAAAGGGTTTTAAACCATCGATCAGACGAAAGAGATATAAGATGCAGCCAAAAGACGTAGTCCAAGTGAAAAACAAAAAATATGAAGTTATAGGCATTTTTAACAAAGGTAATTGGTTAAGAGTTAGAGACAAAACTAAAACATTGAATTATCCTGTTAAGAAGGTTGAAAAGCATATATTTATTAATGGTTGGCAATTCATCCCTTCCCTAAAGGAAAGGGTTTTCTTGCCATGAATGATAAAATTATGGCAGAAAAACGGCCCTTTTACGGTAGGAAAGAAGAGCTTTTTGTTTTACATCAAGAATATAAAAAATCAACTTCTAGTTTGATAGTGATAAGAGGAAGAAGAAGGATAGGCAAAAGTAGATTAATTGAGCAGTTTTCTCAAAACCTCAATATAGTCTCTTTTACAGGACTGCCTCCAGAACCAAAGACTACAGCTGAGATGCAAAAAAAAGAGTTTGCATATCAAATGTCAAAAAATTTAAATATGCCGGAAATTAAAACAGATAATTGGAGTGAATTATTTTTACATTTGGCTAAAGCTACTTCAAAAGGACAAGCCTTAATAGTTTTTGATGAGATTTCATGGATGGGATCAAAGGATTCTATTTTTTTAGGAAAACTAAAAATTGCATGGGATACGGAATTTAGTAAAAATCCTAAGTTAATGTTAATCTTATGTGGCTCAGTTTCTAGTTGGATTGAAAAAAATATTTTAAGTCAAACCGGGTTTTTAGGGAGAATTTCTATCGATTTAGTTTTAGAGCAAATGCCTCTTTGTGATTGTGTTAAATTTTGGAAAAGTTTGAAAAAAAGAGTTTCTGCATATGAAATCTTTAAAATTTTAAGTATTACAGGGGGGGTCCCCAAATATCTTGAAGAAATTATCCCAGAGGAATCTGCAGAGGATAATATTCAAAGATTGTGTTTTAAGCCAAGAGGAATTTTATATAGAGAATTTGATCAGATTTTTTCAGATCTATTTACCAAAAGAAATGAAACTTATAGAAAGATAGTAATCGAATTAATTAATGGCTCTAAAAGCTTAGATCAAATATGTGAGAGCATCAAATATCAAAAAGGAGGCTCAATATCCAAATATTTGAACGATCTGGAAGCTGCAGGATTTGTTTCAGTAGATTGGACATGGAATTTTGCAAATAAAAAAATATCTAATTTAAGAAAATTTCGTTTAAGTGATAATTATACTCGTTTTTATCTAAAATATATTTTGCCTCAAAAAGAGATAATCCTTCAGAAAAACTTTGTAAGAGAATCTTTTATGATGCTACCAAATTGGTCTACCATAATGGGATTTCAATTTGAAAATCTTGTATTTGCTAACCGATTATCTCTTTATAACTGCCTCAAAATTAATCCTGCAGATGTTTTGATTGCAAATCCATATTTTCAAAGAAAAACTTCTAGAAATTCAGGATGTCAAATCGATTTTTTGATTCAAACAAGATACCACTCTTTATATGTTGTCGAGATGAAATTTTCAAAATCTAAAATAGAGCCATCGTGTATAAATGAAGTTGATAAGAAAATATCTAGTTTAACCGTTCCTAAAAGATTTTCAATAAGGCGTGTGTTAGTTCATGTAAACGGTGTTCAAGATAGTGTAGAAGAATCGGGCTTTTTTGATTATATCGTAGACTTTTCTTCTCTTTTACAACTTTAAAATATACGAATAAAATTTAAAAATCGATAATCAGAACTGAAATATCGCTAAATTTATCATGCTAAAAGTAAAGTATTATGATTTTTTAATACTTTTTTCCATGAAAGAGTTCGAAGAGTGCCCCATGCGTGGAGTTTTAATCTGAGGGCAAAGTTTAACTGTCTTTTTGTTATTCTCAAACGAAGAGAATCTTATAATTGTATTAAAAGTTTAATGTTTTTTGAACTGCTAAAAAAATAAAGAACTTACGTTTTGTTAATGGAGATGGAAGTTTGTTTATTAAAAAATAATTTTTGTTTATCTTGAATAAAAATTCTTCCAAAGAAATCTATAAACCGAAGTTCTAAAGAAATAGAGAAGATGAAAAAACTCATCTTCTCTAAATCTCGTTATCTTGTCGTAGTACAGAGTTTCGTTAAATAGCCTAAGACAGATAAATATTCAAATAAATTCTTTACGCTAGCTCTTTTAAATAACTAAAATCTTTAATAATATTATTAAATATGTTATAATAATAATTATTAATAACGAATGTATGTTCAAAATAATATAAAAAAGAGAAGATAATGTTAGAGTCGTCTATAGAAGCATATACATTGGCTAAAAACAGACTAAAATCTCAAAGTTTAAAAATAGCAAAAAAGACAAAGTTGAGCAAATCAAAAATCTTTGATTTGAAAAAACTGCTTCAAAGTGTTTTTTTTAAATACAAATGAGATTAAACAAACCGGTGAATTAAAATAATTAATTGATACTAATAATTATTTTAATCTATATTAAGTTGAACATTATTGATAAAAATAGTTTTATAGATTATAGTTATAAAAAGTAATGTGGCATATGTATTAAAAAAATAATTTTGTTTTAAAAATAAAATTCTGATAATATATGTGTCTAAAAATAATTAATATCTGGAGGATAACCCATGTCATTTGAAAATGCTAAAGCAAATCTTAAAGAGTTTTCAAAAGAATTGAATCTTGAAGGTTTAGGCTTTGATGAAAATAACACTTGTATTTTAGGAATAGATAACACCTTTTCCTTGCATTTAACATATGAGCCCAATTCTGATAGATTATATTTATATTCACCTCTTTTAGATGGACTTCCAAAAGATGATAAAATCTTACTAAAACTCTATCAAAGACTTTTAGAAGGATCTATGCTAGGAGGCCAAATGGCAGGAGGCGGAGTAGGTCTTGCTGTAAAAGAAGAACTTATACTCTTGCATTGCGTATTAGATGTGGGGCTTGGCGTTGATGCATCAGCACTTAGAAGATTTGCACCTTTATTTGTAGAAACTGTAGAGAAATGGAGAAAGATAGTAACTGATATCTGTGCTGGAAAAGAGCCTGAACCATTTACATTGCCAATGCCAGGTGGAGCAAAACCACCAATGCAGCTACCTTCAGGAGAGCAACCAGGTGGACCTGGCGGATTTGTAAAAGTTTAATAAGAAAAGAAAACGAAAAAATTTAGAATTAAAAAATTTTAATTTTATATAAAAAAAGACAGCAACTAGCTGTCTTTTTTTTTAATGTTTTTATCATTTAAAGAAAAATCATAAACATTAAAAAATGTTAATATCAAGAAAAACGATTTAATTTTTTGGTGATTTCTATAAGAGCTGAATAGATATCTGTATTTTTTATCTCTATGTCTTTTTTAATATTTTTTACGCTAGTCATAACAGTTGAATGATCTCTTGTAAAAATTTTTCCTATTTTCATAAAGGGCATTTTTAAAAGTTCTCTACAAAGATACATTGAAAATTGCCTTGGCAAGGTACTCTCTTTTGTTTGAGATCTGCCTAAAATATCTTTTGATGTTATACCAAAATAGATAGATACTTCATTTATTATTATGTCGTGATTTAAGATTTTTTCTTTTTCTTCTTCGATTAAAGGGGCAAGATAGTTTTTAACTCTAGTTATCTCTAAAGATTGTTGGTTTTCTAAATGTTCGTTTAAAGCTAGAGTTTTAATAGCTTTTTTTATCGATATTATGCTTTTGAAATTATCGATAATGAACTTTTCTATCTGAGGGTTTAAATGTAAATTTAAAATGCTTGCTTGATTATTTAAGACTATTTTAAGCTCTTTTTTTTCTAGCTTTTCTAAAAATAGAGATATTCCCCATTCAAAACGAGATATTAATCTAGATTCAATATCATCTAACATATTTACAGGAAGATTTGAGCTTAAAATTATGGTTTTTGCGTTGGAGTGAAGTGTATTAAAAGTATGAAAAAATTCTTCTTGAGTTGCGAATTTTTTTGAAAATATCTGGATGTCATCTATGATTAAAACATCTAAGCTTCTATAAGCTTTTCTGAAATCTTGCATTGCTCCATTTCTAATAGCATCAACAACATGGTTTGTAAAGCTTTGAGCATTTACATAAAATACATTTAAATTTTTTTCTTTGAATTTATGAGCTGTAGCTTGCAAAAGATGTGTTTTTCCTGAACCTTTTGGCCCATATAAAAAAATTGGATTAAAACTAGGGCCATGATCAATTGTTTCTTTTAAAAGTTTTACACTCATTAGATTTTTTTCAGAGGCAATAAAAAATGCAAAACTAAGATATGTTTCTAAAGGATCTGAAACGATTTGATCTTTTTTCTCTTTTATATTTTTAGATTTTAAATCTGAGCTTTTTACAGATAAATGAACTTTTATCTTATGGAAATTTTCATTATAAAAACCATTTTTTAAAATAGGTCTGATATGTTCTTCAAACCATCTAGCTTCTATGTGATTTTCAGCTTCTAAATATAGATTGCAAGCATCAAATTTAATTATTTTTAAACTATACAACCACTTTCTTGTAGTAGTTGCACCTATTTTTTTTTCTAGATCGCTTAAAAAAAGCTTCCAGGCTTTCATGTTTTAATTAAATTTTTCTTTTGTTGTTTGTTCATTATCCATTGTTGCAAAATACCAAATAATGAAAAGAATAAATAGTAAATATTTAATCCCGATGGCATTTTATAAAAAATTATAGTAAATATTATTGGCATAAATAACGTTAACATTTTTTGCTGTTTTTCTTGGTCAGTTAATGGCCCATCTTTTTGAGGTTTTTTTGCCATAAATTTTGATTGTAAAAACATCACAGCTCCCATTATCAGAGGAAGTACATGAAAAGATGTTCCAATAAAAGGAATCGGCATAGACCAACTAAAAACAACATCAGGAGCTGTAAGATTATTTATCCATCCAGGAATAAAAACAGCACCCCTTAGCTCAAATGTTGATTTTAAAAGATCAAACATACCAAATAAAAAAGGAAGTTGTATAAATAAAGGAAAACAACCCATTAATGGGTTAGAGCCCTTTGTTTTATATAATTTCATCATCTCCATTTTTTGCTTTTGAGGATTATTTGCATATCTTTTTTGAAGCTCTTTCATTTTAGGAGCAAACTCTTGCATCTTCATTTGAGATTTTATTGTCCAAGCATTTAATGGATAGAGCATTATTCGTAAAACTAAAGTAAGAAGTATTATAGATACTCCCCAAGAGTGAGTAGTTCTGTGGAAAAGTTGCATTAAGCTAAACATAAGTTTGCCAAAAGGCTCAGATATAAAAGCAAAAAAACCATGAAAACTTTTAGCTCCAATATATTCTGGGTTATAGCCTGTTATAGCGTTAGAGTACGTTGCATCTACAGCTTTTAAAATATCTTTAGCAAAAGGGCCTGAAAAGATTCTGAAATTAGTTTTTTTATTACTAGCTTTTAAAGGTAAAAACATCTCATATCCAGGATATTTATCAGCTGGGTATAGTTTGTATTGAGGATCTATTAAAGTAAGTCTAGTTGGAAGGGTATTTCCAGCTATGTATTTTGTTCTGTATCCAGGAGGGATTTCATCTAAAGGATCGATAATAAGTCCTAAAAATCCATTGGAATTACAGATCCAATCCGGATAGATTGAAGATACTGTTGTTATGCTTTTAGGAAGCGCTAGCTGATCAACTACATTTTTTTGCTTTCTATATGTTCTCATTTTTAAAGTAGGGGAGTATTTTCCAGAGGTAAGTTCTACTTCTGGAACGCCAGATGTAAGATATAAATTTTTTGAATCTCCCTCAATGCTAATAGCCATATCAAAAGTATAGGGGGCTTCTTCTGCAAACTGATACGTTTTTACAATTCTTCTATTCGATGTAGTTATCTCAAATTCGATAAGATCTTTTTCTAATCGAATAACTTTATATATTGCATTTTCTAAATTTTCTGTGTCGCTAATAATATTTAAAGCATAAAAACTAGATGAAATATTTTCTTCTCTTCCTATTATCTGTCTTCTAAGAAGTGGATAGAAACCGCTCAAAACACCT
>JAAKFE010000039.1 GCA_011065175.1 Candidatus Anoxychlamydiales bacterium
CAAGGTTTTGGTTAATAATTTAAAAAATCTTGCACATATGATATCAAAAAAATGCTTTAAAATCACCCTTTTTCTCTATGAAAAGATGTATTTTTTGGGGTTCTTCAGGCTCGACTAATTAAACAACACTTATTGTTTTTATTAATTAATACAAATTATTTTATAAAAAACCAAAAATAATGACAATATTTTCCTGAAATACCAGATAATCTTTTTAATATAAATATTTATTTATTAATAAAAGAAAATTAATAACAAGAAGCACTTTAAAAATTAAGCTTCTTGGGGCTTTGGTCCATTATCTTTTGGAGTTGGATTATCTTCTATTGGAGGAGGTGGTGGTGGTGGTTTTTTTTGCAAAGCATCTGCATCTTTCAATCTTTTGCTTTTTTTCTCTTCATTAAAAGAACCTTCCATAATTTCTTTCACATCATCAGCATAGAGTGTTTCAAATTTAATTAAGTATTTTGCCATAATCTCTACTTTATCTTTATTGTCTTCAACAATTTTATAAGCTGCTTTATATGCTGCATCTAATAGAGCTTTTATCTCTTTATCAATAAGTTTTGCTGTCTCATCTGAATATGATTTTTCAGAACTTTGAAGACCTAAATACCTGTTGCCATTGTTGTCGTTGCTATCACCGTAAGCTACAGTACCTAAATCACTCATCCCCCACTCACAAACCATGGCGCGAGCAAGTTTAGTAGCTTGAGAAATATCTTGTTGAGCACCGGATGTCATATCATCTAAAAACAGCTCTTCTGAAACTCTGCCTCCCATGCATATAGCTAATTGATCTAATACCTCTTTTTTCCAGTAGTTTAATCTATTTTTTTGTGGCATGAAGTGAGTAGCACCTAGAGAAAAACCTCTTGGAATAATCGTTACTTTCTCAACTGGATCTGCGTGTTTAACAACTAAACCTACTATTGCATGACCTGATTCATGATAAGCTGTTGTTTTTTTCTCACTTTCATCCATCTCTAAACTTCTTCTTTCTTTTCCAAATCTCACCTTATCGCAAGCTTCTCTCGCTTCTTGAGAAGTTACAGCTTTTCTAGCTTTTCTAGCAGCTAAAAGAGCTGCTTCATTTAAGATATTTTCTAAATCAGCACCGGAAGAACCTGGTGTTGATTTAGCAATATCCATTAAATTAACTGATGGATCTATTTTTATTTTTCTAGCATGTACTTTTAAGATTTCATATCTTCCTTTAACATCTGGAAGATCTAACATAACTCTTCTATCGAACCTACCTGGTCTGAGCAATGCTTTATCTAAAATGTCTGGTCTATTTGTCGCTGCCATTAAAATGACACCTTCTTTAGTATCAAAACCATCCATTTCAACTAAGAGTTGATTTAGAGTTTGCTCTCTTTCATCATGGCCGCCACCAATACCTGCTCCTCTGTGTCTGCCAACTGCATCGATCTCATCCATAAATATGATACATGGAGAATTTTTTTTAGCTTGCGCAAATAAGTCCCTTACTCTAGCTGCTCCAACTCCAACGAACATTTCTACAAAATCAGAGCCGGAAATTGAAAAAAATGGACGATCCGCTTCACCTGCTACCGCTTTAGCAACTAATGTTTTTCCTGTACCTGGAGGCCCAACTAATAAAACACCTTTTGGAATTCTAGCACCAAGCGTTGTATATTTTTGTGGATCTTTTAAAAAGTCAACAATCTCTTCTAACTCTTCTTTAGCCTCTTCAGCTCCTGCTACATCTTTAAAAGTTACTTTATTAGTCTCTTTTGTTAAAAGCCTAGCCGGAGATTTTCCAAAATTCATTGCAGATGAGCCACCTCCCTTCATCTGACGAGTAAATAGATAATATAAAAGAAGCACTACAATAATTATCGGTAAAAAGGTAAAGATGTAATTGAAATAGTTAGGTGTCGGTTCTTGAGAAGTAAATTGTTTTTCTAAAACTAAGTTTCTTGGTTGCTCAGCAGCTTTTACAGAAAGACCTTGATTTGAAGAAAATCCTCCCCACTCTTTTTTAGCACCTTGATACCAATGAGAAAATGTATCTGCATCTTGTCTTTCTAGAGCTTTTGTTGAAATCTCTTTGTCATTAAAAAACCAAAAATCGCTAGCAACCTTTTCTCTTGCGTTAGATAACATAGCCAAGTTTTGATTAACTTGTTTTTGAAGTGCATCATATCTTTGCAAGGTCTCTATATAAGCTCTAATAGATCGGAGCTGCAAAAGACGAGTTCCATCTTGATTTTGTATAATTTCAGAAACTATTGAACTTATCTCTGTAAGGCTAGTATTAAAAATTGTAATTCTTTGATTAAGAGAAGTACTTGAATTTATAGTAGCTAGATTAGATGAGATTTTTTTTAAGCTTTGTTTAATAGATTCTGTTCCTATTCCAACTGAGGCAGATCTATATGTATCTGTTAAATAAGTTAAATCTTTTTGCATTTGAGAAGTATTTTCTAAAGATGGATTGTGTTTAACCCAAACAAATTGTTCTTTTAGAGTTTTAAGATTAGGAATGTTTTTTTTAGGAAGACTATTTATAATAATAGAGTTTTGTTGATTTTCAGCGTCATAAGAAGAGCTGATTACATTAAAACTAGATTCAGATAAATCAATTCCAGAGGCATATAAAAAAAGTTCAGCTGACTTTATAACATTTTTCTTTTGAGCTGTAAGCTCATTTGCCATTTCATCATCTTGAGCTGTAAACTCATGTTTTTGATTTAAAAGAGTTAAATAATTAAATCTATTTTCACCATCTTGAGTTGTAGCTTCTCTAAATTTAGATGAAAAAGTTACCAAATTATCATTTTGAGCAACCTTTTTATTACTATCTGGTTTTAAAAGATCTAAATTCACTAAATGCTCTAGCTGATGAGAAAAAGATACTTTACCAAGTTTATCGCTTGTTAGTGTTTGCACAGTTAAAATTATTAAAATTACTGCTACAACAAATAGTAAAAAACCACCAGGGAATCCCTTTCTTGGTTCTTTTTGATTTCTATCTTCATTCATAAACAACTCTTATATTTATATATTAAAATGCAATGCCTTAGAGATAAAATTAAACCACTTTCAGGCTATTTTGTAAAGTTATATAGCCCAAAATCAACTCTTTCTCTTATTTCGTTTGTATAACAAACTTATTATATTATTTAAAAGTTTATTTTAATTTAATTACAATTTTGAAAATATTTTCAGTATTTAATTTAAATCTTTTACCAGATAAAAATTCATAAGTTTCACCACCTTCACTACATGCAATAGGAACTTCTCTTCTCAAAAAAGAAGGAATCTTATAATTCTCCCATAACTTTTTAAGGTATTTATTAGAGGCAGGATAGGTCATATAATACTTATTTTCAGGAAGATAAATAATTAATTCATTTATGAAAAGGCATTGCCAACAAGATTGTGAATAATCAATATTACTATCGTTTTTAATCCTTGAGACCTGAACTTGCCAATTATCAAAATCAAAGCACCCTGGTTTTACTAAAATCTTTTCATTAAAAGAGTTATAATTATTTCTTAATATAAAAAAAGATCCCCTATCAACAAAGATCTTTGCATTTTTTAAATTAACTCTTAAATTTGGTTTTTTTTGTAAAATCCAAAAAATTAGTTTCTCTAAAATATGCCTTGAAAGATCGAGATCGAGATCTTTTAGCTTAGCTATCTTTTTTATAATAAATTTAAGCTCTAAACTTTGATTAACCTCATTTAAATCTATATATAGTCCAAATGGACTAATTTTCATTTTATCAAAAATTTTAACTGTTTTTGACTCTAAATAATTATTTAGCTCCAAACTATAGCTAGATATTTGAGCCAAATTATCTAAAATTTGTTTGTTAAAGTTTTTTTGTAAAAAAGGAAAAATATCAACTCTCATTTTAGCTCTTAAAAATTTCGTGTTTTTATTTGTACTATCTATATAGTAGTTAATTTTATTTTGATTTAGATAAGCTAAAATATCTGTTTTTTTTACATCCAAAAGAGGTCTGAAAATCAAAAAATCATCAAACTTGGATACTTTTTGCATAGATGTTAAAGAAAAGATATTAGCGCCCTCTAAAAAACGTTTTAAGACCGTCTCTGCTAAATCGTCTTTTTGATGGGCAGTAATTAGAGCTTGGTATTTATATTTCTTAAATAAAGACTTGAAAAACAAAATTCTTTGATTTCTGCTTTCGTTTTCTAAATTTTTTTTTGGCTCCAATCTAATTGGATCCAATTTAATTGGAGCCATTTTAAGCTTTTTTAGATGAAATGAAATTTTTAATTCTTTCATCTTTTCTTTAATCTCTAAAGCTTGAAAACCACTCTCTTTTCTCCAACCATGATCTACATGGGCTACATGTAGATCAATTTTATACTCATCTTTTACCTTCAATAAAAGATCTAAAAGACATGCAGAGTCTGTTCCGCCTGAATAAGCCAATAAAATCGGCTTTGTAAAATCTAGATTTTTGCTTAAAAATTTTTTTAAATTTTTTAAAAGATCCATAAATATACTAATTAAAATTAAAATCTTATATCCTCTAATCTATTATAAAGAAAAAAAGGAAAAAATGCTAGATGCCAATTCTTTGGAGATATCTATTTAAAGAATATTTGAAAGTATTTTTTTTATGCATTTTATCTTTCATATCAATTCTTTTAATTACAAGACTAAAACAAATTGCTACTTTTGCTACTTTAGCTAGCGATTTTTTATCTTTGATTTTATTTGTTTTATATCAAATCCCTCATATCCTACCTATCGCTATTTCAATATCATGTTTGATCTCTTCTATAATACTATTTCAAAAAATGTCTAAAATGCATGAAATCACTGCATTTAGAACATCAGGGATATCTTTAAAAGAGCTTTTAGCTCCCCTTTTACTTCTTGCCATGGTTTTATCTTTGATCAACTTTTATATAGCATCAGAGCTTACCCCAATATGTAGATATAAATCCAAAGAGCTTTTTTATAAAAACACTTCAGTAAACCCGATTGTACTGCTTCAAAGAAGACAAAAAATGTCTAATATTAAAGACTCATATGTTGAGATCTCATCAAAAAATAATGATCTTCAAGCTCAAGATCTTTTGATTATATCACCTAATAAATCAAACGAAAGACTTTGCATGATGAGCGCAAAAAATCTAGAACTTGAAAAAGAACATATAATCGGAAAAAACGTCTCCTTAATCTCTTATATTAACTCTAATAAAGAAATAAATTTCGATAATTTAATTATCGAAAATCAAGAAAATATGACAACAAAAGCAGATGCTTTAACACAATTTATAAAATCAAAAGAATGGGATATGAATATATCTTCTATGCCAATAAAGATGTTACTTATTCAATCAAAACAGAAAAACGATATAAAAAAATGTGAAAGAGCTTATATTGAAATAGCTAGAAGATGTTGTTTTGCTCTTTCTACATTTAGTTTTACTTTTATTGGAGCTAGCTTTGCAATCTCTATTAGTAGCGTCTCTTCAAAAAAAAATATCATTTTTGTATCGCTTTTAACTCTTTTAGTTTTATTTAGCTTTACCCTCGGTAAAGCTTTGAAACGCTATCCATTGTTTTCTATTTTAGCATATATCTTACCTCAAATAATTGTAGTTATTTTAACAAGCTTTAAACTTAGAAAAACCTCTAAAGGCGCTTAAATGATTCTATCAAAGATTTGGGAAAGAAAACTCTTTTTTAATACTCTCAAATTACTTTTGTTTTTTCTTTTCGCAATTTTTTCAGTTGTAGTAGTAATTGATTTTTCTATTCATGGCGCTAAAATATTTGCTCACTCTAAAACTTCTATAACCTTAATCATAAAATACTATTTCAATCTTTTTTTTATTCAACTAAATCTCTTCTTAGCTCTAACTTTTCTTTTAGCTACTATAAAGATTTTATCTGATATGAATATTCATCATGAGCTCACTGCACTCAGAATGGCAGCGATTTCTGCAAAAAAACTCTCCCGTCCATTTTTTATAATCGCAATTTTTATATCTATTATCTCATACATTAATCTTCAGTATTTCTATCCAAAATCCCTTAGCTTTAAAGATAATTTCAAAGAAACGTATTTTAAAAAAACAAAATATGCAAAAAAAATGCAGCCAAATGTTATCTACTTAGAAGATGGAGCAAAACTTGTCTATCAAAAATATGACCAATCTCAAAACAAGCTCTTCGATGTCTATTTTATAAAAAACTCTTCAGATATTTGGCATGCAAAACATCTTACTTTTAATGAACAAGAAGCTGTAGGTAAATTTGTTGATCACTTAACTAGAAAAGATAAAATTTTTGAAAAAACAAAATCTTTTCAAACTTATGTATTCAAAGATATTGAGCTAGATGAAAATACCAATATGTTTGAGCCAATTGAAAATAGATCCATTACAAATCTTTTTAAACAAAACTCTTCTAAAAATATTTGTCAAAAAGAAAAAAATGAGATTTCATCCTACTTAAATTATAAACTTGCAATGCCACTTGTTTCTTTTTTAATAGTTTTTGCTGTTTTTCCACCTCTCATTACTTTTTCAAAAAATATCTCAATATTTTTTATTTGCACCTTTGCAATATTTGGTTTTGTTATTTTTCATACGATCATGGATTCTGCCTTGATTTTGGCTGCAAATGCAGCTAAAGCCCCATATATAGTACTTTGGCTTCCTGTTATTATGATCTCATTAATATTTGGAAGGAGATTTCAAAAAATTTAAATGGAGAGTATATGAAAATCAAAAAAATTATTTTTAAAATCACTTTTTCGCTTTTAATATCCCTTTTAGTTTCACCATTTTATATTTCAGCTATCCAAAGAGATTTTCACGGAACTTTAGTAGAAGATCCTTACTTTTGGCTCGAAGATATGAAAAGTTTAGAAACTCAAAATTGGGTGGATAATCAAGTTAAACAAACAAGCAACTATTTTGAAAATTTAGCCTATAGAGATAATATAAAAAAAGCAATAACAGCGAAATCAAATTTAGAGAGTTTTTCAATCCCTCTCAAAAAAGGAAATTCTTTATTTTTTTTCATGAGAGATAAAGATCAAGAAAAATTCAGCTTATATATGCAAGATGACTTAGGCAATAGAAAAACTCTAATAGATATGAGTGATTCCAAAAACGATTCTCTAACTGGCGTTAATATAAGTCCAGATGGAAAAATTTTAGCTTATGGCATCTCTGATTCAGGATCAGACTCTCAAACGTGGAAATTTTTAAACCTGGAAACTACTGATAAAACCCAAAATGAACATTTGCAAAATGAACATTTTCAAGATGAACTTACAAATATAAAATTTTCACATCCCATATGGAAAAAAGATAATAAAGGAGTTTATTACTTCCGTCTTTTCAAAGATGAAAAGGATTCAAAAGAACATCAAGATATTTATTATCATGAGCTAAATGACTCTCAAGAAAATGATAAATTAATATTTGATACAACAAATTATCCAAATGGCCTTTTAGATTCATATTACATAACTCTTGATAATAAGTTTTTAATGACTACACTTCGAACATCTGGCTCTTTAAATAATACTATTTTTCTAATCGATTTAACAACTAATCATCTAACTAAAATTCCTTATGCTAAAAACGCTAGATTCAACTTCATTGGAGAAAATAAAAAAAAACTATTTTTTATCACAGATTTAGACGCTTCAAACTATAGATTAATAGCTATTGATTTAACTTCTAATGACTTTAATAATTTTCAAGAAATTGTCAAAGAAGAAAAATATGTCTTATCAGATGCTTCTCTTTTAAAAGATCGTATAGTCTTAGAATATTTAGAAAATTGCTGTTCTAAATTAAAAGTTTGTGATTTATCTGGAAAATACCTAAATGATATTTCTCTTCCTAACAAAGGAATGGTCCAATTACCTTTCAGTAGTTTTGATAGCTCAAGTGATGAGATTGATAATAACTTATTTTTTGCATATACCGATTTCACAACCCCAAAAAGCATTTTTAAATATGACATATCTAACAATACATCTAACGTATTTTTTCAGCCTTCAATAAAAAACAGCTCTACTTATCTAACTAAACAAGTATTTTTTCCTAGCAAGGATAAAACTCTAATTCCTATGTTCATCACATATAAAAAGGGCTTAGATCTTACAAAAACCAATCCAGCCTTGATGTATGGATATGGAGGCTTTAATATATCTATCCCTCCATTTTATTCACCTCTTGCAGCTGCTTTTTTAGATCTAGGCGGCATATATGTATCAGCAAACCTAAGAGGAGGCGCTGAGTATGGAAATGCCTGGCATGAAGAGGGAACGTTAGATAAAAAACAAAATGTTTTCGATGACTTTATTGCCGCTGGAGAATATCTTATAAAAAATGGCTATACTAGCTCAGAAAAACTTGCAATTTCAGGAGCTAGCAATGGAGGCTTGCTTGTAGGAGCATGTTTAATTCAAAGATCAGATCTATTTACTGCAGCTATTGCTAAAGTAGGCGTCTTTGATATGCTACAGTTTCATAAATTCACAATTGGATGGGCTTGGAAGTGCGATTATGGAGATCCAGAAGATCCTTATGATTTTTCATATTTATATAAATATTCTCCTTATCATAATGTGAAAGACAATCAAAATTATCCATCAACATTGTTAATAACAGCAGATTCTGATGATCGTGTTGTGCCTATGCATAGCTATAAATTTGCAGCAAGGCTTCAAGAAGTTCAAAACAATTCAAATCCAATTTTGTTAAGAGTTAATAGAAATTCAGGCCACTCTAGTGGCCAGTCTTTAATTAAAAGTATTGAAGAAAATACTGATATATTAACATTTCTTATCAATGAGCTAAAAATCGACATTGAAAAGTAAAAAGATTTATTAAAAAGCCTTGGTTTAAACCAAGGCTTTTTTTTTAATTTAATTGAAAGTTGATTTTTTAATAATCACTACTTACAAGAACAGTTTGAACTCCCCTCTTTTTCAATAGCTTTCGGAAAGAGAACATAGTTTTCTTTATGAATATGCCTGTGTAAATCCTCTTCTAAACCTTTTAATTTATTAAATAAAATCTCTAGCGTCGTACACTGTTTGAAATCATCTTTATCAATAATTGTATTGATCTTTTTTAAAAGACCAGCAACAGCATCATGTTCCATTTCCATTTGATTTATTGGATTTGCAACAGTAGCTAAAGGATTTGTAGATTTATCAAAGCAAGCAATGCTTTTTATCTCTCCAAATTCTTCTAGCTCTCTAACAGCTGGAAAGAGTATTTTTTCTTCTTTTTCTAAATGAGCTGTAATATCATCTACAAGTGTATGAAATATCTCGTTTAGCTTTATTAAATCATCAGTTTTGTGTCTATTAACTGCTTTATCTAAAAGAGCTAAAATTTCCGGAATTTCCTTTTTCATAAAGACATGATGTGTAGAGTCTATATGATCTACTAGCTCTGTTAAAGATAGATTATCTACATCTACTTGAGTATCATCTTTTTTTAAATTATTTATTTCAGTAATAATTTTTTCCAGATCTAAAGATTTATCAAAGCATGCATCTTCTAAAGTTTTATTACCTCCACAGCAATAATCCAATCTATATTTTTCTAACACCCTATATCTTGATGGATTAGAAATAACTATACTTTTTAGAGTCATATCTTTATTTATTTTTTCCATAATAATACCTTTGTTATGATGTTAATATCATATTTTCTAAAAACATTTGAGTCAAAAGAATTGTTGCGTTAAAAATATTTTTATTTCAATTGTTTTATATAAAATATAATTATATTTACATATAATTATATTTAACATTGCAATTTATTCAATTAACACAAATAATATTGGCGATTTACATGGAAATATAAAATGATTTCAAGTCCTGTTTATTACTATAGACAATTTGAAAATGATCTAAATCATTTTATTGAAAACCCTTATATTCAAAAAACAAAAAAAATATTTAACGTAGCATTGCCTTTTCTATCTCTTTATGGCCCTATTCAAAGACCATTAACAATTGGTTTAAGCGCGCTAAGAGCAGCTACTCACATCCCATCTATCTTCTACTTTGCCTATAATAAAAATTACAAAAAGGCGAGTTTTTCTTTTTTCAATAGTTTTATGGGGACTTTAGCGGTAAGTTCAGCTATTTTTAATAATGCTAAAGGCATGGCAGTTTCCTCTTTTCATGATTCTTTAATTAGTCTTAAAGATTTTTTTAATTCAATAAAAAAAGGAGACTATAAAGAAATAACAGAAAACTCTTTTAACGCTTTAAATAATTCACTATTTTTAGCACTACTTGTATTTGGAAATATCGAGTTTGTGGTTATCTCTCTTGCTTTTCAAATAGCATTTGAACTTTATAAAAGTTTTGATGATTTTAAAGAGAAAAACTATATTGAGTGTTTTTCTCATATAGTAATGTCTGTTATCAGAGCATATCAACTAAAACCACAAGCTAAACTTGCTTTTTGGAAATGGACAACTGATTTAAAATTTGAAGGCACTATAAGACAAGCTAAAAATGGTTTTATTTACCTAGATATAGACGATGAATTTATATATCAAATAAATAAACTATTTAAAGAAAACAACATGGAAGTTCCTCCATATTTTGGTAAAGATAGAGCAGGTGCTCACATCTCGATTTTTTCTGCAGAAGAAGCTAAAAAATACAACCTATTCAATATCGATGATATTGGAAAAAAAATTACTTTTGACATCTCTTATTTTACAAATTTAAAACCACTCGGTTTTAAAGGAGTAGATAATCTCTCAATGGTTGGACTAAATTCTTCAGAGCTTGAAAAGATAAGACAAAAATATTCATTATCGTCTAAAATGCATGGGTCTCACGATTTTCATATAACAACAGGAGTAAAATATAAACATGTTTAATAAACTTAAAATCTCATTAATTATTTTATTAACTTTTATAGCAACCACATCTTTTGCTTGGTGGGACTCTACTCATATGGTTATTGTAAAAATAGCTGAAGAGAATTTATCCAAAAAAGCAAAAATAAGATCCTATGAATTAACCGAACTTTTAAAAGATTTTTATCCTGAGAGCCCTGATTTTATTACAGCGGCAACTTGGGCAGATGATGTTGCTTCCACTGGATTTACTGGCTGGGATTGGCACGGAAAATCTCTCCCATATGATCCAGATAACTATTTAACAACAGCGAAGAAAAACACTATATTAGCATCACTTAAAAACAATGCTGTATATGGAATTGACCAAGCTATTAAAACACTTAAAAATCCTGATGCACATGAATATTCAAAAGCAATTATGCTTAGATTTTTACTGCATGCTCTCGGAGATATCCATATGCCGCTTCATTGCACTAGTTTATACTCCAAAGATTTTCCTTCAGGAGATTTTGGAGGAGGAAAATTTAAACTCAATATTGATTTAAATGGAAAAAATTCACTTCACGCGCTTTGGGATTCTTGTTTAATGAGAGATGGGATAAGACTAGATAGACCTCTAACTGATGAAGGAATAGTTTATTTAGAGGATTTTAAAAATGAGATTACAACTTTGTATCCTAAAAAGTCTATTGATGAATTAGATGTCACAGATTTTGATGCCTGGGTATTTGAAAGTCATCAAATAGGCTGTGAAAATTCATATTATGGAATTAAACTAAATGATACTCCTTCTGATGAATACCTACAAAAAAACAGACAAATCGCCTATAGACAAGTTGCAAAAGCTGGATATAGATTAGCTGATGTTTTAAATGAAGTTTTTAAAGACTAATTAAAATCTTATAGTTTTTTTTATTCCATATTTTTTCATTGAAAAATATATTAAATACCTACATATATTTAGATATAGAGTCGCTTTATTAAAAAGCAAAATCTATAGATCTAAATATGGCATTAAAAAGAACGATCAATAAATTTGCACTTCTAACAGCTGCGATTGGCGGCATTATTGGCTCTGGCTGGCTTTTCGGTCCATTTTACGCTGCCAAAATAGCTGGACCTGCTTCTATCCTCTCTTGGGCAATCGGGGGAGTATTAATGCTATTTATAGCATATACTTTTGCAGTTTTAACAAAAACCCTTCCAATAGTTGGAGGAACTGTTAGATTCTTTCAAATAACCTATGGACATTTTGTTGGTTTTACATTTTCTTGGATAGCATGGCTTGCTTGGGTAGCAGTAACTCCAATTGAGACTCTAGCTCTTTTACAATATGCCGCAAACTATCTACCCTTTTTAATGAAAACCGTCAATAACACCCAAGAGCTTTCTTTATATGGATTTGGGGTTGCAATAATTTTGATGTTTATAATTTATGTCATGAATGTTAAAGGGCTTAAATTTTTAACAAAAAGCAACTATTTTATTGTATTTTTGAAAATAGCAGTTCCGATAGCTACTGTTATTATTCTTTTTTATAGTAAATTTAAATTTTCTAATTTCTATCAGATAGGTGGTTTTGCCCCGATGGGCATAAAAAATATTTTTTCTGCTCTTCCAATAGCTGGGGTTATTTACTCTTTTATTGGGTATAATCCAGCAATTCAACTAGCTGCAGAAGTAAAAAATCCTCAAAAAGCGCTTCCTTTTGCAATTTTTGGATCTTTATTTATCTGCATAATTTTATATACGATAATACAAATAGCTTTTATTGGAGCTGTAGATGCAAGCTATATAAAAAATGGTTGGGAAAATCTAAGCTTTATAGGAGATACCGGTCCTTTTGCTGGAATGATTACAGCTCTTGGCTTTACTTGGTTTGTTAAAATCTTATATATCGATGCAGCTATATCTCCTTATGGAACAGCACTAGTTCAAGCAACAGCAACGACAAGGCTCACATATGCAATGGGTCAAAACAACTATCTACCAACACTTTTCATGAAGCTAAACAAACACCACACTCCCACAAGAGCCATGCTCTTTAATATTTTAATTGGTATAATTTTTATTCTTCCCTTTCCAAGCTGGCAAAAAATGGTTGGATTTTTAGTCTCTTGTTTAGTTTTTGGCTATGTAGTAGCTCCTCTTTCTTTAATGGCAATGAGAACTATTCATTTTCATAAAAATCAAAAGCATATTTTTTCAAAAAAGATAGAATTTATTTGTCTTATCTCATTTTATATCTGTAATTTACTAATCTATTGGACAGGCTGGTCAATAATAAAAAAAGTAGCCATCACTTTTGCACTAGGATATTTAGTGCTATTTTTACTTTATTTAATTCCATCGACTAAAAAAAAGATAAAATTAGACTTAGATAAAGGCTGGTGGGCAATAATCTATATCGTTGGGATAACTTCTCTTAGCTATTTTAGCAGCTTTGGAGACGGTATAAATAAGATAAAATTTGGCTATGATTTTCTAGCAATTGCTATTTTTTCTATTTTTATATTTTATTTAGCAAAAATTATTATAGCTAACAGAACCAAAAAGATAGAAAAAAAGCTGCGTAAACAAAAAGATACTTTGTGAAAAAACATTTTTTTTTAAGGCTTATTCATGTCAATTCTGCAATGAGAACTTCCCTTATTTATAAAGAAATTTACTGGCTAAATAAGAGCTGATTATATATGTTTTAAGCCTAACATTAATTTTTAATAATTTAGGAGGCATCAAATGGCTTCAGCTACAAGCGTAACTCCAACTACGCCAACAAAAATAACACCTACAGACAGATATACAAATTGTGATAGAACGATGAAAATAACAGCTCGCGTTGCTGTTTTAGCATTTTTAGCTCTGACGGGATTTGTGTTATAGTGGTTTAAATTTACATTGATAATATTGCTCCATCGAATGCATCAGTAAACTTTTTAACTTTTGGTAGCAATTCTTTAATTTTATTTTTCATATTAGCCCAAAACTTTTCTATAG
>JAAKFE010000004.1 GCA_011065175.1 Candidatus Anoxychlamydiales bacterium
CAGTAAACCTAAAGAAAAATAAAAGATTAAAAATTTGATATTACAATTAAAATTGATCTAGCTATAATGAGAGACAAAAAATCAATTAAAGGAAAAATCCATGAAAGTAGCTAAAGAATCTATATTTATTTCAGCTATAAGAGCTTTTTTTAATACTCTGCTTGGAACATTTGGAGTATTTGTTGCTATTATTCCAAGCATCATACTTTTCGCAATTTTATCTACTTCAGACCAAAAGCAGGGAACGAAAAATAAATTAGAAATTTTGCCAGACTTAAATGGTAGTACAAAAATGTTATCACTTAATACTCCAGCAATTTTGCAATTAGAAGTTCATGGAGTAATAGGAACTGCTCATTTAACATCAAAAGATGTAAATTTTCAGTTAATTGAATCTAGAAAAGGCATTCTTAAAAACGATAGAGTTAAAGCGCTTTTACTACATATAAACTCACCTGGAGGCGCTGCAACAGATTCTGATACTATTTACAGAAATATTTTAGCTTATAAAGAAAGATACAATGTTCCTGTTTATGCATATGTTGATGGAATGTGTGCATCTGGTGGATTTTTTATAGCATGTGCAGCTGATCAAATTTATACATCTCCTTTTTCAATGATTGGATCGGTTGGCTCTTTAATGGGACCTTTTTTCAACTTTTATAATATTATGGAAAAATATGGAGTTAAATCTTTAACTATAACAGCTGGAAAAGACAAAGATATGTTAAATCCATTTAGAGAGTGGAAGACAAGTGAAGATCAAAATATTCAAAAAATAAATGAATATGTTTATAAAAAATTTGTAGATATCGTAGCTACTTCAAGAAATATTGATAAAGACAAGATAATAAATGAATATGGAGCTCATGTATTTGATTCAGATGAAGCAAAAGAAATCGGATATACTGATGTAGCAAACAGTTCATATGAAATAGCTTTGACGGCTCTTTTAGAAAAAGCAGATATTGATGAAACTAAAAATTATCAAGTTGTTTGCTTATATCCTAAAAAGATTTGGTATCAACCATTTTTAACACAGACAAAATCCTTTTTTAAATCTTTTTTAAAAGAATTTTTGGTCTCTTCAAAATATATAAACACAAATTAGTATGGACAAAATTTTTATAATTGATGCCGTAAACTATCTTTTTAGATCATACTATGCGATAGGACCGATGACAAATAAACAGGGCATATCTACCTCTGCTTTATATGGGTTTATTAGGTCTGTAAAAAAATTGATTAAAGATTTTTCACCAAAATATGTAGTTTGTGTATTTGATGGCCCTGATAATAGAGCCTCTAGACAAAAGCTTTACTCAGAATATAAGATGCATAGAAAGAAAGCGCCGGATGATCTTTACCCTCAATTTGAAATAGCCTTTGATTATTGCAGCTTAGCTGGGATACCAGCTTTGTGTGTAGAGGGAGTTGAAGCAGATGATACAATGGCAAGCATAGCTCTTTTTGCAAAGAAAAAGGAGCTTGAAACATATCTTTGTACAAGTGATAAAGATCTCATGCAAATGGTAGATGATAAAACTTTTGTTTTACATGCACATAAAAACAATGAGATTTTTGATGCGAAAAAAGTAGAAGAAATGTTTGGAATAGAGCCAAAACAACTGCTAGATTATTTAGCAATAGTTGGCGATAAATCGGATAACATACCAGGAATTGAAGGTTTTGGCCCAAAAACAGCAACCACACTATTAAAAGAGTTTAATACGTTAGATAGTATTTTTGATAATTTAGAAAAGATTGCCTCTGAGAAAAAAAGAGAGGTTTTAGTTCAAGAAAAAGAAAAGGCATATCTTAGTAAAAAGCTAGCTACTTTGAACTTAAATGTTGATATTCCGAAAGACAAAGATTTTTATTTATTAAAAGAGCAAAAAAAAGAAAAGTTAGAAGATTTTTATAAAGAGATGAATTTTTTATCTCTTTTAAAAACTGTTAATGATCAAAAAAAAAGCGACGAAAATCTAAACTATCAATTAATAAACACAGAAAAAGAGCTAAACAATCTAATAGAAAACCTAAAAAATGAAAAAGAGATAGTAGTTGATACAGAAACATCCGGATTAAGCTATTTATTAGCAGAATTAGTAGGGATTGGTCTTTGTGTAAAACCTGCTACAGCTTTTTATATCCCCTTAAATGGAGATATTGATAGAAATATAGTTATTTCAAAATTAAAAGAGCTTATAGAAAATGAAAATATTTCATTTGTTGGGCACAACTTAAAGTTTGACTATCATATCCTTTTAAATATTGGAATCGAAATAAAAAACATCTCCTTTGACACACTTTTGGCATCATATTTAATAAATCCACAAAATCGCCAACATAGTTTAGACCTTTTAGCTTTAGAGAACTTTAACATCATAAAAACACCCATAAAAGAGTTAATAGGGACAGGTAAAAAACAAATTTCAATGAGTGATGTCCCTTTAGATAAAATTTCTAATTATTGTGCTGAGGATGTTGACTATACACTTAGGTTAAAACAAATTTTTGAAAAAGATATTTTTGAAAAAAATTTAGAAAAAGTTTTGTATGACATTGAACTGCCTCTTCTAAAAGTTTTAGCTAAGATGGAAAGAAAAGGCATTTTTGTAGATAAAGATATGTTATTTATAATGTCTGAAGAGATTCAAAAAAAACTTAAATTAATTGAAGGAGAGATTTTTTCTGAAGCTGGCAAGGAATTTAACATCAACTCCCCTAAACAGCTTAGCGAAATTTTATATGTAGATTTAGCAATAACTCCTCCGAAAAAAAAGGGATCAACATTTTCAACATCGGCAGATATTTTAGAAAAATTAAAAGGAAAATCCCCTATTATTGATCATATTTTAAACTTTAGAGAGTATCAAAAACTTTTATCTACATATGTAGATGCTATTCCAAAACAGATAAATCCAAATACTAATCGAGTACACTCTAGCTTCTCTCAATCTACTACGGCAACAGGAAGGCTCGCTTCTAAAAAGCCAAACCTTCAAAATATTCCGATTAGATCTGAAGAAGGAAAAAAAATTAGAGAAGGGTTTAGACCTGAAAAGGATGGATGGATTTATTTATCTTCTGATTACTCTCAAATAGAACTGAAATTTTTAGCTCATTTTAGTGAAGATCCAAATTTAATTAAGGCTTTTAATAATGGTGATGACATCCATTCTTTTACAGCATCTTTAGTATACTCAGTGCCAATTGATGAAGTAACAAGCAAGATGAGATCAAACGCTAAGGCTGTAAATTTTGGAATTATCTATGGTCAATCAGCTTATGGTTTATCAGAACAAATCGGTATTTCTCCAAAAGAGGCTAAAGTTTTTATAGATACGTATTTTGAAAGATACCCAAATATCTTAAAATATTTAGAAACTTGCAAAAATGAGGTGCATGACAAGAAAATTGCATATACAATAGCCGGTAGACAAAGACCCATTTTAGAGATCGATAATAAAAATCCATTTATTAGAGCCTCAGCTGAAAGACTTGCAATTAACACCCCTCTTCAAGGATCTGCTGCTGATTTGATAAAAATTGCAATGATTGAAATAGATAAAGAAATCACTAAAAGAGATCTAAAAGGATATATGATCCTTCAAATTCATGATGAACTTTTATTTGAAATTCCCTTTGATGAGAAAGAAATCTTTAAAAGTTTTGTTAAAGATAAGATGGAAAATGTCTTTGATCTAAAAGTACCTCTATCAGTTGATATCGAAATAGGAAAAAACTTAGCAGAGTGTTAATGTTGAAAAAAATTGCTCTCACAGGAAATATAGCTGTAGGTAAAAGTGAACTTTTAAAAATTTTTAAAAAATTAGGGTCATTTACAATAGACGCAGATGAAATTGCACATGATCTTTTAGAAAATGATAATGAGATAAAACTAAAAGTTATAGATATTTTTGGTAAAGAAATTTTAGAAAAAAATAAAATTAGTAGAAAGAAAATTGCAAAAATAGTCTTTTCTGATGAAAATAAATTAAAAAAGCTCGAAGAACTAATTCATCCAAAGCTATTAACGACAATTGAAAAAGAGTATGAAAAAGTTAAAAACAAAAATTTTGAATTTTTTGTCGTAGAAGTACCCCTTCTTTTTGAGAAACACTATCAAAGCCTTTTTGACATAGTAATAACTATAGTAGCAAAAGATGTTATTGCAAAAAAAAGATATAAAGATAAAGATTATACACTTCGAAAACAAAAACAAATGTCCGCGATAGAAACAGAAAAATTATCAGATTTTATAATCGAAAACAACCAAAGTTTATCTGATTTAGAAGAAAGCATAAAAAAAATTTCAATAACCTTCAAAACTTTTTAATAGGAGATACCTTTCATGAATGAAGAAAAAGCTGTTGAAACTAACAGTGATAAAAAACCCGTCATAAAAAAAGTAACAAAAGTTTCAGAACTTCAAAGGATGCATGTTGACCAACTTCAAGAGTACGGAAAATCTATTGGCCTTCATAATTTAGGTTCTTTAACAAAATCACAAATAGTTTTTGAACTTGTCAAAGCAATTTCTTCAAAGCCTGAAGAAGTTTTATTTGCAGAAGGTGTTTTAGAAGTTCTGCCCGATGGTTTTGGATTTTTAAGATCTCCTAATTATAATTACTTGCCTTCAGCAGAAGATATTTATGTATCTCCTGCACAAATCAGAAGATTTGGATTAAAAAAAGGAGATATACTTTATGGAACAATTAGAGCTCCGAAAGAAAAAGAAAAGTATTTTGCACTATTAAAAGTTGACACTATCAATGAAAAGACTCCAGAAATTTTAAAAGAGAGAGTTTTATTTGAAAACCTAACACCCCTTTATCCTGACAAAAGATTAATTATGGAAACCACAAAAGAAAAATTATCGACAAGAGTATTGGACCTAGCAGCTCCGATTGGCAAAGGTCAAAGGGCTATGATCGTATCTCCTCCAAAAGCTGGAAAAACAATTTTACTACAAAACATTGCAAATGCAATTGAACAAAATAACCCTGAAGTCTTTTTGATGGTTCTTTTAATAGATGAAAGACCTGAAGAAGTAACAGACATGATCAGAATCGTTAAAGGAGAAGTAATATCTTCTACCTTTGATGAGCCGCCAGAGAGACACGTTCAAGTCGCAGATATGGTAATTGAAAAAGCTAAAAGACTAACTGAGAGCGGAAAAGATGTTGTTATTTTATTAGATTCATTAACAAGACTTGCTAGAGCATATAATACTGTGCAGCCACATAGCGGTAAAATTCTAACAGGTGGTATTGATGCGAATGCTCTGCATAAACCAAAAAGATTTTTTGGAGCAGCAAGAAACATAGAACAAGGTGGATCGCTTACTGTTATTGCAACAGCCCTAGTCGATACAGGTTCTAGAATGGACGAAGTAATTTTCGAAGAGTTTAAAGGAACAGGCAATATGGAGCTTGTCTTAGAAAGAAAACTAGCTGACAGACGTATATTTCCTGCTATCAATATTATTAAAAGTGGAACAAGAAAAGAAGAAAATTTATATCATCCAGAAGAGCTTAAAAAAATCTATCTGCTTAGACAGGGTCTTGGAGATTTAAATGATATTGATGCTATGAATCTTCTTTTATCTAGATTAAAAAAGACAAATAATAATACTGAATTTCTTTTATCTATGAAAGAATAAGCTTAATAGCTACTATATGATTTGGGAGAGTTTTATAAATTTTTTGGTGTAAAAAAATATGCGCCTACTTTCTATAGTTACATCATTTATATTTATAATTTTTATAGGATCGTGGATTTGGTTTAATTATCCCGAAGTTAGAGTCTATACCTATGATTTTATTTCTAGAAGAAAATTTAATACTTTAGAAGTTAGGTATTCAGCAGAAAATATTATGGAAGCTCACAGAAAAGAGCTTTTAAAAGATGGATCTCATAGTTTTTTAGAACCAGATTTAAAATTTCATCCATATCTTTTAATGGAAGTAAAATATAACCGTACTCAAGATAAAACTGGAGAAGGGATTATTTTATGGAGTTTAACAGATGGTGAAATGGTAATTAACACATCTACTTGGGATATGTCTCATGGTTTTAAAGACTGTATTAGAGCTGGAGCAGACAAAGATGATTTTAAAATTATTAATACTTTAGTATCCAGAGGAGGCTCTTTAGATAGAGAGACTTTATCTAAAATATTAAATGTAGATAATGACACTTTAGATCAATGGCTAGAAAACTGTAGAAGAAAAAATCTGATCGTTCAAAACGGCAATAGTTATAGACTTCACTTTCAAAACCCAAAAATGCAAGTAATACCAGAGACTAAAATTGATCAATCTATAGTTTCAAAAGCAGGAAGATATGCAGCGAGAATCACTAAAAAATTTAGAGCTTCTCAAATAGAGGGCCTCGCTAGATCTGCTTTTGGAAATGATTTTGCAATCAGAAAAAAAACAGAGATTTTCTTGCCTGTTTATAGCATAGTTGTTCAAAACCCAGATGGTTCACTCATGACAACATATTTTAATGCTCTAAATGGCAAAAAACTCTCTCAATCACATCATATTGAATAACTAAAATCTGAATATTTCTTAGATGTTCTCTACTATTATACTTCATCTCGAATCAGTTGCTCTAAAATAAAAAACCCCGTATTATTTTAAGTAGTTTTTAGGGAAGATGGCTGAGTGGCCGAAAGCACGTCCCTGCTAAGGACGCATACCCGCAAGGGTATCGAGGGTTCGAATCCCTCTCTTTCCGTATTTTTATTAAAAAGAAATCTTATAATTTTTTTCTTTTTTTAGAAATTTTTCTTTGCTACTCTAAAATCTAACTAAACCTAAAAAAAGTTATGGCAAAAAAAAGTATTAAAGTAAAAACAGCACCAAATTCTAAAGAATCAGAAATGATGGTATTAGGATGCTCGCTGACTTCAGTAAATAGTTTAAATACATCAGCGGATAATTTAGATGATACTGATTTTTATTATACTGAGCACAAAAAGATCTTTAAAGTATTAAAAGAAGCATATAAAAAAGATAAACCTTCTGACATTCATATCGTTGCAGAAGAATTAAAAAGACAAGATCTTTTAGATGATATTGGAGGAGTTCAATATCTTACAACACTCGCACAATTTGTTGGAACTAGTGCCTACATAGAAGAATATGTACAAATAGTAAAAGATAAATCTTTACTTCGAAAAATGTTAAATGCAACAGATAGCATTGAAAAAAATGTTTTATTAGAACCTGAAGACGTAAAAAATACTTTAGATGATGCACAAAACAAATTTTTTCAAATCTCACAAAGTGTAAATTCTCACAAGCATCTTCACATTAAAGATATTTTATCAGGATTAAAATCAGAAAGTGGTATCCCCTATTTAAAAGAACTTCAAGAAAAACAAGAAAAGTTTTTGCAAAGAGGTCCTGATGATTCCAAAATAACAGGACTAGCTACACATTTTTTAGATTTAGATAAATTATTAAATGGATTGTCTAACTCCAATCTCATGATCTTAGCAGCTAGACCTGCCATGGGGAAAACAGCCCTAGCTCTAAATATAGCTGAAAACATCTGCTTTAAAAATGATACATCAGTTGGAATGTTTTCATTAGAGATGACAGCTGAGCAGATATTACATAGAATACTGTGCTCTCAATCTGAAGTAGAATCTGAAAAAATAAAAACAGGTTCATTAGATGGAAGTGAATATCAAAAGATTGTATCTTGTGTAAATGCCATCCAAAAAAAATCATTTATTATTGATGATCAACCATCTTTAAAAATTACAGATCTTCGAGCAAGAGCAAGAAGAATGAAAGAAGCTTTTGATATAAATTTTTTAGTTATTGATTATCTACAATTACTCTCAGGTTCAGGCCATCTCCGTTCTTTAGAAAATAGACAAAACGAGGTATCGGAGATTTCTCGTATGCTTAAAAATTTAGCTAGAGAGTTAAATATTCCAATTCTATGTCTATCTCAATTGTCTAGAAGAGTAGAAGAAAGACAAGGTCATCGGCCTATGATGAGTGATCTGAGAGAATCTGGATGTTTAAGTGCAGATACTCAAATAATAGATGCTGACACAGGGAAACCTTATACTATCAAAGAACTTGCAGATAGAAAAAATCAAAAACCTATTAATGTTTTAGGAATAGATAGTGATTTAAAGATAAAAAAACGAAAAATGACAAAAGTTTTTTATTCTGGAAAAAAACAAGTTTTCAAATTAACCACTAAATCTGGTAGAGAAATCAAAGCAAGTGCTAATCATCCATTTTTAAAACTTAATGGATGGACAAGGTTAGACAAATTACAAATCGGAGATAAAATATCACTTTGCAGAAATTTCAACATCAAACAAAAATCTAATAATTTATCTGAAGATGAACTAATTTTGCTAGCCCATCTTTTGGGTGATGGTTGCATATTACCAACTCAACCTTACCATTATACAAGCAACGATCTTGAAAACCTTGAATATGTTAAGAAAAGCGCAAAAAAATTATTCAATATAAATGGCAAATTAGTTAAACAAAAAAATTGGTATCATTACTACTTAACATCTCCTGTACATTTAACTCATAAAAAATATCATCCGATTACTGATTGGTTTAATTCTCTTGGAATAAAAAGAGTACGATCATATGAAAAAGAGATTCCCAAAAAAATTCTTGAATGTGATTTAAATAGCAAACAACTATTTTTAAAACATTTGTGGGCAACTGATGGCAGTATAAGTATAAAAAAAATTAAAAATCGCAAACCTTCTGCAAGCATATATTATGCTTCTTCAAGCAAACCCTTGTCTCATCAAGTACAACATTTGTTATCTACTACAGGAATTCAAAGTTCATTAAAAACCGTGAAATCATCTAAAGGCTATCGAGATATGTATCATATTTACATACAAGGCAAGCCTGACCAAGAGAAGTTCTTAACAAATATTGGTTGTATTGGTAATAGAGCAAAAAAAATACCTACTCTTCTAAATTTTTTAAGTGAAATTAAAACAAATCCAAACAAGGATATCATTCCTAAGGAAGCCTGGATTACTGTAATTCAAGAAGCTAAAGAAAAAGCACAGCTCAGCTGGAGAAAAATTTGCAAAGAATTGAAAATGTCTTATTGTGGATCTACTTTATTTCGGTCTGGTATATCTAGAGAAAGGATGATGCGGCTCCACAATATTTTAAAAGATCAAAAAACCAAACAGCTTGCTACTTCTGATATTTATTGGGATAACATCGAATCTATTGAAAAACTACAAATTGAAGATGTCTATGATGCTACAGTTGAAGAAGTCCATAATTTTGTTGCAAATGGCATTATTGTCCATAATAGTTTAGAGCAAGATAGTGATTTAGTGCTTTTCTTGCTTAGACGAGAATATTACGATCCTTATGACAAACCTGGTCAAGCTGAACTAATCATTGCAAAAAACAGACATGGAGCCGTTGGCTCTGTAAATCTTTCTTTTAGAAAAGAGATAGCTCGTTTTGAAAACTACACACCTTTACATACAACTGAGGTGGATCATGAAGATTCTTATGCAGAATATCCTCCTGCTAATTGAAAAATTAATTTATTTAACATAAGTTATTTTAAAATAAGTTTTTACGACTTTAGGATTTCCCTTAAAACTAATATTTTTTTTCTTTGACTTAGATGAAATCTTATGAAATTGTTCTGAAAATCTTAATGAGGATTGCTCTTAATTGGGAATATGATAGACTGTTTCAAAATTTTTGGAGTTGTCATGACGACAGGTATTGGAGGTAAATTTGAGCACGTTAAAAGAGATCCATTACCATTTCAGCATTGGAGCGCTGAAAGAGAAGAAAAAATAAAACCCAAATGGCAATTACAGGTCTATAATGTGAATTCCATTGTTGATGAAAAGCTTGGCGAAATCAAATTAGATGGGGGGCATGTTTCGGATAAGCAATGGGAGATTTATGAAGATATCAATAAAGTTATAGAAGAATACAGAGAAAGGATTGAACAGCATTTGGATCGCCGTATTCAACTGTTCTTTATGCAACTGATTTGTACATGGAAGACTCCATATCATTTCGAATGGGTTGAGGCAAATGATCAATATGGAAAGGGCTGTAATAATAAACTAAAAAAAGGGAAAGATCAAACAACTATATTCGAGACAGTAGCTGCTCATTCAAGCACCTTGCCATGTTTAATAGCTTATCCTATAGAAGCTTGGGAAAGATATGAAAGAGAAGAGGAAAATAAACCTGAGGGGTTTGTTTATTTAAAGTATGGGCACTCGTATTTGCAACATAATGGAACTCTCGAGTTAGCTCTTTGTTTTAACCAAGCAGATAGTCTAATTGATGGTACGCATAATAATTCTCGACTACGCAATGAGGCACTCAAAATTGTCAATGCTGTCGCCAAAGGAGAGTATGGACCAAAAGAAGGGATGAAGCATTTTATTCGTCAATTGGAGATTTTTATTGAAAGGGGGGAAAAACTCCAACCATCTGTTTCTAGATTGCATGCATTACATTGCTATTCTCAACGGTTGAGAGAAGTAAAGAGAGAAATGATCGAAGATGATGGGTATTTTGATCAACTTTTGGGGGTCAAGGTCGCTGAACATATGCAAGAAGATATTTTGCGTAAGATTGTCTATCAGAAAAGGTTTAAGTTGATTCAGAAATGTGAGGATATTGAAAGTAAGATTGCACGAGATATTCTTGATGCACAAAACCGTATGCTAAAAACAAGAAAAAAAAATCTTAAAAGCCTGGATTTTCGCTTGCGGTACATTCTTTTGGAAGACATGGATTCTATTTTTCGCAGGAAAATAGAACGATTATTTTGTACAACTTTGGAGCAATTGCAGACAGGGATTGAGAAAAATGAAAAAAGACTACGAGCTTTTGAAGAACGAGCAAAAATACGCTTCTTTAGACAATCTCATGCAAAAGAAATTGCGAAATTAAAGGCAATACTACATGCACGATTCCGGGAATTGGATAATGAAGAGCTAAATTACCGATCAGAATTGCTTAAAGGTTTGAGATGGAATTTAAATAGCTGGACTCAGAGAGCGCTTGCAGAGGCCTATAAAAAGAGATTTCCTTTAGATTCAATGAGCAATTCTATGGCGTCTCGCTTAGAGCAAAGGACTCATGCTGCATATGAGACAAAAGTTTATTTAACACCACTGAATCAAAGGAGAAAGGACCTCAGCGAGGAGAGGGCTAAAAGGATCTCTACTACATTGGGAGTCGATGCTGGGCTTTTCCTTCCGGCTATTGTTTCTTCTATGTACTAGATTTTTTTTTGAATATCGGACTTTTATTCAAAAAAATTAGTTCTTTTTGAAAATATCGAATTCCATAAAATAATTAAAATTTTAATGTGATGCTTTGAAACTCATATTAAGATATTTACTTTTTCTTTTTATTTGTATATGATGTTTACTTATTAAAACAGGAATACTATGGCATCGGTAAAAAAGAAAAGAAAAGCAAAGATCGCAAAGCACAAAAGAAAAAAAAGAAGAAGACGCGATCGTCACAAGAAAAAGAAATAAATAATTTTATTTTTCTAATCTAAAAAATTTTTATGTGGAAATATCCTATCAAATATGACGTTATAGTAGTAGGCGCTGGTCACGCTGGCTCTGAGGCGGCGCATGCATCTAGTAAAATGGGCGCAAAAACCCTTCTTTTAACAATGAATTTAGATACTATCGCAAAAGCTTCTTGCAATCCCTCTATTGGAGGGATTGGAAAAGGGCATATTGTAAAAGAGATCGATGCTCTTGGTGGAATAATGGGAAAGATCACTGATAGGACTGGTATTCATTTTAGGATGTTAAATGCATCGAAGGGATGGGCCGTTCGGGCACCAAGAGCTCAAATCGATAAAGCTCAGTACTCACTCGAGATGAAAAAGTTACTTGAAAACACTCTAAATTTAGATCTCAAACAATTTATAGTAAAAGATCTTATATGTAAAAACGGCTGCATTATAGGCGTATCGACAATAGAGGGAGTGATATTTGAAGCTAAATCAGTAATTTTATCATCTGGCACTTTTATGAAAGGGCTGATGCATATTGGAGATAAAAACATTGCTGGAGGAAGATCTGGGGATCTCAGTTCAAATAATTTATCTGTCTCATTAAAAAATTTAGGATTTGAGATTAAAAGATTAAAAACGGGAACACCACCTAGGATTCATAAAAGGAGCATAGATTTTACAAAATTAACAGCCCAATATCCAGACGACAATGTAAAATTTTCATTTGATGATGTAGAGCAAAAATTAAATTTTAAAATTCCATGTTACATCTCTTATACAACAAAACAAACTAATGAGATTGTAAAAAGGGATTTAGATAAATCTGCTCTCTTTTCTGGAAGAATAGAAGGAGTAGGGCCGAGATACTGCCCATCTATTGAAGATAAAGTTGTGAAATTTGCAAAAAAAGAGAAGCATCAAGCTTTTTTAGAACCAGAAGGATTAAATACTCATGAATATTATATAAATGGACTTTCATCTTCTCTGCCATTTTCAACGCAAGTTAAATTTATTCAAAGCATGGTAGGACTTGAAAAAGCTGAAATTATGAGACCTGCATATGCAATTGAATATGATTACATGCCTTCTCATCAAATATATCCTACGATGGAAACGAAACTGATAAAAAACCTATATTTTACAGGACAGTTAAATGGAACAACAGGTTATGAAGAAGCAGCTGCTCAAGGATTAATTGCTGGAATAAACGCAGCAAACAAAATTTTTGAAAAGGGTGAGTTTATATTAAAAAGAGATGAGAGCTATATCGCTGTTATGATTGATGATTTGATTACAAAAGAAATTTTAGAACCTTATAGAATGTTTACATCAAGAGCAGAATATAGACTTCTTTTGAGACAAGACAACGCTGATCTTAGACTCAGAGAATATGGCTATAAATTAGGATTAATAGATGAAAAAAGATATAAAAAAGTAAAAGAAAAAAAACAAATTATTGAAAGAGAAGTTAAGAGACTCTCTAAAACACATAAAACTATTGAAGGAAGGAGCTATTCATTAAAAAAGCTTTTATCTAGAGTAGATAATTCTTATGAAAAACTAATAAAAAATTATCCAGATGATTTTAAGAATTATGGAAAAGAGATTAATGATCAAATTGAGCTAGAGATTAAATATGAAGGCTATATAAAAAGGCAAAAAAAAGATGTTCAAAAACTAAAAGATTTAGAAAAAATAAAAATTCCTAAAAATTTTAATTTTGAAAAGGTTTTAGGACTTAAGTTTGAAGCTAAAGAAAAGCTAATGAAATTTTCCCCTCAAAATTTAGAGATCGCCTCTAAAATAAATGGGGTTTCTTTTGCTGATATATCAATTTTGATGATCGCTCTTCAAAAAAACCCTAACTAAAGGAAGAAACATGAACAGTGAGGATAAAAAATCTTTTAAAAACTAAAATTTATTGCTAATATAAATTTATGATAAAAGAAAAACCAATTGCCTTAGTAGTCACTGAAAATCTAAATACAAAATTATTTTTCAGAAAAAATCTAGAAGATAAATTTCATGTTATTGAAAAAAAAGAGTTTGCAAAAGCTATTGAAATAGCGGAGACAACAAATTTAGATTTAGTAATAATTGATGAGAAAATTGAAAATGCGATTGATCTTTGTTTTCAGTTAAAAAAAAGAAAAAGACTTTTTACAACTCCCATAATTTTAATTACAAAAAGCATAAAAAAAACATATAGACAAAAAGCTATAAAAGCTGGGGTTTTTGACTTTTTATTTCTTCCACTAGATTTCGAACAACTAAACCAACTCTTAGAAAAATGCGAAGAGGATAAAAAAAGAAGAAAAAAAGTAAGCTCTATATCTTTTAAATTAAAAAAAGATAATCCTTAAAAATCTTTTATAAAAAAATATTTAAAATATTTAAAAATGCTAAATTTCATCCATAAAAAAAAGCTAAATATTTTCAAGCAGCTCAAATTAGAAGAGTTTTTATTAAAAAGCTTAGATACTCCTTTTTGTCTTATTAACGAAGGAACGAAAAGCTCGATAATCTTGGGTATTTCTAATAATGTTAGTGATTTAGTTCAGATAGATTTAGCAAAAAAAGATAAAATCCCAATTATTAAAAGATTTACAGCAGGCGGCACTGTTTACGTCGATGAAAACACATTATTTGTAACATTTATTTTTTCAAAAAAATCTTTAGATATCACTTTTTTTCCAGAGCCTATTTTAAGGTGGGCAGAAAATTTTTATAAAAAAGTTTTTGAAATTAAAAATTTTAAATTAGTAGAAAATGATTTTGTAATAGATGATAAAAAAATAGCTGGAAATGCTATGTATATTAAAAAGGATCGTTTTTTATTACATACTTCTTTTTTAATGGATTTTGATGATAAAAAAATGAAAAAGTATTTAAAAATCCCAAAAGTTGCTCCAAAATATAGAAAAAACAGATCTCATGAATTTTTTTTATCTCCTTTAAAAGCGCAAAAAAAATATTCAAAAGAAGAATTTATTCAAAAAATAAAAATTACTCTACGAAAGTTTTTTAAGATAAAAAATTTTGATTTATCAGATTTAAATTTTTTAGAGATTGAAAATAAAGAGACAAAATTCTCTACAACTTATCTTTAAAAAATAAAAAACTCCGCTACTAGGACTTAAAAAACGCGCTTACAACCATTTTTTTAAGTGGAAATTTTTTCTAAATTTTGCTGGCAAGGCCTGCAAACAAAAGTTTGGGTCCCACCGCGCTAAAAGTTAGATTTTTTCTTTCCCTAATGTTTGTTTTCATTGAAGTACACAATTTTTTAAGCTACCCTCAGCAGCAGAGTTAAAAATTTAGATGCCAAATTAATCCTTTGAAAAAAAAATCACAAGTGATTTTTTATAAAAATTTATAAATATTTTGTAAAGATTTAAGCCTTAATTATTTTCTTTAGATTTATTTTTAGAAAAAAGAGTTTTGAATAGATATTTTGTTGTATCTTTTGAAGATGAAGCAATCACTTCAGTTAACTCAATCTCTTTTGGACACACTCTTTTACAATTTTGAGCATTACCACAATCTGATATACCTCCATCTTTTATAAGAAGAGAAAATCTTTCATCTTTTATATTTTTTCCAAGAGGATGGTAGTTGAAAAGATTGATTTGAGAGATAACTTGCGGACCTATAAAGTTTGAATGGTTGTTATATTGAGGACAGGCTTCCAAACAACACCCACAAGTCATGCATTTTGATAAAACATAAAGAGCATCTCTAACGCTTGGATCTATTTTTACTCCAAATTTTTCTGAATCTATATCATTTACTTCTATCCAAGCTTTTGCTTTTTTTAGTTGCTCAAACATTTTTGATCTATCAACTATAAGATCTCTAATTACATGAAATTTAGAAAGAGGCGCTAAAACTATAGTTTTTGTTTTTTCGATTAAAGGTTTTATAAGAACTGTACAAGCTTGGCGAGGATATCCGTTAATTAACATAGAACAAGCGCCGCAAACTTCTTCTAAACAGCTCATCTCAAAACTAATAGGAGATACTTTATCTCCTTTTTTATTTACAGGATTTTTTTGGATTTCGAGTAGAGCAGAGATAACATTAGAGCCTTCAATGTATTCTAGCTCAAATTCTTCAAAGAATTGTTTTTTAAAAAATCCTCTATAAACTTTTAGGGTGTATTTCATAAAACTCTTTCAAACTTTTTATAATTTTTAATATTTTTCATTTCTTTATTTTTTTGATTTTTTTGATATGTTCTATCTTCTATCTCAAAATGCCTTGTATCAACATCTTTATAAGAGATATCAATATCGTTAGTTGTTTCATTATATGTAGCAATAGTTGTTTTTAAATAATTTTTATCATCTCTTGTTGGAAAATCTTCTTTAAAGTGAGATCCTCGAGATTCATCTCTTTTTATTGCAGCTTGGGTAATAGCCATTGCATATTTTAGCATATATGGAAACTCTCTTGCAAAAATGTAGGTTTGATTCAAATTTTGAGATTTATCAGATAGCTCAATATTTTTTAAACGTTTTTCAATTTCATATAATTTATCTAAAGTATCTTTTAGATCTTTATTATTTCTTTTAACAGTAACATTTTTTAGCATAAGATCTGCCATCTCTTGGTGTAGAAGATAAACATTTTCATCTCCTTTTTGATTTAAAAGATTTTCTTTTAGTTTTTCTTCTTGCTTAATTTCTTCTTCTATATCTTTATCTAGATCATCATCCTTTGATTCTAAATCATTTGATTCTAAATCATTTGATTTTTTACTAAAAAATCTTGGAATTTCTTTTGCAGCAACTAGACCACTATAGATGCAGGCTAAAAGCGCATTAGCGCCAAGTCTGTTAGCGCCGTGATATAGATAATCACTCTCACCAATATTGAAAAGACCATCGATATTGGTCATCTGTCTAAATCTATTTTCTCTATCTTTATCTTCTGTAGCGGGCCAATCTACAAAGCCTCCTCCCATGGTATAATGTACAGCTACAAAAATTTTCATAGGAGTTTTTTTAGGATCTTCTCCTGTAAATTTTTTATAAATATCTAAAGGTGCTTCAATTTTTTTCAAAATTTCATCTGATAGATGAGTTGTATCTAGATAGACCTGATTTTTTTTATCGACGCCTAGACCTAACTCGCATACTTTTAAAATTTCTCTAGCTGCAATATCTCTTGGAACCAAATTTTTATACTCTGGATACATCTCTTCTAAAAAATACCATTTTTCATTTGTCAAACCACATTTCTGTATAGATCCATCTGGAAATTTAATTTCTTTTTTATCATCTCCATAAACCCAAATTCTAGCTCCTTCTGCTCTTGTCGCTTCTGAGATAAGTCTTAATTTATCTTCTCCTAAAATAGCTGTTGGATGAATTTGAATAAATTCTGGGTTTGCAAGTTTCATGCCTTGCGTAAAAAGCATACTATTTGCAGCGCCTGTACAGGCATATGAGTTTGTAGATTTTCCAAAAATGAGTCCCAATCCTCCTGTTGCAACAACTACAGCATCTGCTTTTATAGCAAAAATATTTAAATCATGTAGATTTTGAAAAATAGCTCCTATAGCTCTATTTTTTTTATCTTTTAAAAGTTTTATAAATTCATGATTTTCTAATCTTTTAATTTTGTTTTTTTCTTCTAATCTTCTAACCTGTTCATCCAATGAATATACAAGCTGCTGGCCTGTTGATGAATTTACATATGCTGTTCTTTTAAATAGAGTTCCTCCAAATCCTCTAAAATCGATATCTCCATTTTCATCTCTATTAAATAAACAGCCTATTTGATCTAACATTTTTATAATATAAGGAGCATTCAAACACATTTCCAAAGTTGGAGGTTGATCAGCTAAAAAATCTCCTCCTTTTATAGTTTCATAAGCGTGCAAAACAGGACTATCACCTTGCCTTTTTGAAATAGCTGCGTTAATTCCTCCTTGAGCGCAAACTGAATGAGACCTTCTAGCAGGAAGTAGTGACACTAAATAAACAAAAATATTTTGTTTAGCGAGCTGCATTGCAGCTGACAAACCTGCTAGTCCCGCTCCTATTACAATAACTTTTTTCTCTTCCATAAATTTACAATAATTCCTTTAATACAAATAGCTTGACCAAATAGATAAAAAACCAAGCGATATAATAAAAAGCATAATCCAAAAACAGATACCCAGTGAAATCTTTTGAGATCTATTAGAAATTATAAATCCCCAGGTAATTAAAAAAGTCCAAAATCCATTTAGAGCATGAAAAGATGCAGCTAAAACAAAAATAGAATATATTCCTACCATAAACGGATTTTTAAAAGTGTTTCTAACTTCTAATAAAAAAGCAACGCCACTAATTTTAGAAAAAGCTAAAACCTGGGTTTCTTTCAATTTAATTTTTTGAAAATTTTCATCTAAATTTAGAACTTCGTCTTTTGAAAAAATTTGAATATCCATTTTTTTTGAAAGTTTTTCCAACTTATTATCTTTTTTAATTTTCACAAAATATGTCGCTTGATTATTTATAATCACCTTTTTTGGTTTATCTAAAAATCTCATTTGAACTACATGAAAAACTAGTCCTATTGCTAAGATATATGATGTTATTCTTTGCCATGAGTATGCTTTGTTTCTTTTATACTGATACAAAGCAGGTCTTCTTCCATCTGTTTTAAATGAATTTAAATCTCCTGTTATAATGTACCTAACTCCTAAAAATGCATGCAATGCTATTGGAATCCCAATTAAAACAACTTCTACAACATGTAAATAGGGAATTGATTGAAAAAGAGTCACAGATTTTACAAAGAAAGAGCCTTCATCTAAAAATAAAGCAGCTGTTGAATTGGTAAATAGATGCTCTAACAAAAATAAAACTAAAAAAAATCCTGTTAAAGATTGAACTCTTCTAAATATAAAAGAGATTGGAATTGCACTTTGTTTCATATCTATTATATTTTTTATAAAAAATTTTAAATTAATAGCTGTTTGTTTGCTATGGATTTTTTTTTTATGATTTATGTAAGAGAAAAGAAACAAGTATATCGAAACAACTTGAAAAATCGGTTAGTCCCTTAAAAGGATGTCTATGAATATTAAAAAATTACTTCCAAGTTTTGAAGTTCTTTGTGTATACATTATTCATCAAAAGAAGAGATTTAAACTATCCTACAATTGAGATCGCCTGTTGCATGTCATAAGTAGTTAAATTATTAAAATGCCTATAATTTAATTCAACAAGTTGTCTTTTTTCAGTTGTATCTTTAACTTTTCTATATAAAGCTCCTTGTTTTTTGATCATTTCATCCTTCGGTGCATGAAAAAGACATTTGTTAATATCAATTTTCTCCCAATCTTTTCTGACTTTAATATTCCAGTTTGTAAAGTTTACTATTTTGATAACAATCCATTTTATAATATAAGGAAAATTATATGTTTTTAAAACAGCTTTTATAGATGAAAAGGTCCTATCAACAATTAATTTAATTTTATCATAAGCTTCATTTTTTTCATCTTTTAAACTAGCTACAGCTTTTGTTGCAACAGAGCCGCCTAAAGAGTGGGCGTGAATATATATATTTTTGTATCCAAGTTTATTTGCATATTCTATTATAGCCCTACCATCTTCAATTAATCCTTTTTGAGAAAGTTTACCTTTGCTTTTTACAACCAAGCGATAATTAAAAGTTAAAACATCAAATCCTAAACTCTTAATTCTTTCAATTTGCTTATGATCGAAAAATTCATATGCAAATCCATTTCCACCAAAATTTATCCAAATCTTTTTTTCTTTAGGGTTTTGAGAACTTTCATTTTTAAAAAGCATTCCATTTAATTTTGCTCTATCTTTAGTTTCAATAAAAAATTCTTCTCCATTAAATCTATTTTGTAAAGCCTCTCTCTTAGTATTTGGATCTTCTCTTAAATACTCTGGTAAAAGCTTTTTAAATCTGGTGCCAATTAATTGAGATGGCAAAATGAAAAAACTTGTTATTCTTGAAAACATTATTATTTAACTCTTAGATTTATTATTTTTTTAATATAATTTTAACGTTATTTATTTTATAAATAAAAATTTATTTGCATTTTCAAAAGTAATTTTTGCTATTTCATCTAAACTTTTATTTTTAATATCTGCAATGACTTTTGCTGTTTCAACAATATTTGCCGGTTCATTTTTCTTGCCTCTTTTCGATTGAGGCGCTAAAAGAGGAGAATCTGTTTCTATTAAGATGCTCTCTATTGGAATAGTTTTTACTATTTCCCTTAGACTCTCTGAGTTTTTAAAAGTAATAATTCCACTAAAAGATATATACCAGCCTCTATCTAATACTTTTTTTGCATCCATTTGAGTTCCTGTAAAGCAATGTAAAACGGCTTTACTATGTTCAATTTCATCAGCAATTTTAAAAATATCTTCAAAAGCATCTCTTGCATGGATGATTAAAGGCAAATTATTATCTTTTGCAAGTTTTAAATAATTTTTAAAAAATAGTCTTTGGAATTCTTTTTTTTCAAAACCGTAAAAATAATCAAGCCCTGTTTCTCCTACAGCTATTAATTTATTTTCTTCTACAGCTTTTTTAACATCCTGAAAAAAGACATCTTTATCATTATCAGCTCCATGAGGAGTTGTAGCAGCAGCTACATATATAAAATCATATTTTTTAGAAAGTTTTAACCCTCTATCTAAAGAACCTAAATCAGTGCAGATATTGACAATTTTTGTGACGTTTGCATTTTTAGCATTTTTAATGATTTCATCTAAATTGTCATAGTCGCCTTCACCAGTTAGATGAGCATGAGAATCCAAAAATTCCATTTTTTCTCTCTTTTTTATTAAAGAATTTTTCGCATGCCATGCCAAATTTGTCAATGACTTTTTCGACATGGGTTTTAAAAAAGCCATCTTTAAACTTTTAATAAAAAATGATTTAAATAAAATAGCAACGAAATTTTTAATTTTTTAGCAATCTATGTTTTTGGTTAAAAAAGATGTTTTTTTTGAACTTTTTAAAAATTATCTTTTTTTTAATACAATTTCTTTTATACAAATCTCAAAGTATGTCAAGATATAGAAAAAAATGAGATTTTATTATGTTTGCAATGTCTCCAATATTAAATGCCTATTTTCAAGCCGATTTTTTTGGTAAATTTATCTTTTTTTCATTATTTATTTTATCAATAGTTTCTTGGGTTATACTTTTACATAAACTGTATCTCGCTAAAAAGTTAAAATCATTAAATTCTAGTTTTGAAAAAAAAGTTCAAACAAACAGCGAAAATATTTTATCTATAAATATTAATTCAAATTTCACATATCCCTATTTAAATATTTACAAATCTTTGAAAGATACAACCTTAGAGATTCTAAATAAAAATCGTTTTTTTATAAGTGAGAAAAAAAATGTATATATGTCGAGTAAAGATATAGAGCTTATAGATTCACATTTAGATGCTGAAATTTTAAAACAGACAAAACGTTTAGAAAAAAACCTATTTATACTTCCAACAGTTGTAACTTTGGGACCTTTTTTAGGGCTTTTAGGCACTGTTTGGGGGATTTTAATAACATTTAATACACTTCAAACACAATCCTTATTGAATAACAACACTAGCATTTTATCTGGTCTTTCTATGGCGCTCTCTACTACAGTTGTAGGCCTCATGGTTGCGATTCCAGCTTTAATTGCATATAATTATTTAAATAATTGGATAAAAAACACTCGTTCTGACATGTTTCACTTTTCACATGGACTTATAACAACTTTAGAGATTCAATATAGAAATGTTGATGTAAAATAAATGAGAAAAAAAAAGATTTTTGAACATTCTACAACTTTTGATGAAAATTTAATTAATTTAACGCCTCTTATTGATGTTGTATTTGTTGTTTTAATCTCATTTATTTTAATAGCACCTCTTTTAGAGGTAGATCATATAAATTTAGCAGAGTGTTCACCTAAAAGCGATAAAAACATTGAAAAAGCCACCATCATTTTAAAAGTGAAAGAAGATGACTCTATATTGATAAATAATAGATTAGTTACTCTATTAGAGCTGAAAGATCTTTTAAAAGAAAAAAAAAGATTAAATCCAAATCAAATCCCGCAGTTATATCATGATAAAAAGGCAAGTTTTGGTTCATATCAATCAATAAAAAATCTAGTAGAATTCGCAGGTTTTGAAAAGCTAGATGTTGTTTTGCAACCTTATTAAAATTTTTTAAATTTTTACGTTATGTTATGGAAAAAAACAAAAGCCTATTTAAGATCAACAAAAAGACAATCTATAGAGTACTAATTTTTCATTTCGTTATTATTTTATCTTTAGTAATTCCATTTAGATCTTTTAAAAGACAAAAAAAACAAAATTTAATCGTTGAAACAATCGTATTAAAACCAGAAGTAAAACTACTGCCAAGCCCAAAGCAGACATTTGTTAAAAAAGCGCCTATAAAAAAAATCCCTCCCAAACCTCTGCCAGTAAGAAAAGCGCCTATTCATAAAAACCCAATCCCTCAAAAAAAAGCAGCTCCAATGGATAAAAAAAAATACTTAAGTCTTTTAGACACGTTAGAAAAACAAATAAATAGCTTAGATGAGAAAAAAGAGATTATAAAAACAACTGATCTAAAAATCCCTAAAAAAGTAAAAATTTTGGATATTGATAAAAAAATTGAAAACACTGTTTTTGATAATTTTTCTAAATTTAAACAGCTTTTAGTAAAAGAGATGCAAGATAATTTAAAACTTCCTGAATATGGATCGGTAAAGGTTTCATTTACTATTCACCCTAGTGGAAAAATAACTGATGTATTGATTTTAGACTCAAAAAGCGAAATTAATCAAAGTTATTTAAAAAATAGCTTATCTGAGTTATCATTTAATAATATGGAGAAAGTATTTAACGAAAAACAAAAACTTATTGTGATTTTTAAAAATGATTAGCTTTAAAAAAGTTTATTTTTTACTTGTTTTTGCGTTATCTGTTTTTATTACTCTTTTCGCTACACAAGAAATAGAAGTATCTCTAACAACAAAAAATTCTATAAAACCAATATATCTTTCAAAAATTTTCAACGAAGGTTCAACTCTAGAAAATTCTTATTTGGAGAGCTTAGCTAATGTTTTAAAATTTGATTTTAATTACAACGGTTTTACTAAAGTTTTAAAAACTGAACATCAAAATGATTTTAAAATATCTCATTTCGATACTGACATAGCTTTTGAGCCCTCTTTTTGGAAAGATAAAAAAATAGCCTATGTTGTTAAATCTCAAATGATGAAAACTACTTTAAAAACTTTTGCATATAACGTAGATAATAACATTTTAAAAACCTTTGAATTAGCCCTTACAGGCGATATAAATATCGACAGACAAAAAATCCATTCACTTTGCGATAATATTCAAGAGATTTTATTTGGCCAAAAAGGTATTTTTACATCAAAAATACTATATTCTGTTAGGTCACAAAATGAATCCAATAAAAATCTCAAATGGCAATCTGAAATTTGGATCTCAGATATCGATGGAGGAAATGCAAAAAAATTAACCAATCAAAATAGTTATTTAGTTCATCCAATTTTTATTCCAAATAGCAAAAACGGTGACTATATTTATATCTCATATGTAAATGGACCGCCAAAAATCTATAAAAGTTCCATTGCAAATCCAAATGAGAATAAGCAAGTTATAAAATTAAGAGGAAACCAACTACTTCCGACTATTTCAAAAGATGGAAATAAATTAGCTTTTATTAGCGATGCAGCAGGTGGCCCTGATTTATTTTTGCAACACTTTGATGATAACTTTCAACCAATAGGAAAACCTCTTCAACTTTTTTCATATCCAAGATCAACGCAAGCCTCTCCCTCATTTTCTCCTGATGGCCAAAAGTTAGCATTTGTATCTGACAAAGATGGAGCTGTAAGAATCTACGTAATTGCTATTTCAGATAATGATTATGCAAGAAAAAGACCGATTGCACATTTAATTACTAAAAAAAACAGAGAAAATGTAACTCCCTCTTGGTCTAAAGATGGCAAGAAATTAGCTTATAGTGCTAAGATTAACAATATTCGGCAAATATGGATCTATGATTTTGAAAAAGATGAAGAATACCAAATAACTTATGGATCTAAAAACAAAGAAAATCCTTTTTGGGCAACTGATAATCTACATATAGTATTCAATACTGAAGATATAGATGAAACAGAATTATATTTAATAAATATTAACCAAAAAGAAGCTGTGAAAATAACAAAAAATGAAGGAAAAAAAAGATTTCCTTCTTTTGAACCCTAAAAACCAATAAATGGAAGGGCAATTTATGAAAAAAATATTTAATTTATTTTTTATCGCAACACTTCTTGTTTTAACAAGCTGTGAAAGATCTTCAAATACCTGGGAAAATGTAAAAACGGCAGGTAGATATCTTCAAAAAGGGGTAAATTCTCTTTGGGGAAAAGATTCTAACTCATATTGGGTGCAAAGTGAAGAAGATTTTAAAGGGCCAGATGAAGAGGATTTTATTCCATTAAATGAACAAGATTTAAAAAGTGGTTTTTCTAAATCTGACAAAAACTTTTCTCAACCAAAAGAAAATTTTGGAGAAGGCGGTCTTCCTGGTTTTGATAATTTTAAAACACCATCTCATTTAGCCGCTATTTTTAAAAAGGTTTATTTTCAAACTGATGATCATGTTTTAAGAGATAAAGAAGATTTAATCATCATTCAAAAAATATCAAATTATATGAAAAACAATCCAAATGTTTATTTATGTGCTGAAGGACACTGCGATGAAAGGGCTTCTGCAGCGTATAATATGGCGCTAGGAACTAGAAGATCTAATCACTTAAGAGTTCTTTTAATAAAACACGGTATTGATTTTAACAGAATTTACACAGTATCCTATGGAAGAGAAAAGCCAATAACAATCGGCCACACATCTCAAGATTGGCATTTAAATAGACGTGGTGAGTTTAAAATATTTGAAAAACAAAAATAATTTTTATGAAAAAAACAAAGATTTTATCAATTGCTTTTTTAGCAATATATTTAAGTTCATGTTCCCCTATGAAATCTTCTCCTAAAGAAGAAAAGCATCAACTTGAGCTAACTCTTCATGAAGTGCAAACTAATCTAGATGACTTAAGACACGATCTTAACTGTTTTCATACAGAGATGCAAATAGTTGATGGAAAGATTAAACATCAAGAAGATGCAACTCAAAATTTAAAACAACAACACTTAGAAAAACTCCAATTTAAAATTGAAAGTCTTTCAAAACAGTTAACTGAAATAGAAAATAAAATCACATTTTTTGAAACCAAATCAAATAGCTTAAACTCCAATTTTTCAAATTTATTAAACCACGCAAATGAAACAACGCTTGCACTAACGCAACATAAAGATAAAATAAATGAACTTGAAAAAATCATTTTAAAACAAAACTCTAGATTAGACGATATAGCTAAAGTTAAGACTACTCTAGAAGATATTGTAAAAACAATAAAATCTAATAGCTCAAACTATATGATTTATAAAGTGAAAGCTAAAGACTCACTTGAGAAAATAGCAAAAGCAAATAATGTTACGGTAGATTCTATAAAACATTTAAATGATTTAGAAAATGATCTAATTGTTATAGGGCAAAAACTAAAAATCCCAAAATAACTTAAAAATCGAATCTAAATTGTGCACTCAGTCCATGAAACATTAAATCGCCAGGACTTGCATTTACTTGAGCTAGCATAACTCTAACTGTTTCCAAAATATTTTGATTCCAAAAATGCTGAAACTCATAACCTAATGAAAGATCAAAATGCCAATGATTTTTATCAAAGTTAGTCTCCCAACCCCATCCAAGCATCAATTCATAAGAAGGAGCAACATAAGAGATTTTCATTTTTAGTCTATTGTCTAATAAATTATTATCATAATTGGTAAATTTAACATCATAAAATCTTTGATACATTAAATTTCCAGCTACTTTACCAAAAAGCTTAAATCCTTTTCCAAGCATCCATTTTGAAAAAAATCCTCCTCTTAATCCAATCAACCAAGAATCGCTTTTGCCTGAAGCTAGTTCACTTGTCGTGACTTTAAGTTTCTGATTAATCCATCCGCCTTTTAGCCCTCCAAAAGGATTTAAAACAAATTTTTTCCCAAAATATCCGTTTCTTCCTAGTTCAAAATCCAACATATCTAGATGAATTTTCCATTTAGCTTCATAAAAATCTGATAAAGTTGTAGGATTTGTCCATAACATTAAATTGCTGCTAACCCAATTAGGTCTTGTAATCCTTGTTTTTTGAGTGCTATGAAAACGGGTATACTCGAAATAAGATGACCAGTTATCATATGAAAAATTATAACCAATGCCTATCTTAAATCCAGGGTCATATTCACATTTCAATGAAATAACTTCTTGATATCTATCATTTAAATCAGCTGGTGCTAATATTGCAATATCTAGACCTTGCTCTATTGGCTCCCAATATATAAAAGAACCAGTCACATATGCCTTTTTAGAGGCGCAAAGATACACTTTATCAGGAAAATTATAAGAAGCTATAACAGGCGAAGGAGTTATATTTTCCCCACAACATTCACATTTTTCTACCTTTTCTATACAAGAGCTTTCATCAGCTCTAAGCATCGTAAATGCAAACATGAACATCAATATTAATAATAAATAAGGCTTATTTTTCATTGATTCTCTCACAAAACCGTCTTTTGTTTATCTTAATTTGATATATCTATTACTATCTTTTATTTGTCAAGCAGTCTTCATCTGGCTTTAACGAACTTCAAAATATTTTTTTAATATTAACCAAAATAGGAGAAAACTCGAGCATTTATCGCAAGATCATAAAATGAGAAGCCAACAACTATTATGGTTCTTTTTTGGTTAAAAAGAAGGTTTTTTATCCTTTTTTAAAATTATTATTTGATAGCTGCTTGCCAAAACCATGATGCTTTTAGTTTAAAATTTATTTTATAGCTTTAAACTAACTATCAATTATTAGAATTAAAGCATAATTAATTGACAAATAATAATTTATTGTTTATAATAAATCATAATAATAATGAAATCAACAAAAAGCCTTTAATACTAGGAAGAAATAAAAATGAGTAGCAGCGTTAAAGCAATTATCCCAGAAGACACCAAGTTTTACTTTCGCTTGGACGAAAATAATAATATCCAAGAATTACGAGTAAAAGAAAAGTCAAGCCAAGATACATCTAGCACAGATAAAAAAGTTGCTACAAAAGTTGTTGCTCTTTTTGAAGATCTTGAAACTGCTCCCCAAAAACCAATTAAAGAGTTAAAAGAAAAATTAGAAGCTTTAATCAAGAGTGAGTTAAATGAAGATTTAGAAAAACTATTTGAAGGACACGATAGTTCAATAAAAGGAAAAGATTTTAAAATCATCTTTTCAGAAACTGGTGTAAAAATCCAAAGAAAAACAACAATTCCAGAAAAAAGCAAAACAACATCTAATGAGAATATCTTTGATGGAATTAAAACCTTTTTATTAGGCTTTCTATCAAAACCATCTCTTTTATTAACTCTCTTTAAAAAAGTTTCATCTGATCCTAAACTTGAAAAAAGACAAATAACAATATCTAGTGAACAATTTTCATCAAAAATTAATGAAATTTTTTCCTCTTTTGTTTCTAGTATGTTAACAGAAAAATCTGTCTCTTTATCGTCACAAAGCATCCCAGAAAATGCAGATCAACCCCCTAAGACACCAAAATTAACAAAAATAAGAGATTTAACAGCTGCACATAATATTGAACAACTTAAAGCAGCTCCTAACGCTAACAAAACAGTTACAAAGTTATTGCTAACCGCTCTAACAATTGGTTTTTTAGCAGGAATCATTGGAATTGGCGCTATCATGCCTCATTTAGGAATAGCCTCTTTAACCGCTCTTGGCATTCCAGGAATACCTGCTTCTATTGCAATACCTCTATTAGGAATTGGAGTTTTAACTCTCGCTTCTTGCATAGGTTTAAAAATTGCATCTAAAACATCTGAAAAGGCAAAAAATTATTTAGATGCTATGTTCCTTTTAAAAAGCAACCTATTTTTAGAGAGCAATCTAAACGATTTTACAAACTCAGCTCTATTCATTTTAATGACACTAACTATGATTAGTGCTTCATGGCTTACAACTCTAAAAGGATGTTTAGCATATCCAACAGGAGCTCTACTCATCGCCTCTGGTTTATATCAATTAGGTGAGTCTATTAAGAGCATGGTAAACAATAAAAAGATCGGCGATATAAAAGAGATGATAATATCTACTCTCAACGTCTTAAGTTCAGGCGCAGTGATTGCAATGGGAATTTTAACTGCTATCGGAATGATTAATGCTCCTATAACTGTTGCGGTAATGTTTATTTTCGGAGTTTTAATGGTAACTGTTAATGCTTATAACCTATATAAATCAATAAAGCAGTTAAAAGAAATTAACAAAGTTGATCCAGAAAATGAGACTGGGATTTTTAAATTTTTGAAAAAGAAGCTTTCTTTAGACGAAAATGAGAAAAAAGATATTAAAGATAAAATAAAAGCTATGTCAAAGCCTGAGCTTTTAAAATGGATAGAAAAAAATCTTAAAAACTTTGAAAAAGAACAAGCTGAAATTTTTGAACAAATAAAAATAGAACTTGAAAAAGCAAAAGATGAAGAAAAAGCAAATGTAATCGAGGCCATCAAAAAATTAATTATTAATGAAGAAATTAAAAATGCAATTGAATCTAAAATTGAAGGATTTGGATCGATTGTAAATAAAGAAACTTTAATTGAATCTCTTGAAGCATATGCTAATTATGAAGATCGTTTAAACTGCAGCGGTGAACTAAAGCCTGATTTAATAGCTTTATTTAAAAAAATCAAAAAAGATACTACAGGGAAAACCGTTGCTGAAATAATTAAATTCGCAATTATAAATATTCCTATGATTGTTATTCCTTCACTTCAAAATATGAAGCTAATTTCTACAACTCTATATAACTATTTGATGGCAGGCGGCCTACTTACAAATATCGGAGTAAATATTACTCCTAGATATAGAAACATCCCTCCAACTGTAATAAAAAAGATATTAGATATTAATAATGCATTAGATAATAAAACATATGCTACCTATAAAAAAAGAAATATTACTTCTATATCTGAAGGAAACGCTACAACAGATAAGGCTAATGCAGTAGCAGAAAATAGTATTGAATTAGAAGCTATAGCTCAATAAAAAAATATTCGCTTTTCTTAATTTTTTTCTTTTTTTTTAAAAACCTACAATCTATTCTAATATTAACTGGTAGTCTAATATCTTTGAGGAACTTATGAGTCAAAAAAAACGTATACTTTTAATAGAAGATGAAGAAAATTCAGCTGCGCTTATTAAATTACAAGCTGAAAACATGGGTTATATGCTTCATGTTGAAGTGGATGGAATAAATGGATTTAGAGCTATTGAAAGAGAAAAACCGGATTTAGTTATTTTAGATATATGGCTACCTGGACAAAATGGCTTTGATATAGTAAGAAAAATAAAAAATTCATCTGAGTTAAAAAGAATTCCTTTAATTATCCTTTCAGAAAAAAATGAAGAGCTAGATATAGTTTTAGGCTTAGAGCTAGGAGCTGATGATTATATTACTAAACCCTTTTCTGTAAAAATTTTATTTTCTAAAATAAAAGCAATCCTTCGAAGAAAAAAAGAGAGCTCAAAATCTTTAAAAAATATAAATTTTTTAGATTTTACTTTAGAAGTAGATAAATATATTTTAAGAAAAGGCCAAAAAGAAATCCCTCTTACTTTATCTGAATTTGGTATATTAAAAAGACTTTTAAATCATAAAAATCAAGTTTTATCTAGATCTCAACTTCTAGATGATCTTAATAATGATGATTCATTTATTGTTGATAGAAATATAGATGTTCATGTTGCCTCTTTAAGAAAAAAATTAGGCTCTCACTCTCTTATTGAAACGGTAAGAGGCATTGGTTATCGCTTTAAAGAAATAGTCTAACTTTTACTAGACATTTTAATTAATTAGTATTATTGATTATTCTAAAGTAAGATATAAATATACATTAAATATTATGGCCTTATCGGAGGGAAACATGAAAAAAATATATCTCATCTTATGTATAACTGGATTAATCTTGAGTAGCTGTGCAAGCAAAAGTGAAAATCAAACAGGATCTAACTATACCATAAAAAAAAGCACTAATGCTAAAACAAACTCCTCATCTGATGCACTCGTTGGAAATGCTTTAGATGAGCAAGATAGAAAGATCATGGAAAAAACATCACCTAGAACTGTTGATAGAATGGATAGAAAAGAGCCTTTAACTATTAATGATATAATCAAGCTATCTCAAGGCGGCGTTAGCGACGATACCATTATAAGATATATCCAAGAGAATAGAACCACATATAATTTAAGCCAAGCACAGATAAATAGGCTTCAAGAAGCAGGTGTTTCTCAAAGAGTTATTAATTATATGATAGAGACAGGAAAATAATTTTTGATCTCTATTTTTTTTAAATGTCTAAGATTTTATCTTTTAAAAATCTCAATTTTTTGTAAGCATGATTATATATATAATTTCAAAGAGGAGCAAAAGTGAACATTCACTTAGATAGTGAGGTTTATAGGTTCAATCAAGTTTTTTTTCAAAAAAAAGCTAATAAAAACTATAATGAAACCACCAAACAACTAAAAAAAATAGTAAAATCTTTTTTTATTTTTAACCTTAGTTTTTTTTCTCTTTTTTTTGTTGAAGCTATCTTATTTGCTCTTTTATTTTCAGTTTTTAGCTCATCTGTTATCTTAGCGCTTTTATTGGCTAGTATGTTTTTAACAAGTTTTACTTACCTTGTTTTACTTTTTTATTTTCAATCTAAAAAACCAGAGCAGTTAACTGCTCTAAAAGATAATTTTATTAAAGTATGTAAAAGAGCCTTATCAATTCCAATTGGTTCAGCTGAGCATCATTTAACAATAGCTTTAGCAGCTCTAAAGCTCACAGACAATCTAAATAAAAATGAACACAAATTATTAAAATTTCCATTTTTTTTTAAAAGACTTGAATCCTTTTTAGTAAAAGAAGATGTTTTTAAATTTAAAGAATCTCTTTTAACTCATGCTATTTTTGAACATCTAAATCAATTAAAAATAACTCCAACAGATTTAGAAGTACACACTTCTTTAACCAATATCTATACATCCCTTTCTTCATTATATAAAGAGGCTAAAGATAAAATATTTTTCTCAAAAAATCAAAAAGATCATCTTAATCAAAAATATCTATCTTGCATAAAAACAGCTACTGAAGAGTTTAAAATATTAAATGATTATGCTCCAAATGATCCTTGGATTCATCTGCAACTTGCTAAAAATTATAATAGGCTCAGTTTAAAAATTGATGAACTAAAAGAATATGAAATCGTCTATAAACTCTGCCCAAAAGACAATAATATTTTATTTAAACTCGGCTGTTTATATTTTGAAACGAAATTAAATGCCAAGGGCCTTAGAGTCTATGAAGAATTAAAGATGAGAGCCTTCAAAGATGCTGATAAACTCTTAGATCTATATGGAGTTTACAAAAGCTTTGAGATCCTCCAAAAATCTTTATGAAATTTTTTAGTTAATCAAAAAATACATTATCTTTTATTATTTTAACTTTAAAAGTATAATTAAATCAAAAACGGAAAAAAGACTATGAGAGATTTTTTTACAAAAATTTTATTATTGCTTATTTGTGTAGTTTCTTTAGGCCATGCAGATGAAAATCCACTATTTAATCCTCAAACCCAAGAAGAAGCTCTTTTCTTAAGAAGAATTGCAGAGTTTTGGCAAGACGAGGAATTTGAAATAGCCAAATATCAAATAGAAAACTACATGATAGAACATCCTAAAAGCCATATGATAAATTCTTTATATGCTATTTTAGGAAACATCCACATGAATGAAAAAAATTATTCAAAAGCAGTAAATGCATTCGAAAATATAAAAGATGAGGATGTAAAAGATAAAATCGGAGTAAATCTACTTTCTTCTTTATACCATTTAAAGTGGCATTCAAGACTTATTGACGAATGCAACTATTATGTTACTAGAGTTGCTGGAGAACTAAAAGATAAAATTACATATCTAAGAGCAATCTCTTTATATAATAAATCACTAGAGCTTGAAGATCAAAACGAGATAAATGAACTAATAGAAAAATCAAGAGATGACTTTGAAACTCTCGTAGAAACAAAATTTGAAAATCAAGCAAGAGAATATCTGTCTCAAATTCATAAAACTTTAAATGATTTTGAAAAAGCAAGTGACTGTTATATGCAACTTTCAGATAGCGATCCTACAAAAAAAGATGAATATCTTTTTAGCGCAGCTATTTTGCAAGCTCATTTTGATAAAGAAAAAGCTCTTCAAACTTTTAACGAAATCACAAAAGGAAATTCTATAAAAGCCAAAGATGCAGCTTACAATAAGCTTTTGCTATTATATGAAATGAAACGTTTTTCAGATATTTCTTTAGAAAAAGATAATCTCTTAACTTTAATTGAAGATGATAAACAATCTCTTGCTAATTTTTTCGTTGGACGCGCTTATTTTAACGAGCACAATTATGAAAATGCATCGTTTCATTTAAAAAAAGCAAAAGATTTAAATTTGGAGTCTCAAGAGATCCGACTATCTCTTATCATGCTAATGCAAAGTGCTTTTCATTTAAATGATCTTGATCTTTTTAATAACTCATTTGATGAATTCGCCTTAAATCATCCAGATGATGAAAAAATTTTTGAGAACTTATTTGCAAAAGCTATGCTAAATAAAAATAATGAAAATTATAATGAGTCTCTTAAAATTTTTGAAAATATAATTTCTCAAAATTTTGATGAAGCTGAAAACTTAGAAACCTTTTCTTTTGAATACGCTCATTTACTTTTTTTAACTAACAACACTAAAAAATGCAAAGAAGTATTCAAAGATCTTCTTGCAACTACAAAAACTAGTGATCTTATCAAAACCTCTCTTCAATATATTGTAAATGCAACGATAAAAGAACTTCAAATGGGAGCATCTGATAAAGAACTAATAACAATGAAACAATCTTTATTGAAAGATATTGAAAATTTATTAAAAAAAGAAGCTCTCTTTGAGAAAGAAGAAATCTTAAAATTTAAATTTACTCTTGCAAAAACCCATTTTGATTTAGCAAATTATGATGATAGCTTTGCTGTTTTAGAAAATCTTTTAAAAGACGATAAAGAAATTTATTTTTCAAAAGAAGAACTATCAGAAATACATCTTTTAATCGGATTTTGCATAAAAAATAATACAAACGATTTAGAAAAATTTATTCACTATGCAAATGTTTCTCTTGATCTATCTCAAGATCAAGATTCAAAACATAAATTCATTACTTATATCAACCTATTCAACTCTCATCTAGAGTTAGCAAAAGAAGAAAACACTGACGATGAGGTAATTGATAATAATTTAGAAAAAGCAGCTTTAAATCTATTTGATGCTTACTTACTTTCAAAAAATCAAATAAATAAAAATAATTTGATGTGGCTAGGTGATTTTTTATCTAATAAAGTAAATAGCTATTTATCAAAGAATTTTAAAAACTCTCTTTTTGAAAATCAAGAAATGCTCTCTTTTTCAAAAAAAGCCTCTATTGTTTACAAAGATTTACTCTCTGATTTAGAGGATGAAAACTTTGAAGAGTTTTCTCTTAAATTAGCTTACATATATTCTCTTAAAAATAATTTATTAAAAGCAGCAACTCTTTTAGAAAAAGTTGTCCAAAACTACCGTTTTTATCCTGAAAAATCTTTTACCGCTTTAGAACAAACAGTTTTTGAACTTGCAAAAATCTATGAAAAACAAAATTTTAGAGAAAAAGCGATTAATTTATATGAAGAATTTATTCCGCTTTTCAAAAAGGATAATAGCTTTAAATATCAATCTTTATTACACTTAACCAGGCAAAAGTTATCGAATATTACAAAAGAAGATTTTGTCATTTCTAATAAAGAGCTTGAAAAAATCATAAGTAACTTAAAAACAGTGAGTTTTCAAAAAATATTTGAAAATGAACCAACTCACTTAGAAGCAGCACTTGATTATGTAGATGTTGTTTGCTATATGGAAAATAATAAAAGCTTTGAAAAAAGGCTCTTTTTATTAGGGAGATTAAAAGAAAACTTTACTAAGGAAGATGATATTATATCACAAGATTATCAATCGATGAGAGAAGTACTTAAAGATAAAGAGAAAATATATAATGCCTATATGCTGGTTGTTGAAGCTGAAAAAAATATATGTTTAGGCTTCTTAGAAAATGACCAAAGAAGAATTAATAAAGCAAAATTTCAACTCATGCGTTTGCAAGAAGATGACTTGATTTGCACAAAATATTTAGAAGATAGGATTAATAAAAACCTAAAATTATTAAAGGAATATCCTTTTGAAGAAAAATAAGAACAATCTTTTTTTTAAATTTTCCCTTTTTATTTCAATAACTATCCATGTGATAGCTATTGCTTCTATTAATCATTTAGAGATTAGATCTTATGTAGCTTCTAAAAACATCTTGTTTTCTAATAAAACAGATACAAATAGCTCAAAAAAAAATGTACGTCAGATTGTAAATCTCGTATTGCAAAAAAAACAAAATAATCTTTTATCTCAAATCAAAAATAAAAAGGTAATTCTTCCAAAAAACGAACCCGGTAGTTCAATAAAAAATGAATTTAACCTAAAAAATGATTCTCTTTTATCCAAACATTTTGCCTTTACCCCTGCTGTATCAATAAAAAAGGAGCTTTATAACCTAGTTGAAATAAAAAAAACTCTACCAAGCATTGATAATGAAAGTTTATTAACATTAACTCTTCCCACTCAATCCTCTTTTAAAACCGAAGATGAAATAAAAAATGAAAACAATAATCTTTTAGCATCTCTACCTAAGAAAGAAGAAAATAAAAAACTAACAATATGTTTTAACTATCCTCTGAAAGGCAAGAAAAACTTAACCTTTCAATTTCCAAAATTTTTAGACTCTGATGTTGGCAATCTAGCAGCATTGACTAAACTTAGACAAAAAAAAATAAAACTCTTTCCATATAATTTCTCTTTAATGCATATGCCAGATTTAAGCGATTTAACAACGCTCTCTTATAAAGATTTTTTTGATATCGATGTCTCTTTTGCTCCAAATATAAATGAAAAAGGTTTTATTTTTGCAATAACACTCATTCCTAAACACTCTATGAAGTTAAAAAAATTAAAACAAAACATTTTCTTCTTAGTCGATAGATCAAACTCCATTCAAAAAGATAGACTCACCTCTACTCGCCATGCAATAACCTCTTCTCTTTCTTTTTTAGAAAAAGATGATAGTTTTAATATCTTAGCTTTCGATACAAAATTAGATGTTTTATCAAATCAAAATTTAAATCCTGATGAACAAATCTCTTTATCTAGAGCTAAATCATTTTTAAGAAAACAAAATATCGGCAGCTTTTTTTCTTCTACAAACTTTTCCATCCCCCTTTTTAAAATTTTAAATTCAAATGTTAAAAATGATGAAGTTAATATCGCAATACTTCTTTCAAACGGAGATGGACTAAACAAATTTAAAAATTATAGAATTTTTAATGATTGGACCAGACTAAATGGTGGGAATCTATCTTTATATGCAATTGGCCTTGAGAATGATAAAAACTTATCAATCCTAGAGCTTTTTAGCTTTTTAAATAAAGGTAAAGTAATTTCCTCTTCAACAAATAGAGGAATAAAAAGAAAATTACAAAAACTTTTAAAATCAATTAGCCATCCCATAGCAAAAGATATCGTATCTAATGCAATTTGTTTAGAAAAATCAGCTAACATAAAACTATATCCTCTCTCTGATCAATCTCCTAATTTATATATGAATGAACCATATGTAATTTTAGGGACAACAGATAAACTCACAGATTTCACAATATTTGTTCAAGGCAAAGCAAAAGATAGCTTTTTCAACTTAAAAAAACACATTAGCTTTGATCAAGCAAAACAAGGAGGAAAAGTTCTTCAAAAAGAGCTTGCTGTTAAAAAAGCTTCTCAGTGTTATGAAAAGTTTTTAACAGACAATAATCCAAATCATTTAAAAGATGCAAATCACCATCTAGAACCCTTTGCAATAGAGCCAGCTTTTAGATGAGCCTAAAAATACTAGCCGGCAAATTCAAAGGAAAAAAACTTTTAACAACAACAGATATAAGACCTGCAACATCTTTAGTTAGAGATGCAATTTTTAATATATCTCAAAATTTTATTCAAAACGCTAATTTTTTAGATGTTTTTTCAGGATCTGGAGCGCTTGGTTTAGAAGCTCTATCTAGAGGAGCTAGATTTTCTACTTTTATCGATAAAAATTTTAAATCTTGTCAAATAATTAAAAAAAACATCAAAACTCTATGCGTTGAAGAGCAAACAAAAATAATTAAAAAAGATGCAATAAAAGCTATAAAATCTCTAAAAAATTCTTTTGACGTCATTACAATAGATCCCCCATTCATTATATATAAACAAAACCCTTCATACATAGATGAGCTTTTATCTTTATTAAAAAATTTGAATTTAATAACTCAAAATAGCTTAATTTTTTTAGAAGAGCCAACATATTCGAAAAGAGAGACAAATATTAATGCTCTAAATCTAGTAAATAAACGAAAGTATGGATCTTGTTTTCTTCTAGAATATGCCTTAAATACCTAAACACCGAATGTTTTTTTCATCTTATTTAAATAAAATAGCTTTTTTTTAAAATTTCATAAAAAACATTGGGTTTTAACCATTATTAATATAAAAAAATACATCGACAAATGTATAATTGTTTATTTGCTTTAAATTGGCTTTTTATATGAAAAGAAAATATATATATCTCACTTTTGTTCTCATAATAGTGATAGTCTTGTATATTCTTACAAGAGGACATGTAACCCCAAAGCATAGAGCTCATTTTCAGTCTAACGCAGAAAAAAATAGTCACACGTCTGTTGATATAAATAAAATTAATCTCGATAAAGCCTCATTTATTAATATACAAAAAGATGTCGAAAAAAGATCTAAAACACGCACAAAAGTTGATAGTGAAAGCATTTCAAAAAAAATAGAAGTAAACCCTAATGAACTCTATACTTTTTTAACTTCTCTAGATCCAATTTCCATAAAAGAGCTAAATATTGATCTACCTCAAAATGTCTCTAGTTTCGATAAATCCAATCAAAATCTTTTTGAAAATGAAATGTTAAAAAAATCAGATGAGCTGAATAAACTTTTTTATTTTACCCCCTTTAATAATCTCTCATCTTCCAATATACATTCTCCTAAAATAGAAAATTTATCTTCACTTGAAAGTAGTGTCTCTCAAAAAAGAGTTGCAGACATATTTGTTGCAAATAATAACTATACTAATAGCGATCTTCTAAAAAAAAGTCTTAAAACAAAAGCTAATGATTTTATTAATGAGAGAAAACTCCAAGAGCATTTGAATTTTATTAACTTAAATCCTTTTAGAAATGTGAATCTAGTTTTGCAACATAGAGGAAAAAATAACTACGATATTGAGCTGATAACCAAAGATCAATTTCCTTTTAAATTTTATGTCGGAACAGATGACACTGGAATCAATGCGATCGGTAGAAATCGATCTTATACAGGCTTTAATTTAAATAGAGCCTTTTTTGTAGATAGTGTTTTGTCTTATCAATTCACAACTTCTTATGACACTAATGAATTTAAAGATCATACAGCTCATGCAATATTTTATCTTCCATGGGAAAATGTTTTAACGATATATGGAGATTTTTCTCAATTTGAACCAGACCCTGCCTTTCCTTCTCTAATGATCGACAATCGTTTTAGAATTGATACATCTTTTAGATATGATATTTGTTTACCACTAATTGCCAATATCAAACATGATTTTATTTTAGGATTTGATTTTAAAAGAGCTAATACAAATCTGCCTTATTCAAATATAGTAACCCCTTTCGATCCTACTATTAATGTATCTCAAACAATGCTATCTTACTCTCTTTTTTGGGAAAACAGTTTTTATCAAACAAAATTTGTCTTTGAACAGAATTTTTCTTTAGGAAATTTGCTGCCAGATCAAGAAACTGAAAAATATGATCAGTTTAGAAGATTCGCTAAAAATAACTACATGTATTCAAGAGTATATTTCTCTAATCTTTTCAAATTTAACAATGATTTTTTAATATCTCTGCTTTTTAGAGCTCAAATGTCTAATTCTAATTTACTATCTTCTGAAGCCTTAGCCATTGGAGGATATAATTCGGTTAGAGGATATTTTGAAAATGAGCTTTTAGCAGATGAAGGTTTAATCATAAATGCAGAGATTAGATCAAAAAATATCAAGTTAATTCCAAACAAAAAAATAAATGATGCCCTTCAATTCATATTATTTTTTGACTACGGCCAATCATCTATTTATGAAACTTTGCTTTTTGAAGAAAAAAATAGATCCATATTTGGTTATGGGCCAGCTATCAGATATGAAATCAACCCATATTTTACAGCTAGACTAGACTGGGGCATTAAAGGCATTAAAGATCCTGAATATGGCAACAACGATAGCCTCTTACACTTTTCTGTTAACTTTAGCTATTAACTTTAAAAAATAAAAATATTCCTTTGCATTATAAAAAAAAATTTTGTTAATATTTTTTTTTTTAATGGAGAAATTATTTATGATATCAAAATTTAGCAAGTTATTTTTTTTAATCTTTATTGCAACTCTATTTTTATCAAAAGCAGAATCCTTAGAAAATGCAAAAAATCCGCAAATATCAACAAATGCGTCTGGTGAGTATGCTTATGCAATTTGGTCAAAAAATGACGGAACAAATGATATTGTTCAAACCGCCAATTCTTCAAATTATGAAAATAATTGGTCAACTCTTATTACAATATCAAATTAAAGGAAAAAAATGAATCGATCAAATTTTGCTATTAATAAAACGAAAATATTTTTTAAAATGAAGAGTTTTTTTATTTTATTTTTTTTAAATTTTTTATTTATTCATACAATTTTTTCTGATCTAACTTGGCAACTACCTGCTCAAGATGTAGGTCCTAGTGATGATGACACTACTAGCTATGATATTGCAACAAATGCTTCAGGCTCCAATGTATATTTTGTTTGGGCAACTAATTTGGCTACTACCCTTATTCAAACAACAACCTCAAATGATTTTGGAGTTACTTTTAATACTACTCCAATTACAATTTCTTCAGAAATTGGAAGTCTCCCACAAATTGTAACAGATTATAGCGGTAAGTATGTATATATTTCATATCAATTTGATCCTGGAGCAAATCAAGATCGCGTGCTATTTTCTCGTTCCATTGACTTTGGGCAAACATATACTTTAGGAGGTTCACAAAAAACTTTGTCTTCTCCTGTTACAGCTAACCCAAAAATAACAACAAACACTAATGGTCAATATGTTTATGTAGTTTGGGAAACAACCGCTCCTGTTGTTGTTGAATTTACACGCTCCATTGATTTTGGTGAAAATTGGCCAGCTCCTGCTTCAGCAATTACCCTCTCAGATACAACATCACTTGGTAACCTACAAATTGCTACATCTGATTCCGGGCAATATATTAATGTTCTATGGTCTGGCTTTAAATCTCCCGCTACTGTTCGTCAAGTTCAAACTTCTAGATCTGAAGATTTTGGCCAAACATGGACTGCCTTTGTAGATATTCCAAATTTATC
>JAAKFE010000040.1 GCA_011065175.1 Candidatus Anoxychlamydiales bacterium
TAGCCACAAGTTTTTATTCATCTGAATTTTTTAAACAAAGCATTGTTTTTAATGCTTTAAACTCTCTTTTCATATTTCCCGCCTTTGAAACGACTTTATGATCTAATGAAATATCTAAATTTGTTTGGAAACTTTTTTTTTGTTTCTTTATATACTACCATTCCAAAATGGTATCTATTAAAATCATTGCTTTACAGAAAATAGTCTGTAATAAACAGTATATATTTAACCTTTAATTACATACGAAGGAGTGAGTCTAGCTACTTTATTGGCAAGTCCAGCTTCTTCTACCGCATCGACTACAATATCTACATCTTTATAAGCATTAGGCATCTCTTCAGCTATAGTAGCATATGATTTAGCAAAAACCTCAATTCCTTTTTCTCTCATATAAGTTTTAAGATCTTTACCTTTCCATTCTCTACTAGATTGAGCTCTACTTTTCCGTCTTCCAGCTCCATGACATGAGCTGCACCACGTTAGTTCATTCCCAAGGCCTGCTAAAATATGAGATGCTGTTCCCATATCACCTGGAACTAAAACAGGTTGACCTGTTTGCTTAAATATAGGATTTAGTTCTTCCGAACCAGGGCCAAAAGCTCTAGTTGCACCTTTTCTATGAACACAAAGTTTTTTTTGTTTGCCATTGATATTATATGTTTCAAATTTAGCAATGTTATGACAAACATCATATAAAAGTTTTATATCTTCAAAGCTAATACCACAAATATCGTTAATAGCGACTCTTGCTAAATGAAGCATTTGTTGACGATTATTAAAAGCAAAGTTAGCCGCCGCTGCCATTTGAGCGAAATAATTTTTTCCATCTTCTGAATTTATCGGAGCTGCAACGAGTTGCCGGTCTGGCAGATCTTTTGCATATCCTTTTTTTATAAACACATTTAAAACATCTTGACAAACTTGATGTCCAAAACCACGAGAACCTGAATGAATAAGAACGTAGGTAAAATCTTTTTCTATCCCCCATTTTTTAGCAATATCTGGAAGATAAATATTTTCAATTTTTCCGATCTCAATAAAGTGATTGCCTGAGCCTAGGGTACCAAGTTGCTTTCTTCCTCTATCTTTTGCATGCTTTGATACTAAAGATATATCAGAGCCTTCTATTTTTCCCATACTTTCAATATGATCTAAATCGCTATCTATTCCATACCCTTGTTCTATTGACCATTTAGCTCCTTTTGTAGTTAAGCTTAAATAATCTGTATCTGATAAATGTTTTTCTCCTCTGTGCCCATAACCAACACCTGTTGGTACTAATTCAAAGATTCTTTTAATTATTTTTGATCCATACTTTTCTTTTAATTCTGAACATTTTATAGGAAGAAGAGCTATTCTAACACCGCAATTTATATCATAGCCAACTCCGCCAGGAGAAATAACTCCAGTTTCTGCATCCATAGCAGCCACTCCACCAATCGGGAAACCATATCCCCAATGAATATCTGGCATAGCAATTGAATATCCAACAATACCTGGAAGAGTTGCAACATTTTTAACTTGTTCGATAGATTTATCTTCTTTAATAACTTCCAAAAGTTCTTCTTTTGCAATTATGAGACCATCAACTTTCATATTTCCTTCTTTTGGAACTATAAACTTAGAAGGACCTATTTTTTTTAGATCATACATCGACAATCATCTCCCAAGACAAGATATTATCTTCTCTTTTAATATCTGAGTGAAAACTAATAGCTTTAAAAGGCATATGAATACCATCGATTTCAGCTTTAGTTACAAGTTCGTTTAGATTTATAATAACATCATCTATCGAGATAACATTTTTAAGCTCTTTATAATATTTTAAAAATTTATTTTCTTTAAAAGATAGAGCTATAAAAGCACTATGCAAAAGATCTAGAAAAGTTTCTCCTTTAATTTCAAAAGCAATATCAGCTGTATGTGGAATTTCTTCAAAAGGTTTTATAAATTCTTTTTTCCAAAGATTTTTGTATTCACTATTGCCTAGAGATTCAAAAAGATTAAAACTTTTTACATAAAAAGCAAATGGCTCAAAACTTTTTTTCCACTCATCTATATTAAATTCATTTCTACAAACGGTAATGTGCGGCAAAAAATTATCTTTATTTTGTTTGATTTCAAAATTTTTATTTTTAAAAAAATCGAAAATATTTTTCTGAAATTTTTGAATTCTTTTTTCTTTGTCCATAAAGTTTGCTTTATATGCAATGAGCCGAGGATGATTTTTTGGTAAAAATAAAATTTCATCAAAAAAACCAACAGGCGCTGTTTTTAAATCTAAAAGAGGGATATTATTTAAAAAAAATTCAATATCTAAAATCTTATTTTCACCTAAAAATAAAAGAGTAATATGTCTATTATTTTCACTAATTACTTTTTTTTCATCAGGAGTTTGTAACCAATTAGAAAAAACTTCAAAGCCAAAAAAAACTCTTTTTGTATCTTTTTTCATTTTTTTAAAATTTTTTAAATTTTGTTTTTTCTAAAACCTAAAATGTTGTAGCTTCATATTATGCTTTTTGATAATTATTTTAAAAAAAAATCCCTAAAACCTTTAATTTCAAGAAGAAAAAAAAATAGTAGCTAAAAAACCCAAAACCCTATATCTAGTAATATTAGAAGCAATAAAACACTATATGTAGTGCTTCAGGACTCTAAATCTTGAAAGACTACTTTACATAAGAAACTTATAAGAGGAGAAAAAATCATGAATAAAAATAACCTAAAAAGCTTTGAAAAAATAATAAAAAGAAACGAAAGAATCGATGATTTTGACTCCGATAAAATTTATAGAGCTATACTAAAAGCTGGCAAAGCTACAAAAGAATTTGACGAGTCTATTGCAAAAACTCTAACAATTAGAGCGATTTCAATGGCAGAAAAAATGTTAACTCAAATTCCAACAGTTGAAGAAATGCAAGATATTGTTGAAGAGACTCTTTTATCATCTCCTTTTAAGTTAACTGCCAAAGCTTATATTATATATAGAGAACAACATTTTAAAATTAGAGAGATTGCAAATAAAGCTGGGGTTGATCTTATAGATCAATATTTAGAAAAGCTAGATTGGCAAGTTAAAGAAAACTCTAACATGAGTTTTTCTCTTCAAGGCCTTCATAACTATATTGCATCTGAGACAAATAAAATTTACTGGCTCAATAAAATTTATCCTCCTAATATTAGAAGAGCACATATTGAAGGCGCTTTTCATATTCATGATCTAGGAGTTTTAGCAGGATACTGTGTAGGCTGGGATTTAAAAGATTTACTCACTATCGGATTTAAAGGAGCTGCAGGAAAAATTCAAAGTGCACCACCAAAACATTTTAGATCGGCTCTAGGTCAGATCGTTAACTTTTTTTATACCCTTCAAGGTGAAGCAGCTGGCGCTCAAGCTTTTTCAAATATCGATACTCTTTTAGCTCCATACATTAGATATGATGATTTATCATATCCCCAAGTTAAACAAGCTATGCAAGAGTTTATTTTTAATATAAATGTTCCTACAAGAGTTGGGTTTCAAACACCTTTTACAAATGTTACCTTAGATCTGCAGGTATCTTCACTTTATAAAGATTCAAATGTTGTAATCGGTGGCAAAATGCAAAAAGAGACATATAAAGAGTTTCAAAAAGAAATGGATATGTTTAATAAAGCTTTTCTAGAGATTATGCAAAAAGGTGATGATAGAGGCCGAATTTTTACTTTTCCTATTCCAACATACAATATAACAAAAGATTTTAATTGGGATGATCCAAATTTAGATCTTCTTTGGAAGGTTACAGGGAAATATGGCATTCCATATTTTACGAATTTTATTAATTCTGATATGGATCCAGAAGATACAAGATCTATGTGTTGTAGATTAAGACTAGATACAAAACAGCTAAAAGCTAGAGGAGGCGGACTTTTTGGATCAAATCCTCTCACAGGATCAATTGGAGTTGTAACAATCAATTTAGCTAGAATTGGATATCTAGCAAACAATGAAAAAGAATTTATAAATCATTTAAGTGATCTTATGGATTTAGCAAAAGAAAGCTTAGAGATCAAACGTAAAATCATTGAAAATTTCACAGAAAAAGGTCTATACCCATATTCTAAATTCTATTTAAGAAAAATCAAACAACGCTTTGATAAGTATTGGACAAATCATTTCTCTACAATTGGTCTTATAGGAATGAATGAAGCCACTCTAAATCTTTTAGATACTTCAATTTCTACAGAGGAAGGAAAAAACTTTGCAATAAATGTTTTAGATTTTATGAGAGAAAAATTATCACTATATCAAGAAGAGACAAGTAGTAGTTATAACTTAGAAGCAACTCCTGCTGAAGGAACTTCTTATAGGCTCGCAAAAATCGATAAAAAGCGTTATCCAGATATTAAATGCGCAAATGAACCGCAATTAAAACAGGGCGCTAAACCATTTTATACAAACTCAACTCATTTACCTGTAAATTATACAGACGATCTTTTTGAAGCTTTTGATCATCAAGATGATCTTCAAAAAAGATATACAGGAGGAACTGTTTTACATGGATTTATTGGAGAAAAAATCGATGATCCTGACACTGTAAAAAATATTATTAGAAAAACTTTTGAAAAATATGAACTTCCTTATTTAACAATCACCCCAACTTTTAGTGTGTGTTCTGATCATGGTTATTTAAGTGGCGAGCATCAAAGCTGTCCAAAATGTTCAAAACCGTGTGAAATCTATTCTAGAGTTGTTGGCTATTACAGACCTGTAGACCAATGGAACGATGGAAAAAGATCAGAGTTTGATATTAGAAAAGAATATGAATCTCCCTCCGATAAAGATCTAAAAAAAGAGGTTTTGTGTTAATAGGAGGTTTGCAAAAATTTTCTTTAATTAATTATCCTAAAAAAGCTGCAGCCGTTATTTTTACACAAGGCTGCAGTTTTTTATGTCACTATTGTCACAATCCAGAACTTGTCATAAAAGATGAATTTAATACTCCTTTAAATGAAGAAGATATTTTTTCTTTTTTAGAAAAAAGACAAAATCAATTAGACGCTGTAGTTATCTCAGGCGGAGAGCCAACGCTACAAAACAATCTAATAGATTTTATTAAAAAAATAAAAAAATTAAATTTTTTAGTGAAACTAGATACAAACGGCATAAATCCAAATGTTATAAAAAATCTATTAGATCTAAAACTACTAGATTACATCGCTATGGATCTTAAAGCTCCTTTAGAAAAGTATCCAAAAGTTACAAATAAAGATTTTAGCTCTGAAGGGATTGAAGAGAGTATTAAAATAATAATATCTTCAAATATAGATTATGAGTTTAGATCAACCCTAGTTAAAAACTTACATGAAAAAGAAGATATTGAAAAAATGGCTTTATCTATAAAAAACGCTAAACTCTATATTTTGCAAAAGTTTGTATCTAAAGTTACTTTAAATCCAACTTATAGCAAGAAAAAAGCATTTTCAGATGAAGATATGTTAGATATGAAAAAATCAGCTCTAACACATGTAAAAAAATGTTTTATCAGATAAAGACTTAAACAAAAAATGAGAAGACGGAAAATATTTCACTTTCATATTTTTATTAGGTTTAATATTTCTTAGAGTCCTTCAGGATAAGACTGTTTTAAATTATGGCTCCGTGACTGCTCTCCGTCTAAGCTAACGCTATAGTCGGAACTTCTAGGGACAAGCCCAACCAGCCCGAGTCTTAGAATATTTATAGCTGCATTATGATCTCTGTTTTATCACAAGAGAGCATTCAGAACTTTCATGAGTGTGTACCGACAGCGATTTTTCTACTATATTTTTGCAATTTGAGCACTTCTAAGAGTCATTTTTGGATTCACAGCCAATACTTTTTTTTCGCTGAAATTATTCTAGGTGTTCGCGTATTACCGTGAGTATCTAAAAATTTGATTTGAAGTCCACTTTCAGTATCTTTCAAAGAAAGCCCACACCTTAAATAACTTGTAGCAAGGGTTTTCGTTCTACTCTCTTCTGCTATAAGTTCTGCTATCCCTCTTACCTTTCCTGTAAAACAAGAATTCAAAACAATTTGACTATCTTGAGAACCTTTTTTGAAGTGATAAAAGATATTTCTTATATTTTCTTTTAATAAAGAAAAATCTTCAGTAAAGCATATGCCTTCTGAGGATCCGTGCCCTGTTATTAAAAGAATATCCCATTTTAGTTGTTTCAATTTTTTTTTAATCTGTTCTTCACTTGTTGGATGCTTGATTTTCACTCTACCATAATATCTTTCTAAAGTTTTTACATAATCTATCCTTCTCATTATTGAAAAAGCTCCATTATGATCTTTTAAAGGATAAAACACTAAGGCTGCAGTATTTTGTTGCCTTTGTTCTTTTGTAGTTTCTTGAGCTAATTTTTTGATTAATTTATTTGCATATTTAGCGATGGTTTCTATCCTTGTAATGTCATCTGTAATTTCTATCCCCTCTTTTCGACTTAACAAATCCACAATTTCTATAGTCTCTTTTGTTATTGATAGTCGCGTTAAAGCTGTTTCGCCTTTTTTATTTCGAGCGTTTATAATTACTTTGTTTTTTAGTAAAATTTCAACGACCTCTTTATGCCCTTCGCTAGCAGCATAAATTAATGCTGTATTTCCATATTTATCTTGAGCGTCTATTAAGACATTAATATCGCTGATCATTTCTTGCAAAATAACTTGTAGAGCTTTTATATGATTTTTTTTTACTGTTGTAAAAAAAACTTTCGTAATAAAAGATGCGTCTAATCGTTTAAAATCATCAATGTTTTTTCGAATAAATTTTTCATGTTCATCATCAGTAAAATTAAGATTTTCATATGCTATTGATTCTTTATATTTTTGAAAACACCATTGAGCACCATATAGCAAAGGATCTCTAAAACTCGCACCAAAACCTGCTCCAATCGCACCAGCCATTAATTATCTCATTTTATTTTATTGCAATTAATAATTATACTATTATCATTGCATTTATTGCACGCCTTCAGTTCACGTGAACATTTACGGGGTTAATAATAGTTGAAATAAATATATACAAAAGTGTCTTGTTAGATAAATTAAAGATTAATCTAAGAAAGATTTATCCCTTCTTGCAAATAAGATTCTAATGTAATGATTTCACCTTTTATTTTTAATTCTTTTTCTGCTAAATTCAATGCCCTTTTTTCACGTGCAAAAGTTTTTTTATCGTCTGCATTCCAAACAACTTGAAAAAATTTTTGCTGACCTTTAGGTGTTTTAATAACAAAATCAATTTCATAACGCTCAGAGGTTAAATAATAATTAATTTTACAACCAAGTCGTCTTAAATCAAGATAGATAACATTTTCAAATAATTTCCCTAAATCTCCATCATAATTCAATGTAACAGCTCTTACAATGCCTGGATCAATAGCATATATCTTTTTAGGATTAGTTTGTGCTTTTCTAATGGATTTATCAAAAATAGGTACTGAAAAAGCAAGATAGGCATCTTCAATATAATCTGCATATTCATAAAGAATATCTTTACTGGTTTTATATCCTTTGCTTTTTAACTCATTATAAAATTTGTTTATAGTGAAAGGATTGCTTACGTTGTGGATCATTGATAGGATCATATATTTGACTAAAGAGGAATTTTTGATTTTATGTCTTTCAATAATATCTCTCAAAAGGACAATATCGATATATTCTTGTAAGATACGTTGTCTGACATCGGCATCATATTTATTTACTTCCGGAAACCCTCCTTCAGTTAGATAATTATGAAATGTTTTGGTTAAATGATCTTGAGTTTTTTTATCGAATAAACCTTTTTCAAAAGATATATTTTTTGCTTTCATGTATTCATGAAAACTATAAGGCCATATTTCTGTAGCTAAAGATCGTCCACGTAAACTTGTTGCAATTTCTTTACTCAAAAGTTTTGCTGAAGATCCTGTTAGAAAAATTTCTGTATTTTTACTATCATGAAAACGTCTAATTACAATAGGCCAATCTTCAACATTTTGGATTTCATCTAAAAAAAGATAACATTTATGATCATGATTTTCAGGATAAAGTGAATAAAATGCTTCAATTAATTTTGCTAATTTATTTCGATCTAGCGGTAAAAGTCGATCATCTTCAAAGTTTATATATAAAATCCTAGATAACGGTATTTTTTTATTATTTATCATATCAAGTATCTGCTGGTAGACAAAATAGGTCTTACCTGAACGCCTCATTCCTATAGCTACTTTTATTTTATCCTCAGCTTTTGGAAAAGAAAAATCTCTTGTTATTATTTTTTGTTTTATAAGATTTAAACGATCTAGAAATTCTCCTATAAGAATTTTAAGAATTTTTTGCTCATTCATATAAACCTTCCTTAATTTGAGGATAATATATTCACAATCTATCCTTCTTTTAATGATAGATTAGCTTATTTCCATCATTATTTCAAGGAAGAATGTTAAAATTTAAAGAAAAAATATTCGCATCTCATTAATTACCAATTATTTAAAATTAAATAAAATAAAAATTCATTGGTCTTAATTTTCATCTAAATTAATGCCCATTATGAAAAAAGCAGATGCTTAAATTAGTAAATCTTTATATATTAGTTGGATATAATTATAATTGATCTCAAAAGGTTAAAAATGTCAACAAAACCTAAGATTCTTGCCCCAGCAGGTTATTTCGATAGCATGCAAGCGGCTATTGATGCTAAAGCAGATGCTATCTATTTTGGTGTGAATACTCTTAATATGCGAAAACTTGGATCTCATAATTTTCAGATTGAAGATTTAAAAAAAATTTCAGATCTTTGTATAAAAAACTCTGTAGAATCATATCTTACAGTTAATTCAATTATCTACGATGATGAAATAGGTTTAATGCAAAAAATTTTAGATGAAGCTAAAAAAGCTAAGATTACAGCAATTATTGCTCATGATCTTGCAACTATTTTATATGCAAGAAAAATAGGACTAAAAATTCATATATCTACACAAGCAAACATCTCAAATATAGAAGCTATTAGATTCTACTCTCAGTTTTCTGATGTTATGGTGTTAGCTAGAGAGCTCAATCTTATGCAAATTGAAAATATTGTTAAAGCTATTGAAAAAGATAAAATTATAGGACCATCAAAAAATCTAGTTCAAATCGAAACTTTTGTACATGGAGCTTTATGCTCTTCAATCTCTGGTAAATGTTATATGTCACTTCATCAATATAACAAATCAGCAAATCGAGGAGAATGCTTGCAAGCTTGTAGAAGAAAATACAAAGTTATAGAAGAAGAAACAAATAAAGAGCTTTTACTAGATAATAACTACATTATGTCCTTAAAAGATTTATGCACTATAGCTCATATAGATAAGCTAATAAATGCAGGCATAAAAAATTTTAAAATTGAAGGAAGAGCAAGGTCTGCGGAATATGTCCATACAGTGACTAAATGTTATAAAGATGCTGTTGAGGCTGTAAATGATAAAACTTACACAAAAGATAAAATAGATCATTGGCTAGATGAACTAAAAAAAGTCTACAACCGAGGTTTTTGGCATGGAGGGTACTATTTAGGAAATGAGACAGATATTTGGAGCTCTTCTCATGGATCTCAAGCAATAGAGAAAAAAACATATATTGGAAAAGCAACTAACTTTTTTTCCAACTTAAAAGTAGGCGAGTTTTTACTCCACTCTCATCAAATTAAAATTGGTGATGAAGTTTTAATAATAGGCCCTACAACAGGCGCTTATAAAACAAAAGTAGAATCTCTGCATACCGATAAAAAAGTTAAAATAGCAATAAAAGGCGAAAAAGTAGCAATCAAACTAGATAAAAAAATTAGAAGAAATGATAAGCTCTATCTAATTGAAACCCTAAATTAATAAGTTATGTTAGACAAGCTTAGAGACCAAATAGATGAAATAGATGATCAGATAATACCTCTTTTAGAAAAGAGATTAAAATTAGCAAAAGAAATCAAAAAATATAAAAAAGAAATAACAAATTCAAATAGAGAACAAAAAATTTTAGATAAGATCAACTCAAAATATATAAAAGATATTTACAAAACTATTTTTAAAAATTCAAAAAAAATACAAAGGAATTTAGATGATATTTGAAGCTCTTATGCTCATTTGCTTTGGTGCAGCCTGGCCTTTTTCTGTTTATAAATCTTTTAAATCTAAATCCACAAAGGGAAAATCTATAGCTTTTTTATATGTGATTTTTATTGGATATTTAGCTGGGATTTTAAATAAGATTTATTATCGATATGATCTGGTGATTTATCTATATGTTTTTAATAGCTGTTTAGTTTTTTTAGATATCCTTTTATATCACAGAAATAAAAAGTTATCTAACAATGCATCTTAATGTTTCCAAAAGACTGATTTCAAAGCAAATCCAATTGTAATAGTTTTAAATAATATCTAAACAATCTCTTACTGGATCGTGCAGCGGCTGTCATTATTTTCATCTGAATCTTCAGGCTCGTTACCAGCACTTTCTTCTAAAGCTCTTTTTAAAGCAGCGTCTTCAGACATCTCTCCATTTCCTTGATAAGTATTTGGTCTCTTACTCGAAGAGGATGATGATGACACTAATGCTGCTACAGGCGATGATGATGATGATGAAATATGAGAAACTTGTCTTGTAGTTAAGGGGAGAGACACAGTATTTGCCATATTTGTTTCCATAATTAATGTAATAAAATGCGCAGCTTTTCGAACAATAACAAACTCTGGATTTGTATTTGTTTCAATACCAGATATAAAAATATATTTATCCTGCTTCTCACTTAAACCTATGCAATGTCCTGTAATCTCAAAAAACTCAGATAACGCGTGCACACATGCACCTTCAATTTCTGTTCCGTCTTCAATTGGTGCCATTTCATTGGCGATAAATTCCTCATAACCTAATTTACTTTGAACTAATTCATTTGCAATATGTCTAATAAGCCGTGATAATGTGTTTATTAAATCTACATCGGCTAAAGCTTCTTCTAAAGAGGTTTTTTTTTCTGTTAAATCAAAAAAAATACATGGGAGACATCCCTCTATATATAAATCTTGAACGGTTTTAGATAATTCCTCTATTTTCCCTGCCAATTTCTGTAAATAACTAAAATTACCGTTCAATTTATTGCAAAGTATCGTTACAAAAGATGTAGTTAAACAATTTCCATTACCTGCTATTGTATGTACTCGTGCTTGTCCAAAGGTGCTTTCAATTAGCTCCAATTGTTGTTTTTGATGTATGTTTCCGCTATATAAAGGACTTTCTAACCCAACCTCTTGAAAATATTCTTGCATTGATATTGCTTTTCCAACTAGTTGAGCTCCTTGTTCTGCAAAAGACAGAGCATCTTTAAGATCTAATCTAGAAATCTCCTCAGGAGTCAAGACAGCTCCTGTTCCAAACCCTAAACTAGCTGAACTCATTTTCTTCTCCTTTTTTAGGATATTTATACAAATATTATATACAATAAAACAATAAATTTCTATATTAATTTATTAAATTCAAAAATTTATAATTAGTTTTATATAATACCCTGAATATCGCTGCTTTACAAAAAGTTATCTGATTATAAATAGCATAAAGACATATAATTAAAATTTATATTATGTGTATTTTAAAAAAACTACTTGTCGTTTAAAAAATCTTCTATAGACAAAATAGCTTTATTGAACTGCTTATCTATAAATGCATGAGCTCCATTTTTGAATCTAACAGCTCTTGCATTTGGCATTAAATTTATAAAATATTCATAAGATTCTGGATGAATTATCCTATCTTTTTTTCCAATTAATATAAGCGTTTTTGTTTGAATTTTAGGTAGAATGTCATCTAAAGCTTTTGTAGTAGTTAGCATCTCTTTAAAAGCTCTTTTAAAAAAGAAGTAATTTTTAATCATTTGAGTTAGAGCATATTTTTTAAAATAGGAGCTTAAAGCTAGAGGTTTTCCAGTGATAAAAATTGCCATCTCATCAAACTCCTCTAAATTTTTAGGAAAAAGCACATTTTTGCCTTTTTCTAATAAAACTTGAAGATCACTTTTCTTGGCTTGCTCAATACCAAGTGGATTAATTAAGATCAGACTTTTTACTTTATCGGGATTATTGTAAGCATAAATAGTTGCAATTCCCCCTCCCATAGAAGTCCCGACTAGATGAAAATCTTTAAGTTTTTTCTCTTCTATAAAACTCTCCAAGGATGCAGCTAAAGCTTGAAGATTATATTTTTGATTTTCAGGTCTTGAGCTATTTCCATGCCCTGGAAGATCCATTGCTATAATTTTATATTTACTATGAAATCTTTTAAAGTATGGCATCCAATAGCTTTTTGTAGATTGAAAACCGTGAACAAAAACTATTGGTTCTCCTTCTTTCCCTTCTACATATTCTAAAGTACTCATATCAAAATTTATATTTTTTACTTCTAAATTTAGATCTTTAAAAGCTTTCGCAGAATAATATTTAGATAAAAAGTGAGGAAGGATTACATATCCGGCAAAAAATAAAATAATAAGACTTACAAAAATATAGATTGTTTTTTTCTTCATCTTATTTTTTACATCCTTTTCTTTACTTTTGAAATTTTTTCTTTTTTTGTCAAATTTTTACCTTTTTATTCAACCAACATCATCTTGCAATATCTTAAATATTGCTCCACTAGTATATATTGGTTATCTCGAGTATAATGAATAATTAAAAAAAATTGAATTAAAAGATGAAAAAACTTTTAAAGTTTAATGAATATCTCAGAAATTTGTATGGATGCAAAGTTTTTAAGGTATCTATAGATGCTAACTTTACTTGTCCAAACAGAGATGGAACTAAATCAAAATTAGGATGCATATATTGTGACCCATATGGTTCATCTTCTAGAGTTCATAAAAAAAACACCCCTATAAAAGAGCAACTTTTAAAAAATATTGAATTTAGAAAAACTAGATATAAAGCAAAAAAATTCATAGCTTACTTTCAATCTTTTTCCAACACTTATGCAAGTTTAGATAAGCTAAAATTGTTATATGATGAAGCTATCTATTCACATATAGATATTGTTGGTCTTTCTATATCGACAAGATCCGATTGTATAGACGAAGAAAAAGTTAAATTAATTGCATCTTATAGGAAATTTCTGCCTTTTGTATCAATTGAGTTAGGCCTTCAAAGTATGCACGATAAAACTCTATCTCTAATAAATAGAAAAGAGACTCTAAAAGATTTTATAAAAGCATATGAACTTATAAAAAAATATAATCTTCATCTATGTGTGCATGTTATTTTAGGACTTCCCGGTGAGACTAAAGAAGATATGCTAAAAACAGCTTCATTTTTAGCTAAATTAAAAATAGATGGAATAAAACTCCATCTTTTAATCGCTTTAAAAAACACTGTTTTAGAAAAAATGTATCTAGAAGGAAAATTCAAACCACTTACATATGATGAGTATGTAGATATTTCCAAAAGTTTTATAAGTAAGCTTGATAATAACTGTATTATTCATAAGCTAGCTGGAAGTGGATATCCTAAAGACATTTTAGCCCCACGTTGGATTTATGAAAAAAAACTTCAAGTGATCGAAGATATAAATTGCTAGATCTTTAAATACCTCTCTTTAAAAGAGAATATAAAAATATTTTTGACCTTGAAAAAATCTTTTTTTTCGTAAAATGTTTTAGCATTCAATAATTAGTCGAGCCTGAAGAACTACTCAGGCAACCATAGTCATTTGAGTTATTAAAGATTTCGAATTATAAAGCTTTTGATATTGATAGAAAATTTGAACAAAAAGAAGCCTTAGCTTCCTCA
>JAAKFE010000041.1 GCA_011065175.1 Candidatus Anoxychlamydiales bacterium
TTTTAGTCTCAAAATTTCAAAAAAGATCCCTTTGGAGATTTTTCTAAAGACTAAAAGCATATAAGAATCTTAATTTTGTTTCGAGTAAGATTTTTTAAAATTTATTTATCAAAAAACAGATGTAAATGTTACTCCATAATCATTAGAAGTATATATTCTTGCATCTAAACCTATTTTACTATAAATAATATAAACATATTGACCTGTATTATTAGTGATTATATTAGGATCATATCCACTATTTCCTAAATCACTAGAAACGGTGGTATAAGTTTGTCCAGAATCGCTTGAAGTACTCGCTTTTATATCAAGGTTAATATCTTGCCAAACTATAAAAACATATTGACCTGTATCATTAGTAATTATTTTAGAATCTATTGCATTTGTTGCTATATCTGATGAAACAGCTGTAAAAGTTAAGCCAGAATCGGATGAATATAAAACTTTTAAAGTATTTGTTTGATCTTGATAAATTACATAAACATTTGTCCCGCTAGAATCAGAAGTTATGTGAGTTTTTTTAACATCGGCTCCTAAACTATTTTCTATTATGGTAAAATTTTGACCGTTATCTATCGATTTTGCAAATTTTAAATTATTACTTGTATCTTTATAAATTACATATACATATTGTCCGCTATCATCTGTAATAATTTTAGGGCTAGTTCCATTTCCTAAAAGCGTTGTTGTAAAACTCAAACCATAATCTTGTGATCTTGATATTTTTACTTCATTAAAAGATTTTTCAAAAGTAGCATAAACATACTGCCCACTATTATTTGTACAGATTTTAGGGAAAAGACCGTGAGAATCTAAGATAGGAAATATCAGTTGGAAATTTTGAGCGTAATCATTTGAATATGCTACTTTTATTGTATAAGGCATTCTTTCCTCTCTCCAAATAGCATAAACATATTCACCAGTGCTACTAGTAGTTATTTCAGGAGTTACACCATTATTGCTTGCAATAATATTTTGAGATCTAAAACTAATTCCATAATCACTAGAAAAAGATCTAAAAATATATGGATAAGATAAGCTTCTTCTCCAAATAGTATAAACATACTCTCCACTATCACTTGCAGTTAATCGAGAATTGTTTCCTACCGATTCTGCATAATCGTTAATAGTAAAATTCTGTCCATAATCGATAGAATAAGCAAATTGTATCCTTGTATGTTGAGTACTTCCTTCTTCCCAAATAGCATAAACATATTGACCGGAGCTGCTTGTTTCAATTTGTGTAGTTGAAAAAATTTGAGCCGCAAATATTTGAAATAAAAATAAAATTGTTAAAAAAATATCCTTATTAATTATCATTTTTGATCTCCATAAAATTATTTCTCAAAAATTTACATCAAAAAAGATTTTTTTTCAAATTTTAAACATTTTATTTTAATAGCCAACTATTAGAGAAAAATGTAACTTATGTTTTGATGAGCCGAGATCAGGTCTTCTTCTGAGCTTAATTCCCCAATCTAATCTAGAAGTGATATATGGAGACCAAAAATATCTGAGTCCAGGCCCCACACTATATAGTAGCTGAGATTTTTTTTCAGATCCTGCTTTTTTGTATTTCCAAACTTTTCCAACATCAAAGAAACCAAGTAATCTAAATGCCCCTATTTTGCTTTTTATATTCGGTGATTGAAACTCTAAATTGTATAATAAAGCTAAGTCTCCATTATAAACTCTTTCTCTATAACCCCTAACAGTATTATATCCACCTAAACCAAAAGTTTCACTAGGAAGTAAATTTTGATTTGCTACTTGCCATCTAAAAAACATTGCTGCTCTAAAATCTTTGATGAAAAACAGTAAAGAAGAAGATGAACGCAGGTATATATATTGATTTTTAGCAAAAGCTCTGATTGTTGCATATCTAGCATTACTCTGATCTGATATCCACCTTCCGGGAGAACAATAACCTTCAATCTCAAAATCCCAATCGAGATATTTGCTACTGCTACCAATGTTGTAACTAGCCATCATTTGTGTTAAATTCGAATACGCTCCAAAAACAGGAATATCACTAAAAGTTGCATTATTGTTAGTTCTCTTAAAATCAACTCCAAAAGAGAGAATAGATAATTTCTGTTTTACTAATAAAGGTATATCATATCTAGCACTAGTTTGTAAGCTCATCCCATCACTATGAAATTTACCTGTGGTTCCAGCTACTTCATAATTTACATCGAAATATGAGTATCCAGCTATTAATTCTAATTGATTGCGCCAAGGAAGAGGAATTGTATATTTAAAAGTATGAGATTGAAATTCTCTCATATTTGAACCTGAAGTATATTGGTATGAAAGCAGTTGATCTTTATATGTATTAGCTAATAATCCTGCAAAAATTCTATTATTTCCAGTTACATTAGTTCCTGTATTATCTATTCCAGAATAGACTCTAAGAGGAAACCTATCTTTAATCAGAAATTCAATATCAGTTGTTCTTTTTTCCGTGCCGGGAAAAAGAACAGTTTGTACATTTCTAAATGGATTCTTATTTAACCAAAACAAATCCATTGTTAAATTATTTAATTCTATTGGACAATTTTTCTTTAATCTAATCCAACTTTCAATAGTTTGTTTATTAGTCCATTTTCCATAGTTTAATTTTATTTCTCCTAATTTTGTCTCTATAATTTCAAGATGAATAACACCATCAGAAACATTTTGCTCAGGAATACCAATTTTTATAAAAGGATGATTTTGCTTTTGATAAAAATAGCTTATTTCCTCTTTAATATCTTTCACCAATTGCTCATCGATGGGCTTATTTAAATATTTTATTAAATTTCTTTTAAATTCATTAAGATTTCCAGGTATTTTTAAATTATCAATGCAAATACCTGTGCATTTTTTATCAATATCTTCACTGTTTAAAATAATGCCTTTTAATTTTGGCGCTAGTTCATTTTTTTGACATTTAAAATTTTTTAAAAAAAAAGGATCTTCCTTATTGGAGACTTTTTGATTTTGTAAAGCTATCACATTTTGTATATTTAAAAACAGGCTGATAAATACTATAAAAAATATTTTTTTCATTATAAAGACTTTGATTCCTGCATATTTGAAATAGCCGTATTATTTCTTATTCTAATAAAAAATTTAGCTATTGTTGCTTTAAAATATAGCATAGTTGTTTTCATGTAAACTTGCTTTTCAAGCATTACTTGTTTAATTTCATCAAAAATCGAAAATTCTAAATATTGGTTTATATATTCATTATAAGGGTGCAGAGCAACAAACATCTCATTTCTTGCTGCAAATGTAGTATTATTTATTAGCACAAAATCAAAAGATATTTCAGCAGGAGGCGGAGGAATTGGTCCAGATTGGACTACAGCTACTCTTCCATTTCCAGAGTCATCATTTGTAAAAGATATATATATTTTATCAAAAACGGTTTCTTCTACTGCCATAGCCAAACCTGAAGAAGCTTCATTTCCTATCACACTATTGGTTGTAGAAATCAATCCAGTTATTCCTGTTGATCCATCTGCCAAAGTTGCAGCTCCTGCGTCTAGAATCGCTTCATTATCCCAATTAGGACTTAAAACTATATAATTTCCTTCACTTAAAGCTTCAACTCCTCCATTGCTAACTTGATCTGAGGCTACGGTTCCACTTAAACTATTAGTTGAAGAAACACTTCCAACTATTCCCGAATTTCCATTTCCCCAGGTAGCAGCGCCTACATCTATAGCTCCATTATCCCAGATAGGGCTTGAAACTACATAATTTCCATTAGTTAATGCTGTAATACCTCCGCTACTTACTTGATCCTCATCTGTGGATCCCACTAAACTGTTAGTTGCATCTATAGTTCCAACTGGTGTTCCAGTTGTTCCATCTCCCCATGTAGCAGCTCCAGCATTTGTAATTCCTCCATTATCCCAGAGAGGGCTTGAAACTACATAATTATCATTAGTTAACGCTGTAATACCTCCGCTACTTACTTGATCCTCAGCTGTGGATCCCACTAAACTGTTAGTTGCATCTACAGATCCAACTGGTGTTCCTGTTGTTCCATCTCCCCATGTAGCAGCTCCAGCATTTGTAATAGCTCCATTATCCCAGACATGGCTTGAAACTACATAATTTCCATTAGTTAATGCTGTAATACCTCCTAAACTTACCAGATCATTAGTTGCGCTTCCAACTAAACTGTTAGCAGCAGAGACAACTCCAAATGAGCCATCATTTAATTTTCCATCTGCGCCATTTCCCCAAGTAGCTGCCCCCCAGTTTAACGAACCATTCCATCCCCCAGACTCAACCACAAAATTTCCATTAGATAATACTATAGCACCTCCTCCCCCAACGTTATCAAAATTTGCACTCCCAGCAATACTATTAGATGTAGTAATAGAACCAGATACTCCTACAGTTCCATCTCCCCAAGTAGCAGCTCCTGCGAATGTTGCTGCCCCAACTCTAGCCCTGCTACTTACAACAACATAATTGCCATTAGTTAAAGCTATAATGCCATCTCCACTAATTCTTTCAGTGTCAATTAACGTCGCCCACAGGCTATTAGCTGCACTTACGGCACCGAATCCACCTCCTTTGAATTCTCCATTTGCACCATTTCCCCAAGTAGCAGCTCCTGTGTCTTGCTTTATACCAGCACCCACGGATGGACTTGATACAACATAATTGCCATTAGTTAAAGCTGTAATACCTCCAGAACTAACATCATCATTTTGTTTTTGTCCAACAAAACTATTAGTATCATCGACACTTCCAACTGTTCCCGAAGTTCCATCTCCCCAAGTAGCAGCTCCTGCCATCTGAAAACCTGATATATCCAACAAAGGAGAAGCAACAACATAATGTCCATTAGTTAAAGGATAAATACCGCCGCTACTAACTGAATCAAGAGCTGTAGGCCCTATTAAACTATTAGAAGAACTAACAACGCCTACTGACCCGGTAGAGCCATCTCCCCAAGTAGCAGCTCCCACATTTAAAGTTGCTCCATTATCCCAGACAGGACTTGAAACTACATAATTACCATTTGTTAAAGCTGCAATCCCTCCACTGCTAACAGCATCAGCTGCAGCAGATCCTACGAGGCTATTTGATGCACCTACAGTCCCAGATATCCCTGTTGTTTTGTTTCCAAAAGTAGCAGCCCCTCTAATTGAATTCCATGAAGGACTTTCAATCACATAATTATCATTTGAAAGTTTAGTGATTCCATTACTTGCAATATTATCACCTGCATTTGCTCCAAGTAATGTGCTGATTAATGCAAGAGAATTACCATTATATAAATAGCAAGCTCCCGAACCAGCTCCATTTAAACTATCAAGTGGTTTTGATACAACGACATTACCTGAATCTAAAGCAACTATTGAATCTCCAAATCCAGATCCACTACCAAAGTTTGGATCTACTAAATCCTCTACTTCAAAATTAGCTGGGGAAACAGATAGTTGTTGTAGTTTATGTTGTACAAACCCTAATAATTGAGTTGTGGTAGAGAGAATAACATTTTTATTACTCTGTAAAATAATTTGACCATTCTCCCGTCCTGAGGCTCTTTGTTGGCTAGAAATTAAATTAAGATTATCAGAGAGTGTCTCTATCTTAATAATACCTCCTTTATTTTTACCATTAACGCTATGATTGCCAGAGGTAAAAAAATTATTTTTTGCAAAAATATCAATATTGCCGCCTATGTTTTGTTCACTATTAGCACTAATTGAAGATTTTTGAACTTCTATCATATTTTCAGAATTTATTTTTATTATTCCTCCAGAAAAACTTTTGCTATCAGCCTTTAAACTTCCAGTATTAATAAACTTTGGGATAGTAAGATCAATGGTTCCTCCCTGGTCCCCTGAAACATCTATCACTCCATTATTAAAACAGACTTTTTCTCTGCTCTCATTTGTGATTGTTATATTACCTTCAAAAGCTTGGCAAGTGCCATTGATTTCCAGTTGATCTTTACTATTTAATACTATAGTGCCTTTATTCTTAGCTTCTATAAGGCCATCTTTTGCAATATTAATAGTTTTCCCTTCAATAAAAATATCGTCTTGTTTTATGTGTTTTTCGATGAATATTTCACCATCAGTTGCTGATAAATAAAATTTACCTTCCTCTTTTTCAATAGGACTTTTAATAATTTCTCCATCTAAATTTATTGCATAACTATATGGATTACCATCAGCTTTTATTTCATGTTTAATAGCTTGAATTGTTTGGGTATTAGTAAATCCTTCACCATTAGTTAATTTTATTTTTATTAACATCTTATCATTGGAATCATTTTGCAATAAAATCTCTTCTCCAAGCCCTACATTAAAATTACCATTAGCTTCAATATTACCTTCATTTCTTATAGTTTTACCTAATATGGTAACATCACCACTTATAGTTTTTATGGTTCCTAAGTTAATGATCGAGCCCACTCCAGGTGAGACAAATCTATAGTTATTATTTAAAAAATCAGTATCTGAAAGATTTAAAGAAGAGACTAAAAATGAGGCTGTTTCAATAGTTGCATCTTTACCAATTATAATTCCATTTGGATTGATTAACAAAAAATTGCCATTTGCTTTTAGATGTCCTAAAATTTCACTTTGAGAATTGCTAGTTACTCTATTTAATACAGTTGACAAATCGCTTGGTTGTAAAAAGTTGACGGTTTCATTTAAATTTATAGAAAAATCATCCCAATTAATAATTGTTTTATCTGCAACCTGTAAATTAATTTCATTAGAGCTTATATTCTGCTCAGCTAAGGTTCCGGAAATTACATTTGGATTACTTGGCAGAGAATAACTTTTAGTTATTGATAAAATTATAAAGACAAAAAAAATAAATATTTTTTTAATTTTTATCATTTTAACTTATTATCTTACACATTTTTCTTTTTTTTCTTTATATTTTTCAAGTAATCACCTAACATTTAAGCTTTTTCCAGTCCTATTTACATACTATTTTATTTATTTGTGTTTTTCAACTATCAATTTGCTAGTTAAACGGACTTTTTTATGATAAGAAAAGGTTCCATTTTAACTTTTGCAGTAATATTAATCTGATTTTGCTATACATATCTAAATATTTCAGGTATTATTTTATTTTATTAATTTTTTTTTTAACAAAAAAAATAGGTACTTTATATGCAAAAGAAAAAGCGTTGGCAGCAATGGTTAATCATTATCGTTATAGCTTTGACAATTTATAACATCTTACCAACAGTTTTTTATTATTCCAAGTCTCTGAAAAAACCAATAGATAAAGCAAAATCTGAATCTATAGCTTCAAACATCACAAATAGAGTAAATGTCTTAGAAAAAGACTCTGTGTTGTGGCTAAAGTCTTATTTAAAAATGCAAAAGATCAAAGCTAGATCTATTGAAATAAGTAAAAGCAATCCAGATCATATAGATATTGATTTTTTTAAAAACGAGGATGCTACTAAATTCAAAAAATATGTAACAAGGGCCGGAAATCTGATATCTTTTGTACCAGCGCAGCTAAATGTTTTAGACTCTGATCAATTTGAAAGCAAAAAAGTTATTATTAAAAGGCAGATACCAATTCAATTTGATACAAATAGAGTAAATGATTATTTTGAATATGCCTCTAAATTAGATGACAAAAAAAATATTTCTTCTACATATAAAGACATAATTTTTGATAGATCAGCTGAAATTGGAACTACTGTTGCAGGAACAAGTGAAAATGCCATTTTATTAGAAAACATCATAAAAGATCCAACGTCACAAATGACAAAAAATATGGTGTTTAGTTTAGTTCATAACATTTTGGATTTTACAAAAGTTTTTGGAGACTCGTCTCCTATGACAACTCGTTATTTTGCTTCGTTTACTCAAGGACATTTTGATAATCCAAAAAATGCTATTCAAACCTTGATTGATACTCTTGGTAGATATAGAGCAGAGATAACTTTAGAGAAATCAGCAATTACAAAAGCTGAAAAAGACCAGAAATTTGTATCAGATGAGATTAGACAAAAACTATATTTACTAGACAAAAGGCAAACAGCTCTGATTAGTGCAGAGGCTATATTAAAAAATAATATTGCTAAATTTTCCTCATCACAAAAACCTCTAACTTATAATGATCTATATCAATCTTTAGATTCAGCCTTCAAAAAAGATTCAGCTAATTTATTAAAAGTTGATTTAAAATCTAACAATCCATTTATAAGTCAACTCATCGTAGATTTTTCAAACAATAAAGTCTTTTTGACACTTCATAGAGACATAGTAAGGTTTGAAGAAACTATAAAAGCTCAAAAAAAGGATTCTTTCGATCAGTTAATAATCAATGAAATAGCGAGACTATCTACTAGAACCGATGAAACAATAATTAGTGAAAAAGATGAATTTAACATCAACTTACATACTTTAGAAAATGCCTCTAGTTATTTAGTATTAAATTTAAATGAGATAGCTAAGGTTGAATCAAAACAAATTTTAAACACTCTTTTAAATGACTGGAATCCAAAGCATACGGATTTAGATCACGAGTCATTTCCTATCTATGATTATGAAACATATCAAAAACTGCCAAATGAGCAAAAACAGTTTTGTTTAGTTGTATATGTCCCGACACTAATTTCAAATCAAACGCCTACTCAAATGCACTCTAATTCTATTTATGTAATAGCTAAGGGATTAGATAAAATACTTCAAAAATATGAATCTTTTAAAAACACAGAAGATGCAAAAATCTTTTTCAAAGATTTTAATAAGCTAAAATCTATACTTTCTCAAAATGGCTATTTAGGATTTCCTGGATCACTTCTTTCCAAAACATCTGGTTTTTCAAATGCCTTTATTTTTGAAAAGGATGATTATTATCAAACTATTTTGAAAGCAACTAGAGAAAATTTTGAAGTTCATGGCTCTAAAAAATATGCAACTTTAGAATTTTCAAATTTAGGACAAAGAATTTTAACTCTGAACAAAATAGAGACTTCAATCCAAGAAGATTTACTCAAATGGAAAGATGATTACAATGCAGCTCAAATAAGTTTAGATCCGTCTGTTAGATATGACTATGCGCCTCCTACAAAAAGTCCACTTTTTAGTAATTTATATTTAAGTTTTAAAAAGTATTTTAGAGGAGATGAAAGAAAAATATTAAATTGGGGTCTAGATTTATCTGGAGGAAAAACCGTACAAATCGAATTAAGAGATCAAAACAATCACTTAGTAAAAGATGAAGCGGCCCTAAAGCAGGGAGTAAACGAGCTTTATAATCGTGTTAATAAAATGGGAGTCTCTGAAGTAAATATTAGAACTATTGATTCCAATATAGTTTTAGATTTTCCTTCAGCTCAAGCTCTATCAGCAAAAGAGCTAATAAAAGCATCATCTATGTCTTTGCATATAGTTAATGAAAAATTTAATTTAAATAATCCAAGTCTTTCTGAACATGTAAGTAAATTTTTGCAAGAGGTCTATAATGAATCTGTAGTAACAAACAAAAAAGATATTAAAAGCATAAATGCTATTGCATTTAGGCATTTATATGGAAAATCTCTATCTTCTGAAGTTGTTGAACCTATTAGTGAATCTGCTAAAATTTTATATGAAAATGGACTTAGAATAGCCTCTTCTGATGCTGAAATTACATCAACATTTAACGATACTCTTTCAAAAATCGCTATATTTAAAGGATCTGATGCATCTTCTTGGAGTGGGCAGACAAATCCTTTATTAATAATCTTTAATAATTATGCTTTAGAAGGATCTAATCTTGCAAATATTAGATCAGTATATGATCCATCTCAAGGAAATTTCTTAACTTTTGAAGTAAAAGGTTCATATACAAATAAAGAGGGAGTAAAAATAAATCCAAGAGATGAAGTACATGCATGGACTTCTCAATTTTCTAAAGATCAAATCGCAGGAACGCCTTTAGAGAATTATTCAAAAGGCCAAGGATGGAGAATGTCTGTGATTTTAAATGACTACATAATTTCAGCACCGACTCTTCATGTAGATTTCAAAGATAGCGCTCAAATATCGGGTAGTTTTTCTCTAAGAGAGGTAAATCAATTAGTAGCTGACTTAAAAGCAGGATCACTGAGTTTTACTCCTCACATATTATCTGAAAAAAATGTTTCTGCAGAGCTAGGATCTAAAGAAAGAGTAAAAGGTATCATAGCAACTTTTGTAGCTTTAGCTTTAGTTATAATAGCTATGGTTTACTACTACAAATTTGCAGGACTCGTTGCATCTATTGCAGTAATATTTAATCTTTTAATAATGTGGGCAACGCTTCAGAATCTACATGCAACGCTATCTTTAGCTTCAATTGCTGGTATTATTTTAACAGTTGGTATGGCAGTTGATGCAAATGTTTTAGTATTTGAAAGGATAAAAGAAGAATTTGCAATTTCAAAAAGAATAGCCTCTGCTATTCAAAATGGATATAAAAAAGCATTTAGTGCAATTTTAGATTCCAATTTAACGACAATACTAGCGGCTCTAATCTTACTAAATTTTGATTCAGGCCCGATTAAAGGATTTGCTTTAACTTTGATAATTGGTATCGCATCTTCTATGTTTACAGCTCTTTTTCTAACCAAATTCTTTTTTACAAAATGGGCTAAGAATCCAAAGCATACCAAACTTAATATGTTAAATTTTGTAAAAATCAGAAATTTTAATTTCTCAAAAATTTCAAAGTATGTCTTTATGTTATCAGGATTAATAATCTTACTTGGAGCTTATACATTTTCAGTTCAGAAAAAAGCTATATTTGGCATGGACTTTACAGGAGGCTTTGCTCTTAGTGTTGAGATCGATAAAACAAAAGATACTGATTATAGAACATCTGTTGAAAAGGCTTTTTTAAAAACCGGTATTTCCTCAAAAGATGTTCAAGTAAGAGAATTAACACCTTCAAATAATTTGAGATTTCTTTTCTCTTCATCTATGGATCTAAAAGGCAAACCTTTTTACAACATGCCATATGAGGTAGATGCTTTAGATACTACATACAGATATGAGACAAATCCAAGGATAGTCTGGGTTGTAGATACTTTAAAAAAGAGTGGCCTTGAGATAAGTCCAAGATCTTTAGAAAAGCTCGATCAAAACTGGACGCTTATGAGTGGACAGATGTCTGATTCTATGAGAAAAAATGCTATTTGGGGGCTTAGTTTAGCTTTAATTGCGATATTAGGGTATATAACATTTAGATTTGAGTTTAAATTTGCAATTAGCGCGATGATTTGTTTGATTCATGACATCGTAGTTACACTTGGTTTAATCGCAATACTCCATGTTTTAGGAGTGCCAGTTCAGATTGATCTTCACACGGTTGCAGCATTAATGACTATAATTGGTTATTCATTAAACGATACGATAGTTATCTTCGATCGCATCCGTGAAGATTTAAAGCATATGAAAAAATGCACCCTTAAAGAAATTATTAATCATGCATTAAATCACACTCTTTCTAGAACAACGATAACATCAGCTACTACAATTTTAGCTCTTTTAGCTTTAGTGACTTTAGGAGGTTCAACAATATTTAGTTTTGCTTTAGTTATGACGATTGGAGTTATTTTTGGAACTCTATCCTCTATATTTATAGCATCTCCTTTAATGTTACTGTTCCATAGAATTGAAATGAGAAAATCTCTTACTTTAAAAAAATCAGAAAAATGATTTATATGCAAAAAAATAAAAATAATTTATAAGGGAATTTTTAATTAATATGAAATAGCACCTAATTTTTTAATAAAAGGAAATTGGCTCTTTATTATGCCTGCAAAGACACAACCAACATGGGTTTTGCCTAAAAAAAACCCTGAGTGGTTAGATAAAATTATTAAAGAGTTCAATATTCATCCTGTTACTGCTCAAGTTTTAGTATCTAGAGGATTTTCTACCTTAGAAGAGATTCACAATTTTTTATATGCTACTTTGCCTCAGCTTCATGATCCATCATTATTTAAAGATATGGACAAAGCTGTAAATAGGGTTATCAAAGCTCTAAAAAATAAAGAAGGAATATTAATTTACGGTGATAATGATGTTGATGGAATGACAGCAACGGCTCTCTTAGTTGAATTTTTCAGAAGCATCGATGCAAAAGTATTTTTTTATATTCCAGAGAGTTCTTCCCATAAAAGAAGTATCATAAGCGATGCTCTTCAATACGCTTTAAAAACTTCTTGTTCCTTAATTATCACTGTAGATTGTGGGATTACAGCAGCAAAAGAGATTCAGCATGTTTTTGAGCATAATATCGATGTTATAATTACAGATCACCATGAACCTACCTCTAAAATTCCAAATTGCATAGCAACTTTAAATCCAAAACTTGTAAACAGCACCTATCCAAATAGAGATATTACAGGGGTTGGAGTTGCATTTAAACTAGCCCATGCACTTACAAATCATCTAATTGAAACTGGAGAAATTGATTATATAGATCTTAAAAGTTATTTAGATTTAGTAGCATTAGGCACTATCTCTGATATGGGCGCATTAATTGGAGAGAACCGAATACTTGTAAAATATGGCCTTAGAGAACTTCAATATACAAAAAGAATTGGTCTTACAAAACTTTTTGAAGTTTGCGAACTTTCATCAGAAGAGTTAACTCCAATGGATATAGCCTCTAAAATAGCTCCAAGATTAAACAGCATTGGTAGAATTGCAGATGCTAAAAAAGGGGTTGAACTTTTGCTTATTCGCGATGCCAAGCAAGCTGAGAATCTAGCAAAAGAGTTAGATCTTTACAATATAGAGAGACAAAAAATTGAAAGAAAAGCCTCTGATGAAATTGAAAAACTTTTAGCTAATCACCCGGAGATTTTAGATGAAAAAGCTATTGTTTTATATTCAGATAAATGGCATCCGGGAATTATTCCGATAATAACAGCTAGAATAACAAAACAATATAATCGCCCAACTCTGATAATAGCTATTGAAAAAGGCGTAGGAAAAGGTTCGATTAGAACAATTTCAGAGTTCCCTCTTTTACCTGTTTTAAAACAGAATGAACATCTACTAGTTAACTTTGGGGGGCATGATTTTGCAGCAGGACTAACTATTAATGAAGAAAACATTGAAGAGCTCAAAGCCCATTTTATAAAAGCTGCAAACGATAAATTAAAAGATATGGATATCATCTCAAAAATGTATTTAGATGCTCACACAAATTTTGATGATTTGACTTTTGATTTTATGGAATCCATCAAGCTTTTAGAACCTTTTGGAAATGAAAATCCCCCTCCATTACTTTATTGTGAAGCCAAGCAAATCTGGACACCTAAAATTGTTGGTAAAATTCATTTAAAGATGTATTTAGAACAAAAAGATAGAGTGTTAGAAGGCATTGGTTTTAATATGGCTTATAGGAAAAGCGCTCTTAAAAGAAAAACCCTTAATTTAGAGGTAGCATTTACACCTCACATAAATGTCTTTTTAGACAAAGCATCTATTCAACTTCAGATCAAAGATTTTAAAATTAAAGAAACAGCAATTAAACCAGAAAAGAAAAAAGAGATAAAAAAATCATCAACTAATCCAAAAGATTAGTTTTTAATTGATCAAAAAAAATCTATATATCTAAATTTATTGTTACAACAAGACCGTTGAAGGCTAAGTCATTTCTGCTAACTATTTTAAATGCAGTTGGATCAGCATCCATAGGCCTTCTTAACTGATTGATCGACCACCACT
>JAAKFE010000042.1 GCA_011065175.1 Candidatus Anoxychlamydiales bacterium
TCTAAGAGCAAAAAGCTTTTTATCAAGCGTATCATAACCTTTCGGTGGATAGGGTTGACCTCCTCCGCCTATACAACCGCCTGGACAAGCCATAATTTCAACTAAATGAAACTGTTTTTCTTTCTTAATTATTTTTTCCAATATAGCCTTAGCATTTGTAAGACCATTTGCTACAGCTACATTTAATTTAAGACCATCTATTTCAACTACGCTTTCCTTTAACCCTTCAACAGCTCTTACATCTTTAAATTCTATCTTTTCTAACTTTCTTTTAGTAATCGTCTCAAAAGCAGCTCTTAAAGCGGCTTCCATTACTCCACCTGTTGTTCCAAAGATATCACCACCTCCTGTTGATTCTCCGAGTGGATTGTCAAATTCCGAGTCTTCTAATTTTTTAAATTGAATACCATAACTTTTGATCATCCAATTTAGCTCTCTTGTAGTTAAAACAGCATCAGTTAAAGGCTCTCCTTCTAAGATATGCTCAGGCCTTTCTATTTCAAATTTTTTAGCAACACATGGCATTACAGCTACCATAAAGATATCTTTAGGATCTTTACCTATTTTTTTTGCAAAATAAGTTTTAGTAAGAGCCGACACCATTTGCATTGGTGATCTACAAGTTGATGCATTTGGAATAAGTTCTGGATAAAATTTTTCCATATAATTTATCCAACCAGGTGAACAAGATGTTAAAAGGGGGAGATTTTCATTCGCATTTAGCCTTCTAATAAGCTCGCTAGACTCTTCAATGATTGTCATATCAGCTCCGAAATTAGTATCGAAAACCATATCAAATCCAAGCTTTTTTAAAGCTGTTATCATTTTTCCAGTACAAGGAGTACCAGGCTCATATCCAAATCCTTCTCCCATAGCAGCTCTAATAGATGGTGCTGTCTGAGCGATTACCAATTTATTAGGATCATTTAAAGCTTTCCAAACTCTGTCAGTGTGTCTTTTTTCTAAAAAGGCAGCAGTCGGACAAGCATTTATACATTGGCCGCATTGAATACAGACCGAATCATCCATATTAGCTCCATCAAAAGGCATTACAACTGTATCGAAACCTCTACCATGTTGAGATAGATTATGGACTCCTTGCACCTCTTTACATACCCTTACACATCTTGCGCAAAGTATACATTTTTCAGCGTCTCTTACAACTGATCTTGAAGAGTCTTCTATTTTATGTCTTTTTCTTTTACCTTCAAAAAGCCTTTCCCTAACCCCCAATGAATATGCTAAATTTTGAAGTTCACAATTACCATCTCTTTCACAAAGCTGACACTCTTTTGGATGATTATCCAAAATAAGTTCAACTATATCGCGCCGAGCTTGTCTAATCTCTGGGGAATTCGTTAATACTTCCATTCCCTCTTCTACTTCATGGCTACATGAAGTTAAAAAGTAATCAAATCCCTTAATTTGAACTATACATACCCTGCAAGAACCTTCTAAACTTAGCTGTGGATGATAACAAAGCCTAGGTATTCTAACTCCCATTGTTTCAGCAGCTCGCATTACACTAGTTTTTTCATCAACTGTTATTTTCTGTCCATCGATTGTTAAAGTTACTTGTTTTTTTTGATTCATATCACTTCCTAAATTAAGATCTTATTACAGCTTCATATGGGCACACATCAAAGCAAGCATTGCACTTTATGCAGCCTTCTTGATCAATTACATGAGTTTTTCCAGGGTCTCCTGTAATCACAGAGACGGGACAATTTTGAGCACATAACCCACATCCAACACATTTATTTTTATCTATCTCGTAGTGAGAATATTGATCCATAGCTTTCTCCTATAATCTTTTAATTGCACCAAAGCGGCAAACTTCAAAACATTTACCACATTTAATACATATACTTTGATCGATATGATGCACTTTTTTAACTTCTCCAGATATACACTGAACTGGGCAGTTTTTTGCACATGCTGTACAACCTACGCACTTTTCAGGATCTACTTCATAATGAACTAAAGCTGTGCATACTTTAGCTGTGCATTTTTTATCTTTAATATGTGAAATATATTCATCTTCAAAATATTTAAAAGTGCTTAAAACTGGATTAGGACAAGCTCTACCAAGCCCACAAAGAGAAGCCCTTTGCATTAACCTTCCAAGTCTATTTAATTTATCTAAATCTTCTAATTCACCTTTGCCTGCAATAATTTTATCTAAGATCTCTAACATTCTAACTGTCCCTTCTCTACAAGGAGTACATTTACCACAAGACTCATCTTGAGAAAAGCTCATAAAAAATCTAGCGATTTGCACCATACAATCATCCTCATCTAAAACAATAAGACCGCCACTTCCCATTATAGATCCAACTTTATGAAGCGTTTCATAATCAACTTGAGTATCCATAAACTGCGTTGGGATACAACCTCCAGCAGGGCCTCCTGATTGAACAGCTTTTAATTTTTTACCATCAGGTACTCCTCCACAAATATCATTTACGATTTCATTCAATGTTGTTCCCATGGGAACTTCAACAAGGCCTGTATGTTTTACTTTTCCAGATACTGCAAAAGTTTTAGTGCCCCCGCTTTTTTCTGTTCCAATTTTCGCAAACTCTTCTCCACCAATAGAAAGTACTACAGCTAAATTTGCTAAAGTTTCAACATTATTAATAATAGTAGGTTGCCCCCAAAGTCCTGCCTGAGCCGGAAAAGGAGGTCTAACTCTTGGCTGGCCTCTTTCTCCTTCAATCGAATGAATCAGAGCTGTCTCTTCTCCACATACAAAAGCTCCAGCTCCTAATCTTATCTCTAAATCATAGCTAAAATTTGATCCTAAAATATTTTTACCAAGTAAATTATTATGATAACAAATATCTATCGCTTTTTGAATCCTCTCAACAGCTAGTGGATATTCTGCTCTAACATAAAAAAAACCTTTTTCAGCATCGATAGCAAATCCTGCAATAATTAATCCTTCTATAACAGAAAAGGGATCTGATTCTAACATAGATCTATCCATAAAAGCGCCGGGATCTCCCTCATCAGCATTACAGATCATGTATCTTGGTTTTGGACTTTTATCTGTAATAAAACTCCATTTTTTTCCTGTTAAAAATCCAGCTCCACCTCTACCTCTTAGCTTAGATTTAGAAACTTCATCGATCACATATTTTCTATCATTTCTATCCAAAACATTTGCAAGTGCATTAAATCCGCCGTATTGAATATATTCATATACACTCAAAGGATCGACAAGACCTGAATTTCTAAGTGCTATTCTAGTTTGCATACAATAAAAAGGAATATCTGCATAAACCTCAAAAAACTTATGCGTAATTGGTTGTTTTTCTAACTTTTTTTGTGACCAAGTTTTTTCTGGAATCTTACACTCTTTATCTATTAAATGATCTTCTAAAACTTTCCCCCCTTTAATATGCGACATAAAAATTTCGTTTACTAATTTCTGATCAACATTTTTATATACAACTAACTTTTTTTTAGGATTTTTTATACTAACAATAGGTTCTAAAGAACATCTTCCTGTGCATCCAACATGCTTTAAAATAATATCTTTTCTTCCGGCTGCTTTTATATGTTTTCTGAACTCTTTAAACACAATATCTGAGCCTGCTGCATTTTCACAAGTCGCCGATCCAATTTGAATTATTGTGCAATTTTCAGGATATTTTTCAGATAAAAATATTGATGCTTTTTTTTTGATCTTTTGAAAATTTTCAACCGCAGTCACAAAAATCTCCTAATGTAATTATAAATTAGATTTATAACAGTATTTTGAATTAATTTTTAGAAAAAAAATTAAGAGATATTTTTTAAGATTTTATATAAGGGATTTTTTCAAAAAATTAAAAAAAATTAATAAAAAGTAATTTTGTTTTTGTATCAGATATTATTTATTTTTACGGTGAAAAAATAATAGGAGGCTTCATAGCATTCTCATCTCTTAGTTGCATTCCACCAGTAGTTCTTCTTCTGCTCTTACAGCTATCTTCAAATCTTGGATCATTTCTAGCTTCCTCAACAGACCTTCTTTCATAAGCCCCTATAGGAGAGGAATAAGAACTACCAGGATAAACAGGCGGATCCTCGTCTTCAGAAATCAGTTCTTCGCCATCTGAATAATCATCTCCTTCTGGCATATATCCTAATTCTCTGCCAATTCCATCTTCAGAAGACTCCTCAGCAGGAGGCGCTCCATACCCTAATGCATCTCGAGGAGCTCCATCCTCAGCTTCTTCTGCTCGAGCTTCTCTATAATCTGAATCTGAACCATCTGAAGAATACTCATCCATATCATCATCACTAAATTCAGCTGATAATTCATCATAATCTGATGAAAAACCTTCGGAATCTAATCTTCTACGATCCGAAATTTCTTGTTTTGATGGAAATAATCTATTATGTAATTCTTTAGATGTTCTGCTTATATCCATTGCCACTCCAGTAACCATATATATAATTCCTACAGCATCGAATTGATATTGAGGCATCAAAGGCCATATCACAAAACAATCAATTCCAAATAATGCAACGTGAGCTGCTGCCTCTAAAAGTTTTCTATTTCCTTCATAACGAGCCCCTTTTCTATAACAGTTAATAGCGCGGATAGTTTTATAGCCAGCAAAAAGAGCATTTGAAGGTTTAGCTAAATAAGTCAAAGAAGTCCAATTATACGTATTAAAAGCTAAAGAGCTTCCTCTAATAATAAACAAATTCACAATAGTTTTTACTGCCGTTTCTACCTTGCTATCACCTTTTTTGGAATTTAAAAAAGGCACTGCATCTATAATCTTTTCTCTTACAAAAACACCTCCATTAATAAAACCTGGCAAAAGATCTTTTGGCCACCTTGAGATTGCATTTGAAAAACTAAAATTCATGAAGACACTCCTATTGATAAATATTTTCCGATATTAATTGAAATATATTTTCCGATATTAAATATTGATTTTCCTGCCTTTTCGGCAGGAATTTTTATGAAAAAATCTGATACTTGTTGAAATCCATTATCGATTTTTTCTTTTGAGGTTCTTCCCAATATTTTTATATCAGACCAAGATTGGGAACTAGATGAAGATTGATTTGTTAAAATTACTTGTGGATCAACAATTGATGGTTCTTTTACTAGATGAGAAAAACTTGAATTAAACCAAGATCGTGGACATGTAGGTAAAGGTAGATCAACAATTGGCGGTTCTTTTACTAGATGAAAGAAACTTGAATTAAACCAAGGTCGTGGACATGTAGGCAAAGGAAACTCAACAATTAATGGTTGTACTATTTCAGGAGTAGTTGATTCTAAAATTGAATCTGCTTTTAAATATTGACGCAGCGCAAAACCAGCAAGTAAAATTGCTGCAGAAATCGCTGTAATTATAGCGGCTTTTTTTAAGAGATTATTTCTTTTTATAAGTCTTTCTTTTTCTGATTGTTCAAGTTTTTCTTTTTCTACTAATAGCTCAAGCTTTTCTTTTTCTAGTTGTTCAAGTCTTTTTTTCTCTAATTTCTTTTTTTCTTCCAATTTTTTCTTTTTTTCTAGCTTTCTTTTTAACAATCTGTATTCTGGCAATTGATCAAATTTTCTTTCTATTAAATCTTTAACCTCTTTTGGAACTTTTTCACTTAATAAAAACCTATTCAAATCTATTAAAATATTTGAAGCATTTTTAGTATCTTTAGATATTTTTTTTAAAAATGAGCTTATTTTTTGCATTTCTTCATTTGTAAATTGTATTTTGTGCTTTTTAAATTCCTCTAGATTTGAATTGGATTCTCTTAAAGCTAAAGCTTCTTTTTTAGAAGAAGCTTTATATCCTATTATCTGGGTATAGTCAGCGTTTTGAGGTTTTCTATATTGTTGATAAAGGTTAATTTTTTTATCTCTTGATAATTCTACAAATGTTTTATTTGCGTTTTTACAAAAACCATTCCAGCTATTTATTTTTCCATAAATTATAACTGAGAAAAAAGATCTGATTTTTGAAACTATATAAATAGCTAAAAGATTCGTTTTGCCAACAACTCTTTCTAAATCACTTGGCAATTGATCTACATTTTGCACTGGTGAAAAACGCTCAAAATTTGTTTGATTTGAAGTTGCCGCAGGTATTGCCATTTTTTTTATTAAATCATTTGAAATAAACGAAGAACATAGCAATTTAAAGCAAAATTTTGCAAATTAATTCTGAATTAAAATAATTTTTATTACTTAAGTTCTGTGTAAATCTCAATATATATTCATACAAAACATATCATGATTATTTTTTATCGAAGTTTATAAACTTTATCAGTTTTTTAAAAGACTGGTTAAATGCTATCTCCAGCTGCTTTGAATGCAAAAAAACCAGTTTCTAGAGTTTTCCAAATTCCACTAGATTGTTCTGAAATAATTGGGATTGGATTTGAAACGGGTCCTAATGCTGGACAAAATGCATCTCTCGCTTGATCAAATAAATTAGCAGCGCTTTGATTTAAAGCTTCAGGATAAAACATCCGATCACCTGATTCGCAAACCCTACTAGATAACCCTAAAACATTTTGGACTAGTTTTGAAACGTTATTACTAATAGCTGAACAAACCCCATAATAACATTCACGACCAACTTCTGGTTCAACAGAATCTAAAAAAGCACTTTGATCAGTTGCAGAAGACGAAAAACGATACCATCCCAAAACACCTAAAGCTAAAACAGTTCCTGCGGCACATAACGCTACTTTCCTCCAGTTTACGTGACTTTTATCTAAGCGATTTGTATCTAAAGGTTGAGCTACAGGCTGAAGCTCCTCTGTCACTGCTGACCCTGCCTCTAATCCTATGTTTTTAGCCTCTTCTAATGCGCCTTCTGTTAACACAAGTGTTTCTATTGCTTCGGTTGCGATTGGCGGTGTTTGCTCTTTTTTTTCTGGTTCCCTTTCTTTTACAACTTCTTTTTGGTCTCCCACTACTGATGATGTTTGTTCTTTTGCATCGTTTCCTGCCCCCTTCGCACTTACTACTTCCCTCGCTTCTTCTTCTTTTGTCCATGTTTCTTCGAGCTCAAAATCATCACCATCTTCTTCTAGTTCTTCTGCAGAGAAACTATTCACTTGTCTTGCCTGTAGTCCACTTACTTCTTTATTAAGTTTTTTATAAAACAATCCTATAAATGCTCTGAAAAAAGCCGCTATTTTTGAAAAAATATAATTAATAAAAGCTTTAATTTTATTAGAAGACTTTTCTGCATTATCAGAAGAGTTTTTAGCAGGGGTTGAAAAAGTTGCTCCTGCAGCAATAGTACTTGATGGCGTAATAGTATTTGACATAATCTTTGTTTTAATTTTTATTTAATTATAACATAAAACTTAAAACAAATCAACGTTTTCTATATATTAAAAAAAAATATTTCAAAAAATTAAAATAATTATTTTTATAATTAAATTATATAATCGACACTCTCCTCTCCCTAAAGGAGAGCATTTTCGAGGCTATTTTAAAGATAAAAGTTTTTTATTCTCTACCTCTATTAACTGATGTTATTGTTTTTTTTGCACTCGATTTTTTGGCTACTCCAACGAGTCTAGAGGCGGGCCTTTTTGCTCTAGGTGCTGAAGCCCTTGCTCTAGATGCAGAAGTCCTTGCTCTAGTTGCTGAAGCCCTTGCTCTAGGAGCTGCTGCTCTTCTATCTTCTTTAACCTTTATTTCTAATTGATTATCTGCATTTCTCACTATATCAAATGTAGCGCCCCCTTCTATTCTTGCTTTTTTCTCTTGATCAATTGGCAAACTTATATGCATTTGATCAGAACTTCCGGATCCTACGTTTTTATCAATTAAAGAGTCAATTGTACCATAGATTGTATCAGATATTTCCCTTGATAGCGCAGGTGCAGCTACAGTTAAAGCAAGTTCCATCATCCAAAGATTATTAACGTATTTAATAGTACTATAAGCTACTCTATAGCCATGTTTTAAAAATTGAGCTTTACTTTCAGCTGTTAGCATTCTATAGGCATGCACTGCTGCATCAACTCCAGATCTTGTAGAAAATGCAAATGGTTTTGCAATTAAAGGAAGATAACCTAAAGCTAACTTTGTAAAAATAGGAGCTGAAAGAACTGTAAAATCAACTGCTCTTCTTGCAAATCCGCCAGGATTAAGTTCTAATCTTGGATTTTGACTTATAAGGCCAATACTACCACTAATTCTATCTGCTATACCTGTAGATGATATAGATGAATAGCTTGGTATTTGGTTTTGATTGTAAGGGATAATTGAAACATTTGAACTTGAACTACTTCCTAGCATTGCCATAATAATGCTCTCCTTTAATTATATGTTTTTTTAATATTAATTGTTAATAATTAATTTAAAATATTTTATATATTTACAATTATAATAACATAAAACCTAATTTCTTATCAATTAATCTCTTTAAAAGTTTTTTTTTAAAATAAAATTGATAATTAATTAAAATTTTCTAATAATTTTTCTATTTTTGCAGAAGCATTTTTTATAGATGCTGCCTTTGAATTTAAAGAAGATATGGAATTTTTCGCTCTTTTAAAAATATTTTTTACATTGAACTTTTGAGAGTTAAAATCTTTAGTGAGCTCTTGAAAAGTAATGGGAGTCGCTATTGGAGCTGATTCAATGGCTCTTATAGAATATGCAGATACTGCAGTTTGAGCAAAAGCATTTCTTAAATAATCAATAAAAACTCTTTTTTTTCTTTTATCTTTTCTTGTCTCAATTGTGTATTTAGTCGGGTATTTTTTAGTTAAGAGTAAAGCTACTTTTTTTGCAAAAGCTCTTACTTCGTCAAATGTTTTTTCTCTTTTAATAGGAATTATAATATGAAGTCCTTTAGAACCTGTTGTCATTAAAAACGAAGGAAGTTTTAAAGCATCTAAAATATTTTTTAAATCTTTAGCTGCATCAATTACTTTAGAAAAATTATTTTTTTCAGGATCTAAATCAAAAATTAATCTATCTGGATAATTTAATTTATCTATTTTAGAGAGCCATGGATGAAGCTCTCCTACTTGATTTGCTATATATAGAAGAGAATCTAGACTTGTAATTACTGGCATTTTTATAGAAGGTTTTCCTGCTCTTTTAACTACTACAGTTTTTATCCATTTAGGGTAGTAATCCATTACTTTTTTTTGAAAAAATTTTTCACCTTGAATGCCGTTTGGAAATCTTTTTAAAGTAAGCGGTCTATCTTTAATGAAAGGAAGTATTTTTTTAGCTATTTTCTTGTAGTAGTTGACATACTCTTCTTTAGAAATTTTAGATTTAGGAAATAATATTTTTTGTTTATTTGTAATCTCTACCATTATTTTACCTTTTTTCTTTAACGACTTTTTTTACAGGCTTATCAAAGCGAAGAGCAATGAACCTGGGATGACGAAGTTTTAAATCTTTCGTCCATTCAGAAAAAGCTATCTCACAAACATATTTAGGCCTTACAAAATGCAAATTTTTTAAAGGGATTTTTGCAAAGACTAATTTTTTATTAGTCTCAATTTTTTTAAGTTTTTGAGAAAAAGTTTTTAAAAATTCAAAGTCATATCCCGTGCCAACTTTTCCAGCGAATTTTAATTTACCTTTATCATAAAAACCAATGAGCAATGCGCCAAACCCTATTCTAGATTTTTGAGGCTCTGTATAACCAATAATCACAAACTCTTGTCTATTTGAGCATTTAAATTTCAGCCAATTTCTAGTTCTTTTAGATAAATATTTAGAATCTTTTCTTTTAGCAATTATCCCCTCTAATCCCTTTTTACAAGCTTTTTTATAAAAAGCTTCGCCATTTTTTAAAATGTGAGGTGTATATCTAAATTTTGTAGAAAATCTAAACTTTTGCTTTAATAATTTCTTCCTCTCTATTAAAGGCTGATCTTTTATATCATATTTATCAAAGTATAAAAGATCAAAAGCATAAAAATAGACGCTTACTTTTTCTTTTTTTACTTGTTGGAGTTTTGAAAAAGAGGTAATCCCCTTTTCAAAAGCTACAATCTCGCCATCTATTATAAAATTTTTGCTTCTTTGTTTTTTAAAGGATTCAAGTAGCGTTTCAAATTTTTGATTAAGCTTATTATGATTTCTAGAATAAAGATTAACAACCCCGTTTTTAGAAACTACTATACATCTAATTCCATCAAACTTTTCTTCAAAAAGCCAATCTTTATCAGAAAAATATTTTTCTGTTAAAGTAGCAAGCTCAGGGCTAATAAAATTTGGTTGAGATTTAACTTTTAGATTTTTTATCATCTTTTTTTTTCTTCATTTTTATAAGTAGCCAGGTTTTTTCATCTCTAAATCGAATAAGTGCATATGCTGCATTTATTTTTTTTCCATGTAAAAAAATCTCGATTTGTCCATTTTTAAAACATTTATTAATAGATACGATTTTTCCTTCTTTATCTTTTTTTATATTTTCAAAGATGCCTCTATCATAAATTACAACTCTTCCTGCTCCATATTCTCCTTTTGGAATAACTCCTTCAAATTTTGCATATTCTAATGGATGGTTCTCTGTTAACATTGCAAGTCTTTTATCAGAAGTTTTTTTAGGAATACCTTTTGGCACTGCCCAAGATCTTAAAGATGAAGATATTTGAATTCGAAAATCGAAGTGTTTTCTTTTTGAAAAATGCTCTTGAATAACAAAAATATTTTTTTTAGAGTTTTTGTTTTTTTTTACTTTTTCTTTAGGCTCTGAAGTTTTTGCAAAATCTCTTTTTTTTCTATATTTTTGTAAACTAGACATTTTTAGTTCCTTCCTTAAATTTTTGAATAACAAATAAAAAATAAAAATCCAAGCTTTTCAATAAAATTAATCTAAAAATTACATAAAATAACTTGTTTCAAAAAATTTTAAATGTAATAAAAAAGAAAAAGTTCAAGTCCATTTACAGGCTTACGATATGGAAAATAAATACATCCTTTTTTTTGATGAAATCACTTTAAAAGACCTTCCTTCTGTTGGCGGTAAAAATGCATCACTCGGTGAGATGATCAATCATTTAAAACAAGAGAGTATAAATGTTCCAATGGGTTTTGCTTTGACATCTTTAAGCTATTGGAACTTTATAGAACATAACAATCTAAAATCTAAAATTGAGTTTTTATTAGAAAAAAGAAAAAACAAAAAAGCTTCTTTAAAAGTTATTGGAAAAAATATTAGAAAATTAATTCTTAGAGGGAAATTTCCAAAAGATATTGAAGAAGAGATAAAAAAAGCCTATTTAAAACTCTCAAAAATGTATAACTTAAAAAATGTAGATGTAGCTATTCGATCTAGCGCTACAGCAGAAGACTTGCCTACTGCTAGTTTCGCAGGACAACTGATGAGTTTTTTAAATGTAAAAAACTTTAAAAATGTTTTAAAAAAATGCACAAATTGCTATGCATCCTTATTTACTGATAGAGCAATAATTTATAGAGAAGAGAAAGGATTTGAACATTTAAAGGTAGCCCTATCTGTTGGCATTCAAAAGATGATACGATCTGACTTGGCAGGATCTGGTGTTATTTTTACTTTAGATACAGAATCTGGCTTTAGAAATGTTATTCAAATAGCTGCCGGTTTTGGTCTTGGTGAAAATGTTGTTCAAGGCACTATTAATCCCGATGAATATACAACATTCAAACCACTTTTAGAAGATGAAACAAAAATTCCTATCTTAGAGAAAAAGCTCGGAAAAAAAGAAAAAAAAATGATCTATATGCCAAATGGCACAAGAAACATTCAAACTACTGTAAAAGAAAAAAACACATTTGTTTTATCGAATGAAGAGATTTTAATTTTATCTAGATGGGCTTTGTTAATTGAAAAACTCTATCAAAAACCAATGGATATAGAGTGGGCAAAAGACGGCCTATCAAATAAATTATTTATCGTACAAGCTAGGCCAGAGACAGTTCAAGCTCTAAAAACAAAAGAGCACTATCTAAGCTATAAAATTCCCTGCCAAGGAAAAATCATAACTACAGGACTCTCTGTTGGAGAAGCAATCTCTTCCGGAAAAGCTCAAATTATTAAAAATATAAAAGATATTGATAAATTCACTGAAGGTTCTATTTTAGTCACTACTACTACTTCTCCAGATTGGGTGCCAATCATGAAAAAAGCAAGTGGCATTATTACAGATCTTGGAGGAAGAACTTCTCATGCAGCAATAGTATCTAGGGAATTAAATGTCCCTGCAATTGTAGGGACTTCAAATGCTACGATAAAAATTAAAAATGGCCAAAAAATCACTTTATCTTGTGCAGAAGGCGAACAAGGCAAAGTATATGAAGGGATAATTGAATTTGAAAAAGAAAAGATTGATTTAGAAAAAATCCCTCAAATCAAAACTAAGATCATGATTAATATAGCATCGCCAGATGCAGCTTTTCATTGGTGGCATCTTCCTATTAAAGGAATAGGCCTTGCTAGAATGGAATTTATAATAAATAACATTATAAAAATCCATCCTATGGCTCTTTATCATTTCGATAAAATAAAAAGCTCAAAAACTAAACAAACTATTGCAAAACTTACTAAAGGCTATGTAGATAAAAAAGATTATTTTATCGATAAATTATCTATCAGTTTAGCAAAAATTGCAGCATCTGTCTATCCAAACAAAGCAATTGTTAGACTAAGTGATTTTAAAACAAATGAGTATTTTAATTTAATTGGCGGGGATGAATTTGAGTTCAAAGAAGAAAATCCAATGTTAGGTTTTAGAGGAGCGTCTAGGTATTACAATAAAAGATATATAGATGGTTTTAAATTAGAATGTTTAGCCATAAAAAAAGCAAGAGAGCTTCTAGGGCTTGATAATATTGTTATTATGGTGCCTTTTTGCAGGACTATAAAAGAAGCTGACAAAGTTTTAAAAGTTTTAAGTGATAATGGTCTTAAAAGAGGAGAAAAGAATTTAAAAATATATGTAATGGCTGAGATCCCCTCTAATATAATATTAGCTAAAGAATTCTCTAAAAGATTTGATGGGTTTTCAATAGGTTCTAATGATTTAACTCAGCTCATTTTAGGAATAGATAGAGACTCAAAAGAACTATCTGAAATATTTGATGAAAATAACGAAGCTATAAAAATATCTATTGAAAAGCTAATAAAAGAGGCTCATGAAAATAACACTAAAGTTGGAATCTGCGGACAAGCACCGTCTGATAAATTAGATTTTGCTAAATTTTTAGTTGAAAACAAAATTGATAGCATTTCTTTAAATCCAGATAGCGTAATCAAAGTCATTAACTACTTATCTAAAATAGATGAGTAGACCGATGGAACTACCGCTTCTAAAAACCTATACAAACCTATCATTACATCAATGTCACTACCGCTATTCTCAGTTAATTCTGTAATAGTAAAGGAAGGTTATAGACATATCGAATAGTATGAGCAGCTAAAATAGCCATATCAGAGTATAAAAAAGGACTTCCAAAATGTTTTTTTCTCTTCTTAGTTTCCCATTTTTTGATAGAATTTTCAGAAAACCCAAAAATAATACTTCCACGATTTATCAAGTTTTTGTTATATTGATTCCAGCTGCGTTTTTGTAGCTATTTTTCATTAGACACCTCTCTTTTAACCGTTTGAGGTGTTTCTTTTATTTCCTAGAGATTTAATGTAAAAGATTTTTTGATTATAAGCTCCTGTTTATCAGGGACTTGCGTAACACAGCCATGTTA
>JAAKFE010000043.1 GCA_011065175.1 Candidatus Anoxychlamydiales bacterium
TTCAATCGATCAGATACTCTCTTATGCAGCTCTGCTTATTATAGTAGAGGATTTTTATAAGTTAAGTGAAGATATCGGAAGAGAAAAAATAGAAAATTTATAAAGGAAAAAAAATGGAAAAAAAAGCAACAGGAACAGTTATAAAAGCTTTTGGTAATCTACTTCATGTTCTTTTTGAAGGTGATATAAAACAAGGTGAAGTATCTTATGTAAAACTTGGAAGTAAGTTATTTGCATCAGAAGTTATAGAAATAGCTGGAAATGAAGCTAAAATTCAAGTATTTGAAGATACAAGTGGTATTAAATTAAATAGCAAAGTTGAATTCTCTTCTCATCTTTTAGAAGCAGAGTTAGGTCCTGGGCTTTTAACTTCAATTTATGATGGACTTCAAAATCCTTTAGAGAAAATTGCAGAAGAGGCTGGTTTTTTCTTATCTCGGGGACTTTATTTAAATGCACTAGATAGAGAAAAAAAATGGGACTTTGTATCGAAAATTGAAGTTGGTGCAAAAGTTAAAAGAGGAGATTTTTTAGGAGAAGTAAAAGAGAGTCATTTTAATCATCAAATTATGGTTCCTTTTTCATATAGAAGTGAGCTTGAAATTACCTGGATAGCAAAAAATGGATCTTACACAATTGAAGAGACGATTGCTAAAGCAAAAGATGCAAATGGCAAAGAGCATGATATAAAAATGCTGCAAAAATGGCCCATTAAAATGCCGCTAATTGAGGGAAAAAGACAACGTCCCTCTAAAATGATGACAACTGGAATGAGAATTTTAGATACTCCTTTTCCTGTTTTAAAAGGAGGAACATTTTGTACGCCAGGACCTTTCGGAGCAGGCAAAACAGTGCTTCAACACCATTTAGCAAAACATGCTGATGTAGATATCGTAATAGTAGCTGCATGTGGAGAGAGAGCCGGAGAGGTTGTTGAAGTTTTAAGAGAGTTTCCTAGGCTTATCGATAGTAAAACAAATGAACCTCTCATTAATCGTACTGTTATTATTTGTAATACTTCTTCAATGCCAGTAGCTGCAAGAGAAGCATCCGTTTATATGGCGGTAAGTATAGCTGAGTATTATCGTCAGATGGGCCTCGATATTTTAGTTTTAGCCGACTCGACATCTAGATGGGCTCAAGCTATGAGAGAGATGTCAGGTAGATTAGAAGAGATCCCTGGAGAAGAAGCGTTTCCAGCATATCTCGCATCTAGAATAGCAGCTTTTTATGAAAGGGCCGGCTCTATTGAAATTAAGAATAGAAAGTTAGGATCTTTAACAATTGGAGGCGCTGTGTCTCCAGCTGGAGGAAACTTTGAAGAACCTGTTACTCAATCCACTTTAAGTGTTGTTGGTGCTTTTTGGGGGCTTTCTAGAGAAAGATCTGATGCAAGAAAATATCCTGCTATAGATCCGTTAATTTCTTGGACAAAATATTTAGATAAAGCCTCAAACGAGCTAAAAGATTATTCAGATAATTGGACGGCAAAAGTGAAAAAAGCTCAGAAAATATTTGCTTTAGGAAATGAGATTTTGAAAAGAATGGAAGTTGTAGGCGAAGAGGGGATATCAATTGAAGATATGATTTTATTTTTAAAATCGCAGATATATGATATGTGTTTTTTACAACAAAATTCATTTGATGCAGTAGATGCTTATTGCCCAATAACCAGAACTGCTCATATGTTTGATCTTTTGCAGACAATTTTTGATAAAGAATTTAAGTTTGATTCTTTAGATGACGCTAGGAGCTTTTTTTTAGATATTCAAAATGATTTAAAGAATTTAAATTATCTAACATATGAATCATCTGAATATAAACAGTTACTTATAAGAATAAAAGAAAAATTAAATATATAAGGGAAGTTTTATGCTTAAAGTTTACGATCGTATAATCGATATGAGAGGGAGTTTAATCACTGTTCAAGCGACAAATGTTGCTTTAGGCGAGCTTGCCTTAGTCTATAAATCCGATGGAACTACAACTTATGGATCTGTTTTAAAATTTGATGGTGATTTAGTAACTCTTCAAGTTTTTGAAGATGTTAGAGGCCTATCAACAGGTGATAGAGTAAGTTTTTTAAATAAACAGATGAGCGTGACTTATTCTTCTTCTATGCTTGGTAGATGTTTTTCTGGAGTTGGAGTTCCAATAGATGGAGGGCCTGAAATTATTGGTGAAAAAATAAATATCAATACGCCATCTTTTAACCCTATAAAAAGAATAATCCCAAGAGATATTATTAGAACTAATATACCTATGATCGATGTATTTAATTGCTTAGTTAAATCACAGAAAATTCCGATATTTTCAATCCCAGGCGAGCCCTATAATCAACTGCTTATGAGAATTGCAAATCAAACCGATGCTGATATTGTAATAATAGGAGGTATGGGACTTAGATTTGATGACTATCAAGAATTTATTGATAATGCAGAAAAATCTGCAAGTATTGATAAAACTGTTTTTTTTATTCATCTAGCTACAGATCCGGCAGTAGAATGTATTTTAGTTCCAGATATGGCTCTAGCTTCTGCAGAAAAATTTGCAACAGAGGGCAAAACTGTTTTAGTTCTTTTAACAGATATGACCGCTTTTGCAGATTCTTTAAAAGAGATATCGATTAGTATGGATCAGATCCCTTCAAATAGAGGTTATCCTGGATCTTTGTATTCAGATTTAGCTGCTAGATATGAAAAAGCGGTGGATATTGATCAAAGTGGATCTATTACAATCGTATCTGTTACAACAATGCCCGGCGATGATATAACTCATCCTATTCCTGATAATACAGGATATATAACTGAAGGGCAGTTTTATCTACACAATGCAATGATTGATCCTTTTGGCTCTCTCTCTCGTTTAAAACAAAATGTTATTGGCAAAGTAACTAGAGAAGATCACTCAGAGATAGCAAATACTTTGATAAGGCTGTATGCTGATTCTAAAAAAGCAAAAGAAAGAGAATCTATGGGATTTAAATTATCTCATTTCGATGAAAAACTTTTGAAATTTTCACATTTTTTTGAGGCTAAACTTATGAATTTGGATGTAAACATAACGTTAGAAGAAGCTTTAGATGAAGGCTGGACAATGCTAGCTGAGTGTTTCAATAAAGAAGAAGTTGCTATGAAAAAAAGTTTAGTTGAAAAGTACTGGCCGAGGGAAAAAAGCTATGGCTAGTGTTAAAATGACAAAAAATGCTTTAAGAGATAAGCAGCATTTATTAAAACAACTTCAAACATATCTGCCAACTCTACGACTTAAAAAATCACTTTTTCAAACTCAAGTAATGCTTGTTAAAAATAGAATTAAAAGACTCAAAGAAGATCATAAAAAAAGATTAACGGAAGTTGAAAATTTTTGTTTTTTACTATCTTCGAAATATGAAATAGATCCAACTGAGTATATTGAAATAAAACATATACAAAAAACTTATGAAAATATTGCTGGAGTAGAGCTCCCAAACTTTGAAAAAATTATTTTCAATGATGATGATTATGATCTTTTCGATACACCGATTTGGTTTGATGAGGCGTCATTAAAATTAAAACAAATGATATCAGCAAAAGAAAAAATAAATGTTGAAGAAGAGAAAAAAAGATCTCTTCAAAAAGAGCTAAAAGATGTATCTATTAGGGTAAATCTTTTTGAAAAGATATTAATTCCAAGAACTCTTACCCATATTAAAAAAATAAGAATTTTTTTAGGGGATCAAGAGCTTGCTTTAGTATCTCAAGCTAAAGTTGCAAAACTAAAAAAGGAAAATATATGATTATTAAATTAAAAAAGTTTTTAATTTATGGTCTCAAAGATCAAATAGATATATTTTTCAAAGCCGTTCAAGAAAAAGGGTTTATCGAATTTTTATCCAAAACAAAAAAGATAAAAAAAGTATCTCCTCTTGTAAAAGATTACATCGATGCAATCAAAATCTTAAAAAAAGAACCTAAGCAGATTCAAGTAGATGAGAAAATATTCTCTGATATTTTAGTAAAAAAAATACTTCATTTAAATCAACTTAAAGAAAAGTGTTTTGAACAGCAACGGATTTTAGATTCAGAAATTATGAGAATATCTCCATTTGGAGATTTTCCAAAAGATTTTTTAAATAATTTAGAAGATGAAATCCATAGATATTTTCAGTTTTTTACAATTAAAAAATCTAAAAGAGAAAAAATAAAACTGCCGCAAGAGCTCATCTATATCAATAGCGCTTATGATTTAGATTATTTTATAGCTATTAATAAAGAGAGAAAAACATACTCCAAAATGATAGAGATTTTTATAGACACTCCTCTTTCTATTTTAAAGCAGAAAAAATTAGTTGTACAAAAACAGATTGAAAACACTCAAAAAGAGATAAAACACCTAGCTAAACATTTAAAATATCTAACAAAAGAATTTATAAAAAAATTAAATATCTATCATTTAGAGGAGTCTAAAGAAGACGCATTTTATCCTTTAGAAGAGAGTATTTTTGCTATAGAAGCTTGGGTTCCGATGAATAAAATAGATAAACTAAAAGAGCTTACAAAACCGCTCTCTATTAGCTTTGCTGAAATTGCAATATCAAAAAAAGATCGAGTTCCAACTTATATGGAAAATAAAAAAGATGCAAAAGTTGGTGAAGATTTAGTAAATATTTACGATGTTCCCTCTGCTGAAGATAAAGATCCGTCTCTCTGGGTTTTAATTTTCTTTGTAATATTTTTTGCAATGATCGTATCTGATGCAGGCTATGGTCTTGTATATTTGCTTTTAGGTCTTTTCTTGAAATTCAAAGTTAAAAATCCAAAACCAATAATTAAACGTTTTACAAGACTTATTTTGATTTTATCATCCGCTTGTATAATTTGGGGAGCAATAACTGGTTCGTTTTTTGGAATAGGACCTTCAGTTAAAAGCTCTTTAAATAAAGTTACTTTTATCAATTATCTAGCAACGAAAAAAGCAACATATCATCTACAAAAAAAAGATGATGTCTATGAAGATTGGGTAAAAAAGTATCCAAATGCAGCATCTGCTAAAGATGGAAAAGATTTTTTATTAAAAACTGTAAAAAAAGAAAATTCTTCAGAAAAATTTGAAGCATTCGATGTTTTTAAAGACAATATTTTGATGGAAGCGGCTATTTTAATTGGAATTATTCACATAGCTTTATCTTTTTTGAGATATATATTTAGAAATTATGCAGGTCTTGGTTGGATTCTTTTTATGATAGGAGGATATTTATTTTTTCCATCAACTTTAAATGCGACTTCAATGATCCATTTTTTAAACGTATTAAGTAAACCGATTTGCTTTTTTATTGGAAAAATTTTGATTTTTTCTGGAATTGGTTTAGCTGTAATATTAGCACTTATTCAAAAGAGAATTAAAGGTATTATAGAAATAACTAATTTAGTTGGAGTATTTGGAGATATTTTATCATACCTTCGATTATATGCGCTAGGACTCGCTGGAATGATTATGGCGACAACTTTTAATGATTTGGGTGTTAATATGGGGTTAGCTATTGGTTTTTTAGTAATAATCGCTGGACATGTAGTCAATATAGGCTTAGCTATTATGAGCGGAGTTATACATGGGCTTCGTTTAAATTTTATTGAATGGTATCACTATTCATTTGAAGGAGACGGTAAATTATTCGATCCGTTAAAATTATTAAAATAAAAATAAGAGGTATTTTTTATGGATTTTACAATGTTTGGACCAGGCATAGTATTGGGTCTTGGATGTATAGGCAGTGCAATCGGTTGTGGAATTGCTGGCATGGCATCTCATGGTGTTATGACACATGTAGAAGAAGGTCATGGTAAATTTATTGGACTTAGTGCAATGCCATCTTCTCAATCTATATATGGTTTTGTTTTAATGATTAGAATGAAAGCTGCTATTGTTGGGGGAGGGTTATCTTCTATGTCAGCTGTAGGTATCGCGCTTTTTGCGGGCCTTGCTATTATGGTATCTGCAATATATCAGGGGAAAGCAGTCGCAACAGCGATACAAGCTTCAGCAAAACAACCTGCGATTTTCGGGAAATGCGCAACTGCTGCAGGAATTATTGAATCTTTTGCGATTTTTGCATTTGTTTTTGCTCTTTTACTTTTGTAAAACAGTTATATAAAAAGAGAAAAGAAAATATAAAAAGATGATTAAAAAGAAAAGTAATGCGCTTATAGAAAATATACCGAAACAACTTGAAAAATCGGCTAGTCCCTTAAAAGGTTGTCTATGAATATTAAAAAATTACTTCCAAGTTTTGAAGTTCTTTGGGTATATATATTTTTGTGTTTAAAAGTTAAAATGGGATTTTTATGAGAAAAGAAAACGATAGTTTAGGGGAAGTCGAAGTTGAAAATGATAAACTTTGGGGCGCTAGCACTCAAAGAAATTTAAAGAATTTCACTATTGGAAAAGAGAAAATTCCAATGGATATTATCTATGGCTTTTCTATAGTAAAAAAAGCTGCTGCTATTGCAAATTTTAAATTAAACCTTCTCCCTAAAGAAAAAAAAGATCTTATTATTTCAGCTTGCGATGAAATTTTAGATAAAAAATATGATGAGCATTTTCCTCTTCTTATTTGGCAAACTGGATCTGGCACACCAACTCATATGAATGTAAATGAAGTTATTTCAAATATCGCAGCTTTAAAATCAAATAAACCCTTAGGTTCAAAAAATCCTCTTCATCCAAACGATGATGTAAATATGGCTCAATCAACTAACGATACTTTTCCATCAGCAATTCATATAGCAGCATATAGAAGAGTTAAAAATATACTTCTGCCAGCTCTAGAGGATTTGAAAAAGGGATTTGATGATAAAACTATAGAGTTTAAAGATATTATTAAAGTTGGGAGAACCCATACTATGGACGCTGTTCCAATGACTCTCGGTCAAGAATTCTCAGCATTCTCGGCTTTTATTAAAGAGGCTATTGAAAATATCAAATTTAGTATGCAAAAATTTTTGAAAATTCCACTTGGTGCCACAGCTGTAGGAACGGGACTTAATGCTCACAAAGACTATCAAAAAATTGCAATAGATGAAATTGCTAAAATGACCAATGAAAAGTTCTCGGTATCTGATAATCTTTTTCAGTCACTTTCTTCTTCAGAAGCTGTATGTTTTATGAGCTCAACTTTAAAAAATTTATCGGTATCACTTTTTAAAATAGCAAATGATATCACTCTTTTAGCATCAGGACCAAGATGTGCGATCGGTGAGATAATTTTGCCGCCTAATGAGCCAGGCTCTTCTATCATGCCGGGCAAAATAAATCCCGCGCAATGTGAATCAGTTAAATTAGTAGCTATGCAAGTTATGGCAAATGATAGCATGATAGCAATGGCAAATGCTTCTGGAAATTTTCAATTAAATGTACTTAGAACTGTTAAAATCTACAATCTTCTTCAATCAATTGAGTTAATTACAGATGTTTCTAAAACTTTTTTGGAGCATTGTCTAAAAGGAATAAAACCAAATCTTCAAAAAATTAAACAAAACTTAGATCAAAATTTAATGTTAGCAACACCATTGATGAAATCAATCGGTTATGATAAAGCTTCTAAAATAGTATTTAAAGCACATAGTGAAAATAAATCTTTAAAACAAGCAGCTTTAGAGCTTAATATGATGGATGAGAAAACATTTGATGAAATTGTAGATCCAAAAAAAATGTTAGGGCCTTATGGATGATATATCTAAATATATTGATCATACTCTTTTAAAAAAAGAGGTTACAAAAGAAGATATCGAAAAAATTTCAGATGAAGCAATAAAACATGGTTTTAAAGCTGTATGTGTTTTTACAGAGTTTTTGCCAATCGTTGTAAAAAAATTACAGGGTAAAAAACCTCTTCCGATTACAGTTATAGATTTTCCTTTAGGTGAAAAATCTCCAAAAGAGAAAGCAAAAGAGGCTAAAAAAGCAATAGATCTCGGCGCTAAAGAAATTGATATGGTAATGGATTTTATGGCTCTTAAAAATAGGGACTTTCAAAAAGTTTTCGATGGTATAAAAGCTGTTGTCGAAGTTGCAAAAGATATTCCTGTAAAAGTTATTATAGAGACCTGTTATTTAAATCCTTTGGAGTTAGCATCTGCTTGCACAATAGCAAAATTAGCTAAAGCTAAGTTTGTAAAAACTTCAACTGGTTTTGCAAAAGGTGGAGCTACAGCTCAAGATATTGTTTTAATGAGAAATATAGTTGGTGATGATTTAGGCGTAAAAGCATCAGGTGGCATCAAAACTCTTCAAGAGGCTTTGCTTTTTATAGAAGCTGGAGCTACAAGAATTGGTACTTCTGCATCGATGCAATTAATAAAAGAAAAATAAGATGTTTTTTATCTCAAATCTAAAATATTTATTTTTTTTATAATAATTTTCTTAAATTTTATATTTATACCAATATAAAGCTTTCCTAACTGCTCTATCAAAAACTTTATTAGTTTTTAAAAAACTTTCGATTTCTGCTGCTGTTTTTCCTTGAGATTTAAGATCTTTTATAGCTGTTTTAAAAGCTTTTTTTGCTTCTCTAAATTCTAGATATTTTGCATTTGTTTGAATGCTTTTATATGCCAAATCAAAATTGTATAGCAAAGTATTGTTTAATAATATTATTGCTCCACCAACTGTTATTTTAAATCCAGAGTCTATTGCAAGTTTTTTTATCCATTCTTGAACTTTTTTAGCAACTTTTTGATCGCAAGAAGTAAAACTTGTTAATATTCTATCTAAATCAAGCAGTTTTAAAGGTAAAGATGCAATCTGAGATTTAAAATCACTTTTCAAAGCTTTTCTAGCTTTTTCATAATTTGTAGTTTGCTTATCAGATGTGATTTTTGTTTGAGCAAAATTATTTGCTAAGGGAACTAAAGATTCTAAAGAAACAGACATAAAAATCTCCTATATTAAAATATTTATCAAGGAACGGTTTTACCATTTTATATAATGATTGGTATTTTAAGGTCTTTTTAGTATATAAAACAAGATTAATATGTATTAATATCTAAAAAAATAAAATTATAATAAAATTGCAAACAAAATATTTTAAGTATTTATTGTAAGGCCTATCTTAGCTAATAAAAACCTAATAACTAAAATAGGATGCAAAATTAAATTTTTTATCAAGCTTAAGTAATTTACAGATTTTAGTTTTTTTTTAATTAGAGTTTTTTCATTTTTTAAAGAGTCATGTATCCACTCCTTATAAGGAGGAGGCAGTTTTGGTAAATTATCAACATCAAAAAATTTTATGTCTTTAGTTTCATCTGATAAAGTGGGCTCTCCAGATATAATTTCACTCTCAAATAAATGAGTAAATTTAGCAAGTTTATTTATAGGAGAGTATTCTCCAACTTTTTTTCTTATTTTGCTTTGATAGCCTGTCTCTTCTAAAACTTCTCTGAGAGTAGCCTCTGTTATAGTCTCATTATCTTCTATTCCTCCGCCTGGAAGTGTCCATACGGGAACATCTCTTCTTTTAATTAGAAGCACTGTTTTTCGATCTTTAGAAAAAATACAGCTAATGACTGATTCATCATTTTTTTTCATATAAAAAGGCTAAAAATTGATATCTCATTAAAAAAATGCTAATCTTATTTCATCAAAAATGCAAGAGAGTATTTTTTTTTGAAAATTTTTAAATATTTAGTTTTAACTGCTTTAATTTTTTTTTCATCTTGTTATAAAAATCATTTATATGTGCAACATGAAAAAATGGATAGAACTTATCTTGCATCTTCCCATGTAAACACGCCTGATCCTAGACAAAAACACCCGCCAGATGGTCAAACCCTCTCTATTGCTTGGGATTTTCCTTTATCTATTTTTAGAGAAAATCTAGATATGGTAATAACTGTAAGATTTTGGGATAATAAACAAGACGTTTTTTGTGAGAAAATTGAAAGGAAAAGAGGGCATAAAGTTTTAAAATTTCAAGATGATACAGTAGATAAATCTAAAAAAATATTAACCTATAAAGTAGATGTTTTTAATGAAGATGGGTGTTTAGTAGATCAGTGGAAACATCAGTTTTACAAAGAACTTATTGAAATTAATAAAGATGAAGATATCAAAATTATCGATGATTTTGATGAAGATCAAGTGTACTAAGCTTTTCATCTGCAGTTTTAATTAAATCTTTTGTTTCTTCAAAACTTATACAAGAATCTGTGATAGATTTCCCAAATCTAAGATTTAAAAGATCTAAAGCTTGTTTGCCCGCTTTTAAATTGCTCTCTAGCATAATCCCGATTATTGGATATTTTTTTTCTTTTATCATATCCATAGTATATTCAAAAGCATTGATTTGATTTAGATGGGTATATTGAGAGTTGCCATGAGAGCAGTCAATAATAATTGGAAAATTTTGATTTTTCTCCTTCATTAATTTTAAAGTATTATTTAAAGATTTTTCATCGTAATTAATAGATGTTTTAGAGCCTCTTAGTACTATGTGAGATAATTTGTTGCCATTAGATTTTGTCTGACAAATTTTTCCGTTTTCATCAACAGATATAAAGTTTTGTTTATTTTTAGAGATAAAAGCTCCATTTATTGCAATTTTTATATCTCCGTCTAAAGCATTTTTAAAACCGATAGGAATTTTTAAAGATGATGCAAAATGGCGATGAAGTGAAGAGGCAGATGTTCTAGCTCCTATAAAGCCCCAAGTAATCAAATCATCGAAATAATTAAAAACATTTGGATCTACAATCTCTGTTGCGATAGGAACTCTCATTTTAGTTATATCTATTAAAAGATTTCTTGTTTTTTTAAGACCGGTTTCGATGTCGAAAGAATTATCTAAATTAGGATCGTATAAAAAACCTTTCCAAGAATTTTCAGATCTTGGTTTTTCAAAATAGGCCCTCATTATTAAAAAAATATTTTTTAAATCTTTTTGAAGAATTTTTAATTTTTCAGCATATAAAAGAGCTTCTTTTTCTGAATGAATTGAGCAAGGTCCTGTAAAGATAATTAATTTATTTAATGAGTTTTTATAAAAAATATTTTTACAAATTTTTTTTGAATCCTCTAAAAATTTGAGATTATCACTATTCAAAGTTAGCTTTTGTTTTAAACCTTTATATGTAGGAAAACAGATTTTTTTCATCGAATTGACGGCGTGGAAACCCCTGCTTTTAAGCATGGCAAGGAAACGCCGCTCCTTTTTATAGTTAAAAATGTTTGTGCTTTTTCAAGCAATTTTAATTTTTTATAGCTAATACTATTATGTATAATAGCTCCATCAAGAGTTGCGATTTTAAAATATCCACTTGATCTTCTACCATATATAAAAGCTATATCGTTATTATATAAGACTTTATCAAATAGTTGAAACCCTTTAACTAATCTAGGAGCTGTATTCTTTTTTCTAATTCCACCTTTCAAAATTGTATTTTTATGTAATCTGCGATTATTAGATCTAATTTGTTTGATCTGATAATAATTTAAAGGTTCATCCATCGTTTTTGTGATACATCTTGCATCTACTCTATGAGATTTTTCCAATTTGTTTTTAATTCTAGTGTTTTTCGTTATATATCCATAAGTTAGTTTAACGCTGTATTTTTCTTTTAAAGCATTAAAAACATACCATCGAATAGTAGTCATTTGAGATGCATCTTTGAAACACGATTTTTTTGTAAATATGTGAAGTTTTTCTAAATGGACTTTTTTATGACATTCTACACATAAGGTTATTAAATTATCAGGAGAATTGGAAGAAATCTTTCTAGATTCTATATGATGAACATTTAATATTTTATTCTTTTTTTTACATAATTGACATATATGATTGTCTCTAAAAAGAACATATTCTCTTACATTGAAAAAGTTAAGCTGTCTCCCTTTTTGATATTCTTCTTTTGTAATATTTGGATTTTTAATTTTCTGAATATCAAACTGAGCAACTTCAATAATAATTTTTGTAATGGGTAGAATTTTATAAATAAAATCTACTATTTTAAGATGAGATGAAACTTTGTGATTTATAGAAGGTGCAAGCCACTTATTTTTTCTTTTTCTATTTAAAAACCTTGGCTTTCTATATCTAGTCTTACGATATCTTCTAAACCGTCTGTTTTCTCTTTTAGTCTCTAATAGTTTTTTTATATCTGTTCTTAGTTGAAGCTCTGCTTCAAATAAAATTTTATTTTTTGTAGCAGCTGAAACACCAATATATTTAGTGCCGGCATCAATGCCTAAAGATATCTTTTGTGTATATCTAGATGTTCTATTTGTAAGCTGAATAGTAAAAGGGTCTAATTTAATAACCTTAGCCTCTCCTTTTTTTAAAAGCATTTTTGCTTTTCTAGGCTTGGAAGGCATTAAAGGTTTATTTTTCTTATCAACTACAAATATAAACATTTTTTTTCCTTAAAAAATTTTAGATTTTTCCGATTGCTAATACTTACGAAACAATTCCGGAACCTAAAAAACCGGTAAAATCCTCTTCGCTAATGTTGGATAGACTTTTTTAGCTGACAGCACCGCTTCTTCTCCCAAAAAGCTTTTAACCACCTGCGATAGAGCTTGGAACTAGAGGGGCATTCCAAGGTATCCTGATCAATCCAACGTAGGCCCTTTAAGGGTCTTAAGCTAATCAACGTTGAGCTTAATAATTACAAGCTCCCGCCTTTAGGCGTGGAGACGCTGACGTTCAAAATTTTTGTTTAAAGGATATAAAACCATCCTTGGTTTTATATTCCATGTTTGCTAAGCTTTTACATTTTATCATTAGCTTAGATATTTTTCAAAGCTAAGGAGCATTATTTTTTGATAAAATTTGAAAATGTATCAAAAATTTATTCTAAAGATCAGGTAGCTGTAAACAATATCAGCTTAGAAGTAAAAAAAGGTGAGACTTTAGTTCTATTGGGCACTTCTGGCTCAGGAAAAACAACTACCATGAGAATGATCAATAAATTAGAGACTCCAACCTCTGGAAGTATCTATATCGATGGTGAAAATATTGAAGAGATTGATTCGATAGAACTTAGAAGAAAAATCGGCTATGCTATCCAATATATCGGTCTTTTTAATCATATGAATGTTTTTGAAAATATTTCCATAGTTCCAAAACTACTTAAATGGGACAGGGAAAGAATAAAAAAAAGAGTATTTGAGCTTTTAAAAATTTTTGGGTTTGATCCGGATGAGTATAAAAATAGATTTCCAAAAGAGCTAAGTGGTGGAGAAAAACAAAGAATTGGAGTTTTAAGAGCTATAGCTGCAGGTCCACCAATTATTTTAATGGATGAGCCATTTGGTGCTTTAGATCCGATTACAAGAGAGCAAGTTCAAAATGAATTTTTAGAATTAGAACCAGATATTCAAAAAACAATAGTATTTGTTACTCACGATGTTTTTGAAGCAGTGAAAATGGCAGATAGAATAGCCCTAATGGATAATGGAAAAATTCTTCAAATAGCAACTCCAAAAGAGCTAGTAAATTCTCCTAAAAATGAAATAGTAAAACAATTTTTAGGAAGACATAAATTTCAGCTAAGTTTAATGACAACAACAATTAAAGAACTTTTTGATAAAACAAAAACAGA
>JAAKFE010000044.1 GCA_011065175.1 Candidatus Anoxychlamydiales bacterium
ATTGAACTTATCCATAAAACTTTTTAATTGATTTTTAAAAAATATTATATAGTTTTATCCTTAAATTTACAAATTAAATAATTTTTACTATTATAATTTAATCTTATTTTTGTTATAATAAATGCAAACCATATATTAATAAATAAAACAAAATAAATTAAGAAAGTATTATGACAACGCCTGCTAATAGATCTTATTTTCAAAGCGCTAGAGAATATGTTCGTGAAACATTTTACGGAAAAAAAGAACCACAAACTACATCAGAACCTGAAACATCTCAAACTGAAACAACACCTGTAGCTTCTCAAACTGCACCAAAACCTGAAATTTCTCTAGATGACTTAATATCAAAATTTGATAGGCCTAGAAAAGCAGCTCAAGCAAAACCTCTTAGCATAAAACAGCTGAGAGAAGAGACAAATAAAATAAAAGAGATTTTTATTAAGAGCTCAACTTTCTTTGCCCAAGCAAATTATATATACACCCACTGTAACATGGGAGTGCCGGATAAAAATGTCGATAAAAAACTATTATATGTAGTTAGAGATCTTTCTAAACATAAAAGCCCAGGGTTTAGACAAATTAGATCTGTAATGAACTCCCAATTTAAAAATTTATCTCTTTTCAGAATGTTATTTTTTTACTTTATCTATGCTAGATGGGTTCCAAACTTATATATAAAAACAACAATTTCTAAAATATTAGATACTTCCAGAAAAGAGTTAAAAGATGGCAGCAATCTTCCAGAGTTTGGATCTACAATTTTAAAAATAGCTAATAGTTTTTTAGCGCATTGCAATAATGGCGTTGATCAATTTAGAGATGATAAGACTAGTTCAGACGGTAAAGATGATTCTCTTCAAAAAACTTTAAGACACAAAGATGTTATAGGGTATGATGATACTGACTCCCTTTACTCTGAATTCGCAAAAGCTGCTTCAAAAGAAGACATGAGACCTGAATTTAAACCTCTTAGCAAAACTATTAAAAAGATCCAGCAATTAGACTTTAAAATTTTGCAAAAGATTCCAAAAGTTTTATTACTACCAGCGAAGGCAGTTACTCAAGTATTTGGTGCTATTCCATACATTTTAGCTTCTCTTTTAGAAATTATTCCAAATGCAATTATCAACAAATTCCATAAAAAATTAATCCACTCTTTCGTTCCTTCTGTTTTAAAAAATGTTTTAGGATCAGTAAATAGATCAGGTTTTACTCACGCAATTAACTGCTTTTTATGTGAAATCATTGAAGATCAATTAATAGACATGGAAGAAGCAAGAAATCCAGGTTATCAACCCATTGAAGCGCCTCCCCCAATTGTAAAAGAGAAAGACCCTTTAAGTTATGAAATCAAAAAATTCTCTGAGCTCTTATTTACTCTACTTTCAAGAGATCCTTATCAGACTAAAGATGATCTAAAAAGAATTCAAGCAAATGGCCTTGATCCTAATCCAGAATTAAAATTTAATATAGAAAAATGGTTAAAAAAGTTCTTGTCTGCCAAAACATTTGTTGAAGAGGGCCTTCATAAAAATATTATTAATTTATTTAACTTATTATTTCAGCCTGAAAAATTTGAAGAATATCTCTGTAATTTCATAAGAATACTAAATAATATTTACGAAAATGTACCCGATCGAAAAACAGAAGAGGGAGAACGGCTTTTTCAAGAACAAAAATATATGTCAAATAGAAGAGAAGCGTTACTTGAAAAACTTCTACACGATGTAATAACAGAATCTTTAAAAGATAGTATCGATGAGCATTTTAATAAATTATCAAAAACTCAAATTAATACTATAGCTTTAACACGTAGAAAACTTAAAAAAGAAATCTTAGATAGCATTCCAATCCTTAAAAAGAATGGTGATAATTTATTTTCAACCCTCAAGGATTCATTTTCTTTAGAACATTCTCAACCTCAAGCTAAAGTAACTATCAAAAAGTCTAGAGATACTTTAAAAGCTCTTTTTATAGAAATTCGAAATCTTATTCCAAACGAAGAAGGCAGAATAAAAAAAGACATTCAAGCTTATATACAACAGTTTATAAAAACTGAAAAAGCCTTATTAGATAGCTTAACTAAAGCCGATCAAATGCATGATGAAATAGAGCAATTAAAATCTATTTCTAAAGAGCTAAAAAATCTTAAAACTCTTTTAACCTCTAAAGATAAAGATTTTGATCTTAAAAAAATCCAAGAAATTTTAGATAATCTTAAAGCTTTAAAAATTGATTCTCAATTTGATACTATAATTGATGAATATAGATTTGTATCTGATCAATTTGACAAAATCAAAACTCATGAAAGTTATATTTCAAATCTACAAAAAGTTTTATCAAATCCTTTTTTCAAAAATAGCTTACTTCAAAAGTTTGCTAAAGCTCAAAAAGAGCTCAAAATTGCTCCTAAATCAGGCAGCAAAGAAAAAAAATTAATGCTTCATAAAGAGCTCTCAAAATTATTAAAAAGCTTAAAACCGATTGCAAAGGACACAGATATAAGTGAGCTAAAAAAAGCTCTTAAAAAAATATCTGATAGTTCAGATATTAAGGAAATAGATGAGGCATATGACGCTGCTAAAAAATTATTCGAAAAAATACTAGCTAAACATAAATCTTTATTAATAGAAGAAAATACTAATTTAACTACTAAATGTTTTGAGCAATGTAAGTCTACTATCCAAAAACATGAAAATACTATTCTAAAAATAATTCAAGATTTGGGCCAAAATCTAATAAAAAAGGTAGGGCTCTTTTTAAAAACTCTTGAAATGCTTGAAAAAGAAGTTAATGCTATTGATAATCCTCCTGCTTTAGAAGATGGCCAAACAACAACTGCTACTAAAAAAACACGTTTCTCATTTATACCGCAAGTTTTTAGTGCATTAACCGATTATTTCGCTAATTTCAACAAAAGACATGCAGATTCCAATCATATAATAGCTAAAAAATACATTCCAGCTCTAGTTACTGATGGAATAGCACTGCCCTTTATTAAACCTTATACAGAAAGCGCAAATAGAATAATTACTACACCTACTTTCTATGAAGGGTTGATACATATTTCTATGAAAGCTTTTATCGACTCTGTAAACCCTACTTCTGCTTCAGATACAAAGAAACCAGCTGAAAAAAAGTAATTTTAACTAAAAAAGCTAAATCTCCAACTGCATCAAATAATTAGCAAATAAAAAAAAAGCAGCAACTAATTAAATTTCAAAAGATAGTTCTTTTTTCAACACAGCTATCTAAGCAAAATAACTATGATGCTCTCTCCATAAATAATTGTAATTTTAAATAAAATTTTTATTGATATTTTTAAAAAATAACTATATAACCTTGTCCATCAATTTATAACTTAAATATTTTTTAAAAATTTTAAATTCAGTTAAGTATTATGCCAACAGCTATAAAAACTGATAATAGGCCTTCTTTTCAAATTGCTCAAAGTCCTACTAAAAAAGTTAGTCAATCAGAATTAATATCTGATCTCGAGGAAAGTCAACACCCTAGAGAAAAACCTCTTAGCGTAAAACAATTGCAAGAAAAGACAAATAAACTAGCTGAGATTTTTATTCTCAAATCATCTACATATGCCCAAGTAGATTATTTATACAATAAGTGTAATTATGGCAAAAAAGCTAACGATAAAGAAAGAAAATTACTATATGTTGTTAAAGATCTTTCTAAATATGAGAGCCCTGGTTTTCGACAAATTAGAGCTGTGATGAATCGCTACTTTTCTCATTTATCCTTTTTTAAAATGCTATTTTTCTACTACAGCTTTATTCGTTGGGTTCCAACCTTATATATTAGAACAACAGTTACAAAAATTTTAGCTACCTCCAGAAGAGAGTTAGAAGATGGTAAAAATCTTCCAGATCTAGGCTCTACAATTTTAAAGACTGCTAATAGTTATTTAGCTAATTACAATAATGCTGTTAATAAATTTAGAGATGATGCTACTAATACACTAGGTGATAGAGATGACTATCTGAGAGAAGCTTTAAAACAAAAACAAATTATAGGTTTTGATAATACAGATATTCTTTACGCTGAATTCGCTAAAGCCGCTTCAAAAGAGGAAATGAGACCAGATTTTAAACCTTTAAGTAAAACAATTAAAAAAATACAACTATTAAAATTCGAGATTTTAGATAAAATCCCAAAAGCTTTGTTAATGCCTTTCAAAGCAATTACTATACCACTTGGTCTTATTCCATATTTTTTAGCAAAGCTTTTAGAAATTATTCCAAATTTACTTATCAACAAATTCCATGAAAATTTAATCAAATCTTTCGCTCCTTCTGTTTTAGAAGATATTTTAAAATCTGTAAATAAATCGGGTTTTACTCATGCTATAAATTGCTTTTTATGTGATGTCATAAAAGATGTATTAGAAGAAATGGCTAAAAATCCCTATCATAAAACACTTAAAGAACCACCACCGATTGTCGATAAATCACTTTCTGATATTAAAAAATTCTCAGAATACTTATTTACTTTAATTACAAGAGAACCCTATCAAACTCAAGAAGACCTAAAACGAATTCAAACAAAAGGACTTGATCCAAAATCAGATTATGAAAGATTTTTAAAACGGGTAAACTCCCCTGAAAAGATAGATAGAGAATGGATAAAATACTACTTTGTTGATAAAGGTCTTCACCCAAACATTATTGAGCTATTTAAGTTCTTATTTGGCCAACCAGAAAAATTTGAAGAGTATCTATGTAATTTTATAAGGCTACTTAACAAAATTTATGATGATGTTCCAGACTCTACAACACCGGAAGGAAGAGCTCTTTTAGAAGAGAGAAAAGATAAACATAATCTAAGAGAAACATTAGTTAAAAAGTTAATGAAAGATGTTATTAGCGCTGCAATAGACGATAGTATTAATGAATATTGCTATTCTTTATCAAAAAATCAAACTAAAGAGCTAATTGTAACTTATAGAAAAATTAAAGCAAAAACTTTAGAAAAGCTACCAATGCTTGAACAAGACGCAAAAAATATACTTTCATCTTGCACAGATTTAATAGAATCCTTTTCGCCAATAATAAATTCTACGCAAGCTAAAGAAGATATCGAGCTTGCTATAAATGATCTAAGAAAGCTTGTGACAATAATAAATAACCTTATTCCAGATGAAAATGGCAGAGTAAAAACAGAGATGGAGATCCATCTAAAAAGATTTAAAATTCAGGAAAAAATCTTATCGGACAGCATAATTCAAATCGACAAATTACATGATGAAATAGAACAATTAAAATCACTTTCTAAAGAGTTAAAAAACCTTAAAAGTCTATTAACTTCCAAAAATATTAATCTCGAAAAAATTAAAGAAAGTTTAGATAACCTTAAAATCCTCAAAATTGATTCTGAATTTGATGAAATGATTGATGAATATAAATTTTTATCTGATCAATTTGAGAAAATACAAACTCATGAAAATTACATCTCCACTCTAAAGAGAGTTTTAACAAATACCTTTTTCAAAAATGGTTTACTTTTAGAGCTTGCTAAAGCTCAAAAAGATTATTTAAACTCACCTAAATCAGTTGGCAAAGCAAAAAGGCTAAAATCACTTCATCAAAAAATGTTAGATATATTAAATGCCTTAAAACCTATTGGAGATGATACAGATATAAGTGAGATGAAAGATGTTATTAGAAAAATATCAATTTGTCCAAATCTTCAAAAACTAAAAATTGCATATAATAATGCAAAAGAATTATTTGAAAAGAAATTATCTAAACACATCGATTTATTAGAAGATGAAAAAAAAGTTTCAACAACTGCCTGTTTTAACAAATGTATAGCTATTATTAAAAAATACGAAACTGCATTTCCAAAACTAATCAAAGATACTCATCAAAACCTAATGGAAAAGGCTCAAATCTTTTCAGATGCTATTGAAAAACTAAAAGAAACAGCACAAAATATCGATAAGAAAAAACAGCTAGGTTTTAACGGAACAACATTTCTTCAAACTGTTGCATCGACTGCATTTGGGGCACTGGGCTACTTATCTAATGGCTATCCAATCATTAGAACCCTCTCTTTTGCAGCTTCAGCTCTGTTTTTGGGATCAACAAAATACAGACCAATTAGATCTATAGCTACAAAAGCTGCCGTTCCTGTCGCAGAAGCTTCTGCAGAGAGTGCCGAGACAATAATTATTAATTCAGCTTTCTGTGAAGGATTGATACATTCTTGTATGCGAGATTTTATCAAGTATGCTAATAGGTCAAAAAATAAATAGCGCCTTCAGTAAAAGGCGCTAAAAATTTACCATCTTTTTTCTTGATGATTTCTATCTTCTCGGCCTCTGTAACTATCTCTGTAATGACGATCAGTTTTTTTATATTCCTTTTTTTTCGGAGGCTCTTCACAAGAGCTAATTCCTAAAAGTACAGCGGCTGTCAAAAATAACAATGCTATTTTTTTCATTTCTTTTCTCCTCACATGTTTTATAAAACACAAATAGAGATGTTTATCTTATTCTCTATCTAATAATTACATGTAATAATAATTCTATTTTTTAACAAGTATTTTATTTTTTTTGTTATTCCACCAATTAATGAAACTATTGAAAATATCTTCAGATTTTAAATATCTAATACAAGCGCCAGTTCTACATGATCTTAAAATGGGACACTGTTTATCAAATTTTTGATCATATGGACATTTTCCTTGATATGCAAAATGCCTATCCCCTATTGGTTTAAAAACCTCATTTTTAGTAGGACCAAAAACTGAAAAGCTAAAGGTCTCTATAGTCCCACAAAGATGAAGAGACGAAGAGTCCATAGCTATTACTAAATCAACATCATTCATTAGATTTTGCCAAAGAGGAAAAGTAAGTTTATCTACAACTATGGAACTTTTAAACTCTTTATTTAATTTATTTGCTACAAACTTTTCAAAGTCATTTCCCCAAATAAATAAAAATGAAGAATGAAGTCTTTTTTGAATAAGTTTCAAAAAAGATAAAAGAGTTTCGAAAGATAGTTGTTTATTAGGCCATTTAGCGCCTGGGCATACCATAATTTTTGTTTTGGTATTTAGATTTTCACCAACAAGTATTTTTTTCAAAATACCTTCTTGGACCTTTGATATTTTTAATCTAGCTCCTTTAATTTCAAAAGGTTTGTCATCTTTAAAATACTTTTTAATAAGTTCTAGATTCTGAAGTCTCATATTGATATTTTTATCGACATCGACATGCACTTTTGTAGCTATTAGATTTGGCCACTCTCTTATTGATTTTTTTCCAAAACCCACTTTTGTTTTAGCTTTAGAGAACAAAGTTACCAAACCTGATTTACAATTACCCTGCAAATCAAAAACAACATCATATCTTTTTTTTCTTAAAAATTTTATAAAGCTAAAAAAAGATTTCCTCACTCTTTTTTTAAAAGGCTTTTGTTTCCAGGTTTTCATATCGAATAAAATAGCATTATTAATTAAAGGATGAGAATTTATTAAAGAAAGATTCGCTTTTTCAACAACCCAGTCTATCTCAATATTTTTGAATCTATCATAAAAATAATCCAAGATATTAAATGCTTGGATAATATCTCCAACAGAGGATGTTTTAACGATTAATATTTTCAAATATTTCTTCCTCAAAAACTAATTGTAAATTCATAAAAATAGCATAACAGCTTTTTTTTATATTTGAAAAAAATAAATAAAAACCTATCATTTCCTTTTTATTTTACTAAAAAAGGAAAAAAAAATGTTAGAGTCTATTTCACATCAAAAATTTAGAGAAGATTTTAATTCTCGCACTCAAAGAGCTGTAAAAGAAAATCTTATACCTGACGTTTCAATAAATCTAAGAGAAGTTCTTTCAGTCAAACTTGAAATAGCTGAGTTTAAACTAAAAGTGGCTATAATATCAGCTATAGCATTTGCTTCTTTATGTTTAATTAGCTATTTTATTTTATTTCCTACTATACTAACGGGATTATCTGCTTTTTGCTTGGGGGTTTCAGCTGTTTCTATTGGATTATTTATGATAACTCTAAAATACTTACAAATAGCAGCTAACTCTGAAAATAGACGTTTACAGATGCCTGCGAAGCCTAGCTCTGAGATTTTAGTGTAGAGAGAAAGTACATATAAAAAAGCTATATTTTAAAATATATAGTTTAATCTAAAAAAGGAAGAAATGTCATCTCTATCAACAACAGCTAAAAATATTCAAAAGCTTGAAAAAAAAGCTTATGAAGAGTTATCCCCATTAGCTAATAAACATGGCATTGCGTTAATTTCAAGCATAGCATTTTTATCTTTAGCTATGGTTAGCTCAATGATGCAATGGCCAATAATTATTACCGTTTCAGCAATCACCATCTGCACTTTATCTTCTATATTAACTTACCGATTTTACAAAATTCTTCAGAAAAAAATCTCAACTATTGATGCTGAAAAAAACGCTTTAAATCTTCAAAATTGGAATATTAAAAGAGCGAGTCTTTTTTCATATTACATAATTGAATACACCTATAATTGGTAGATCAACCCTATAAAAAATCGTCAGGAATTTCAGATGATATATAAATATTTTCAAAAGTTTCAGGATGCTCAAATTCCATTTCAGAAGCATGAAGTTGAAGCCTTAAAACCTCATCTTTACAGATAAATCTTTTAGCATATAAAAAATCACCCAAAATGGGATGAGATATCTGTTTCATATGAGCTCTTAATTGATGAGTTCTACCTGTTATAGGCTTTAGCTCTACAAATGTTTTATCTTTAGATGCTTCAAGTACTTTTAGATAAGTTAGGGCATATCTTCCATCAGATGACGGCCCATAAATCGATTGACCATGAAGAGCTTTTATTTTTTTTAAATTACTCTCAATTTTTTTTGTTTCTTCTTTGATATATCCATCTATCCAAGCTAGGTATGTTTTTTGTATTTTTTGATCTTTAAAAATTTTGATCATTTTTTCTTTAAATTTTTGAGTTTTAGCAATTAATAAAACACCTGTTGTATCTTTATCAAGTCTGTGAATAAGGATATACTTTTTTGGAAAAAACAGATGAATATTTCTATCTAAACATTCAAAATCATGAGGTTTATCTACCGCTAAAAAAAATTCATCTTCATATAAAATTTTAATTGACTTTAGTTTTTTTTCTTTAATAAATTCTCTAAAAGAAGAGTTTAGAGTAACAATCGATCCTTCTTTTAATAAACTCGTCGCAAATCTATCAATTCTACCATTAACTTTGCATAACCCTTTATCTAAAGCTTTTTTAATTTGACGATTAGATACGAAGAGTTTTTCTTTTAAAAAATCTAAAAGTTTTTTTTTAGCATCTTTTTTTAAAACTTTGAAAGAATAGATTTTTTTTTGCATAAAATATTATTTTCCAAATGTGATTTTTCAAATGTGGTTTTTTAAAATCCTATTTTATTGATAAATTTTCAAAAAAGTAGGTAAGTAATCTCACACCAATTCCGGTTGCATGCGTAGGATGAAGCCCTTTTGGTTTACTTAAAAATGCTGGGCCTGCAATATCTATATGCGCCCAATCTATTTTATTTACAAACTCTTCTAAAAATAAAGCAGCAGTTATAGTTCCAGCTTCTCTAGCATTTCCAATATTTTTAAGATCCGCAATATCAGATTTTAGATGATCTTTGTAAGGTTTATAAAGCGGTAGTCGCCAGAGATGATCCCCTGTTCTTTTAGATGCAGCTTCTAGATCTTTAGCAAGCTTTTCAGAGTTAGAAAAAAGCCCTGCAACATCTTCTCCAAGTGCTACTACGCAAGCCCCTGTTAAAGAGGCTAAATCTATAATTCTAGTTGGCTTGATTTTCATAGCTGCATATGCTAGGGCATCGGCTAAAATAAGCCTTCCTTCTGCATCTGTATTTTTTACTTCAACGCTTTTGTTGCCAAGACCGACATATACATCACCAGGTTTATAACTTTTTGGTCCTATTGAATTTTCAGTAGCAGGAACTAAAGCGGTAACGTTTACTTTAAGCTTTAAATTAGCAATCGAATACATAACCCCTAATATTGCGGCTCCTCCAGACATATCGGATTTCATAGTATCCATAGCAGTTGGTGGTTTTAAACTAAGCCCACCTGTATCATAGGTAACTCCTTTTCCTACAATTACTGAATGATCTTTTGAAGATCTATTACCATGATAATGAACTATTATAAAAACAGGATCTTTATCAGACCCTTTATTAACAGCAAGTAAAAGCCCCATTTTTTCTTGTTCAATTTTTTTCTTATCAAAAACAATAACCTTTACATCTTTTGATATCTTTTCAAAAGATTTAGCTATTTTTGCTAAATTTTGAGGAGTTTCATCATCAGCGTTATTATTGACTAAATCTCTTGTAAGATTAACACCAGATGCTATGATCTTACCCTTATTTATAAGGGCCATATCTTTTTTTTCAGCTCCAATTAAACAAGCTTCATTCAAGTAAGTTGGCGACTCTTTTTTTAAAAAATGCTTAAACTTATCAAAGCCATAATTTGTTAAAAATAAAGCTTCAGCAATACCCTTTAAGAGATCTTCTTTTGAAATATTTAATTTTTCAGGAATTTGGATATTTACAGATTTAGCTTTTTTCTTTTTCAAAAAAGCAACGGCCTCAGAATAAATTTCACTAATATGAAACTCATCAATTTTATCTGCTTTTCCAAGCCCTAGCAAAATTATTCTTTTCTCTTTTGAACCGTATACCACCGATATTTGAGATTTTTTACCTTGAAAATCTTTAGTCTCGATCGGTCCCTTTACAATTTTTGAAACTTTAGAAATCGAACAAAGTGCTTTTGGACCTTTTTTATCTTCAACAAATGGCAAAATTAAATAATCTGCGATTTTTCTTTTATCTTGACTTGAAGCTATTGTAATTTTCATAAAACATTTCCTGAAAAATTAACGGGTTACATATTTCTTTAAAAATTAAAAAAACCTAGTTTAAAAAACTAGTCAATACTGTTTTCTTTATAGCATCTTCGTATAATTTCCTTTAAACCCTTTTAATTAAAATGGTATTTCATCATCTGAAAATTCTTCTGAGCTAGATCCTTCAGTTTTTTTCTCTCCCGCTGCAAAAGATGCATACTGCTCATTTGTTTGAGAGTTTTGAGGACTTGAAGAAGTTTTCTCAACACTTACAGCTGGGCTGTCTTGAGATTTATCCGATCTTCCAAATGGCGAAAACATTAAGCTAGATGCTGTTATATTCATTGATACTTGTGGTTTTCCTTCTCTATCATTGAAAATCTCTGGTTTTGCTAAATCCCCTACAACAATTAAGGCGCTTCCTTTTTTCAAAAAGGAGATCATCTTATCAAAATTTTCTCCCCAAACGGTTACTCTATACCAAATAGTTTCTTCTTTTCCTGATTTTCTAACATTTACAGCAACTCTAAGAGTTGTAACTTTTTGTCCATTTGAAGTAAATCTAACTTCTGGATCTACCCCTAAACGACCTGCAATTGTAATTAAATTCATATATTTTCTCCTGCTTAAAACTTTATATCTATTTTACTTACATATTATAAGTTTTTCAAGAAAAAGCTTTTATTCTTATTAAAAAAAAGAAAAAAGATTCCAAGAGCTATAAAGGGGATGGAAAGATATTGTCCCATCAGCAAAAATGTATCAGCATCTAAAATAGCTGATTGTTTAACTTTTAGAAATTCAATAAAAAATCTAAATCCAAAAATCAATATTAAAAAAAGGCCAAATAACTTCCCCTCTTTTACAAGAAAATATTTTCTATAACTTAAAAAAAATAAAATACAAAAAACTAATAAATAAAATAACCCTTCATATAATTGCACAGGATGGCGAGGAACAATTTCTACATTTTCCATGGGAGATCCAAAAATAACAGCCCAAGGTAAGTTAGATTTAATACCTAAAATTTCTTGATTCATAAAATTACCAACTCTAATAAAAAACCCAACTAAAGCAGTTGGAACTATTGCAAAATCTAAAAGATGAACATATGAGAGTTTTGGACTAAATTTCTTAAGATAATAACAAAATAAAAAAAGAGCTATAAAAAGAGCTATAGCAGCTCCATGCGATGAGAGCCCACCATGCCAGACTTTAATAATATTTACTGGATTTTTAAGATAATAAGATGGTGTTTCGTAAAAAATTAAATGACCTAACCTAGCTCCAATTATCGTTGCTATAACAACATAGACTATAAGGGTATCTGTAATTTTTATTACCTTTCTTTTTGTAGAAAGAATAGATTTTGAAAACGAGTTTTCTAAAAAAAGCCTATTTTTTATTTTTCCATCTATGTATGCATTTAAACGGTCTAAAATTTTATTATTAGAGTCCAAGGAATTTTCATTTCTTGTTTTTTCAAATAAAAACTCTGATATTTTTTTTTGCTCTTCAGTTTTAGGATTTTTTAATTCCTCTTTTAAAATATCAAATGATAAAATATCTTTTTGAGTAAAATTTGCAAAAAGATAAAAATAGCGCTTTAAAATAGATACAAAAATATAATATGCAATTACAAAACCCAATAAAAAAAGGATGGAATACCAAACAATTGGGATATTCAAATAAGGGATAGTAAATATTTCTTTTTTAGGATTCCAATAAAAATAACTTAACATGAAATCAAGTATAATAAAAAAAGTCTCAATGTCAAAAACAAATATTATTATCGCAAAAATTTAGCCACCATTATCTATAATAAAAAATTTAAGATTGCTAATTTTTTTCATATTTGATTAACTAATATTTTTTTTAAATTAAAAAAAAATGGAGAAAATTATGACAGGTGTATCTTGGCTAAGAATAGAAGATAAACATGTTCATGATCCATATAGTTTTGCAGAAAAATCTTTGCCTAAAGAACAGCAAGTAAAATTTTGTGTTGTTGGCGGAAGAATTTGTTGTCCAATTGCCAATACCGTATTGGCTGTAGGAACAGTAGCTACGATAACTGATTGTTGCAAAACTGTATTTGCAAGTGATAGTTTTACTCAGCATTTCATGAAGTACAATAACTGTTTCAATTGCAAAGTTGCTTTAGATCAAGACCGAGTCCTGATTGAAATCCCATTAAGCGCTAAGGGAAGCGTATTTTTAATAACAATAGAAGATAAGCATTTTCAAGACCCAGATAGTTTTGCAAAAAAATCTTTACCTAAAGAACAGCAAGTAAAATTTTGTATTGTTGGCGGAAGAATTTATTGCCCAATTGACAGAACAGGATTGACTGTAGGCACAGTAGCTATGATAACTGATTGTTGCCAATCTGTATTTGAAGCTAGTAGTTTTTCTCGATATGTCGATGAGTACAATAAGGGACTGTTTAGAACTGGAATAATTTTCAAAAACAATTTATAATTGCTTTTACAAAAATGGAGAAGTTATGAGTCAAGTTGAAATGATTTGTTTAGCAGATTTAGTATCTAAAAGTCACAA